>JBQEBC010000040.1:0-22894 GCA_052106035.1 Leucobacter sp. | reverse complement strand
AGAATGAGGAGCTCACCGTAGACGACATTCTGGGTGCCGAACAGACTTCTGATGCGGCAGGCGCAGATGCTGCCGATGCGGTCGCGGCTCCAGTGGATCCGCTCGAGGATATGGAGAACCCGTACCTTGAGGATCTGCGCCGCTTGTCAGCAGAGTACGCGAACTATCGCAAGCGCACCGAGGCAAACGTTGACATCGATAAGCAGCGGGCGACCGCTGCCGCGGTCGTAGCGTTGCTGCCAGTGCTCGATGATCTTGATCGCGCAGAACAGCACGGCGACCTTGAGGAGGGGAGCGCGTTCACTGCGATCGCGCAGAAGCTTCGCGGCACCCTCGAGCGACTTGGTCTGCAGAACTTTGGGGAGAAGGGCGAACTGTTCGACCCCCAGGTCCACGAGGCGATCGCTCAGGTGCCGGTTCCCGGTACAGAAGAGCACACCGTGCTCGACGTGATCGAACGGGGCTATCGCATCGGAGATGTTGAGCTACGCCCCGCCAAAGTAGCGGTGGCGGTGGGAGCTGATGGCTAGTCAAGACTGGTTAGACAAAGACTTCTACGCGGTCCTCGGCGTTTCAAAAGACGTGAGTGACGCTGAGCTGAAGAAAAAGTACCGCAAACTCGCTCGCGAGTACCATCCGGATTCAAAGCCGGGTGACACGGTGGCTGAGTCGAAGTTCAAAGAGATCAGCGAGGCGTACTCGGTGCTCTCTGACGCGGAACAACGCTCGGAGTACGATCAGATTCGTGCCATGGGCGCCGGCGGCGCTCGCTTTACTGCGGGCGGTCAAGGCGGCCAAGGTTTCGACGACATCTTCGGTGGCATGTTCGGTGGTGGCGCAGGTCACGGCGGCCGGAACACGCAGTACAACTTCCAGCAGGGTGGCGGCTACGAAGACATCTTCAGCATGTTTGGTGGCGGTGCGCCGCGTGGACCTGAGAAGGGCCAAGATATCAACGCTTCGACGACGATCGACTTCGAAACTGCGGTCAACGGCAAGACTGTCACACTGCAGTCGTCAAATGGAACTGTCAAAGTCAAGATCCCGGCTGGTGTCGTGAATGGGCAGAAGATTCGAGTACGTGGCAAGGGACACCCGAGCCCGAATGGGGGCGCCACGGGCGATCTCATGCTCACTGTGACTGTTCGAAAGCACCCGGTATTTGAGCGCGACGGGTTAAACCTTAAGCTTAAACTGCCGGTCACGTTCACCGAGGCCGTGTTTGGTGCAACGATCGAGGTGCCCACTCTTGGTGGGCCGACCGTGAAGCTGAAAGTGCAACCGGGCACCCCGAGTGGGCGTGTGCTGCGCGTCAAAGGGCGCGGGGTGCACACCTCGAAAGGGGCGGGCGATCTGCTTGCCGAGGTGCAGGTTGCCGTGCCAGGCAACTTGAGTACTGAGGCAAAGGAAGCTCTCGAGGCGTTTCAGAGCGTTGAGCCGCGAGAAAATCCGCGTGAAGACCTCATCGCGAGGGCTCAAGCGTAGACATCTGCCTAGGCTGAGGGTACGCGAGCGAAGGAGACGACATGGCGAGAGTGCAGATGGACCGGTACACACCGGTGTTCGCGATCGCCGCGGCGGCAGATCTCGCCGAAATGCACCCGCAGACGCTCAGACAATATGACCGCATTGGGCTTGTCGTGCCTGGGCGCACGAGCGGCAACACGAGACGCTACTCGTTGCACGATGTGCAGCGGTTGCGCGAGGTTGCACGCTTGTCGGCAGAGGGCCTCAGCCTCGAGGGTATTCGGCGCGTGTTGAGCCTTGAAGATCGCGTGCGTGAACTCGAGTTGCAGGTGCGCGAACTTGAGCGGGCACTTTCCGATGAAGTGCTCAAACGGCCAGAGCGTCGCGTGTTCGCCGCGGGTGCTGGAGGCGAAGTGGTGACGCTTCGTCGAGGTACTCGTGTGCGCCGCAACGCCGAGGTTGTTGTGTGGAGACCGTAGTGGCCGCGGCCGAGCAACTTTTTGAGTCGCTCGGCCGCGAACCCGACTTTGATGCGCCAGAACTTCAGGCACATGACTCGGCAGACCTCCTGATTCTTGACACTGCTGCTGAGTCGCTGCGCGCAGCCCGCCCGGGCGAAGTTGCAATCATCGGCGACCGTCACGGGGCGCTCACCCTCGGGGTCGCCGAGCTGTTTGGGATGCGCGGGATCCGCACTCACCAAGACCCACTCTTGGGAGAACGTGCCCTCACATTGAATGCAGGGCGACTCGGTTTCGGTGCCCACTTCACCTCACGCAGACTCGATGCAACGCTGGTCGGGGGCGCACGCGTTGTGCTCGTGCAACTGCCACGTGGGTTAGACGCGCTTGAGGAGATTGCTTGGACGATCGCGCGCTACGCCGACCCCGCAGTTCGGGTGTTCGCGGGCGGCCGCGTGAAACACATGACCCGTGCGCAAAATGATGTGTTTGCCCAGTACTTTAGTGACGTCTCTGCCGGTCTCGGTTGGCGCAAAGCACGTGTGCTCGAGGTGGGTACCCCGCACAGGCCTGCTGATCCACCATTCCCGAGATGGGCGAGCGATGCCGAGCTCACATTCTCACTTGCGTCGTTCGGTGCGACGTTTGGTGGATCAAAACTTGACCATGGCAGCAGGCTGCTCCTGTCTACTCTGCGCACCCATGCCCCAGCCGTCGCACCCATAAGAGTGCTTGACCTAGGCTGCGGAAATGGTGTGCTCGCAGTCTCAGCCGCGCTCACGTGGCCTACCTCAAAGATTGTTGCGAGTGACCAATCTGATGCGGCCGTTCGTGCCACGGCCCTCACCGCGCAGGCGGCGGGCGTCTCAGACCGAGTCGCGATCCACCGGGCGGATGGAACAGAGGCGCTCGACGACGAATCAGTGGACCTCGTGCTCCTCAACCCACCGTTCCACACCGGATCAACGGTGCACGCAGGGGTGGCGCACCGCCTCATTCGAGACTGTCAACGCGTGCTTGCGCCAGGCGGGGAACTTCGACTCGTGTTCAATTCCCACCTGGGATACCGGCGGGTCGTCACCGACTCCGTTGGGCCGGTGCGCCAGCTTGCGAGGGACAAGACGTTCACCGTGCTCTCGACGATACGTTCGTAGACGTGCCGGTGCACTTGGTGCTCATATGTCATGGGCCAATCTCTCAGGTGAGACGCGCCTAGAATATAGACGTGAGCGACAAACTCCTGCATCTCGTGCGCCATGGTGAAGTACACAATCCTGACCTGGTGCTGTACGGGCGTATTCCCGGATTCCGCCTCTCAGAGCGCGGGCATGAAATGGCCGAAGCCGCAGCACTTGAGCTTGCCGGCAGCGACCGGAAAGTGGCTGCGCTCTACGCCTCGCCGCTCGAACGAGCCCAACAGTCTGCCCGACCGATCGCGAGCGCACTGAGCCTCGAGATCCAGACCGAAGAACGCATTATTGAGCCCACGAACTTCTTTGAGGGCAAAGTAAACTCCGGCCCAGACGCCGCGTTCAAAAAGCCCCGGTATTGGTACAAATTTTTGAATCCGTTCCGTCCAAGTTGGGGCGAGCCCTACCGCCAGGTCGCTGCACGCGTGCGCGAGGCGATGGATGATGCGTGGGAGAACACCGAAGGCGGCGACATCGTGATGGTGCTGCACCAATCCCCAATCTGGATGGCGCACCTAGATATTGCAGGCAAGTCGCTCTTCCATAACCCAGCCACGCGCCGGTGTGCCCTCTCGAGCATCACCTCCTTTGAACGAAGGGGAGAGCGTTGGTTCGAGGTGGATTACCGCACCCCGGCAGACGGTCTCCTCGATGATGCGCTCGACGTGGGTGCCGTGTGAGAGGCGCAAAACCTGTTGCAACGCTCGCTATCGTTGCTGCGCTCGCGTTGACCGGATGCAGCACGAGCGAAGCCGACAACCTCTCACAGCAGTGGCAAGATGGCGGCGATAAAGGGTACGTCGCCGGCGACGGATCTTCGTTCTCGGTGCCTCAGGCAGAGCGGGGTGAGCCCGTAGAGTTTGCCGGTGAAACTGAACACGGTGAGCAGATCGGATCCGCAGACACACACGGACACGTGACCGTCGTGAATTTTTGGTACGCAGCCTGTGCTCCGTGCCGTGCCGAAGCACCAGATCTTGAGGAAGCCTACGACGAGTTTGAGCCTGAGGGCGTCCAATTTCTCGGAATTAACACCCGTGACCAGTCAGCGCAGGCAATACAGTTCGCCGAGCAGTTTGGAATCGAGTATCCCTCAATTCTTGATAACCCCGGTGGCCGTTCTGTGCAGCGAGCATTCGCGGGACAGATACCGCTGAACGCCGTTCCGACGACGCTTGTGCTTGACACCGAGGGGCGCGTCGCTCACCGAGTGGTGGGTCAAATCGCGGGTGCATCGCAGCTGCGCACCCTGATTTCTGAAACCCTGGAGGAGTCGACAGCTCTAGACGAGTCGACTTCCGCGGACGCCAGCTGATGGACATCCAGCAGACGATCGCAAACGGTCAACTGCTCGTCGCCGCAGCGATCGCGCTCGCCGCAGGTCTTGTGTCGTTCTTGTCGCCATGCGTGCTCCCACTCATTCCGGGATACCTCGCGTATGTATCAGGGATCGCCGGGGCTCCGAGCTCTGCCGCCGCCAACCCAAAGCAGGCAAGTGCGCGCGAACGACGCCGGATGGTGATAGGTGCGCTGCTCTTCGTTCTCGGGTTCACCGCGGTGTTTGTCACGTTGCTCATGCTCAGCGGATTCGTTGGCGCGAGCACCTGGTATCTCGACTGGCAAGACGTGATCTTGCGCGTGATGGGTGCCGTCGTGATCGTCATGGGGCTCGTGTTTATGGGGGCATTCAGCAGGCTCCAGCGTACGACGCGCATGAAGTTTAGCCCGCGCGTTGGTCTCGCAGGCGCCCCCATTCTTGGCGTCGTCTTCGCGATCGGTTGGGCGCCGTGCCTCGGTCCCACGATCGGCACCGTGGGCCTCCTTGCCATGCAGCAGGGATCCGCCCCGCGTGCAGCGATTCTTGCAGCCCTGTACTGTGTGGGGCTTGGTCTCCCCTTCGTACTCGCGGCTTTTGGATTTGGGTGGATGACGCAGACGATGAGCTTTTTCAAGCGGCACATTCGTTTGGTTAATATTGCGGGCGGCGCGCTTTTGATCGTGATCGGTCTTCTCATGGTGACGGGACTTTGGGCAATGATTATGAACCAACTGCAGGTGGTGATTGGTGGCTATGTCACGCCCCTCTGATTACGATGATGGCTCTGGCGCTCCTGAGCGTACGGTAACGAACCCCGAGCTCGGCCTCAAAGGCTGGTTCCGGTGGTTCTGGCGACAGCTCACCAGCATGAAAGTCGCGCTCATTCTGCTTCTGTTGCTCGCAGTCGCCGCGATCCCAGGTTCACTCGTGCCGCAGCGCGGCGCGGATCCGAATGGTGTGATCCAATACGAACAGGACAATCCAACACTCTTCAAGATTCTCGACGCGTTCCCAATTCAGGCGTTCGACGTCTACGGGTCGGTGTGGTTCTCCTCGATTTACCTGCTCCTCTTTATCTCGCTCATCGGATGCGTGCTGCCTCGTCTCGCGCACCACTGGAAAGCATGGCGCGGAACCCCTCCGAAGACGCCCGCCAGGCTGAACCGAATGGCTGGGTTCTCAGACATTCGGGTGACGAATACCGAAGCAACAGCCGAGCAACGCTCACACTTTGCGCGTCAGGCCGTGGAATCAGCGGCGAAGCTGCTGCGTAAACAGCGCTATCGCGTCGAAATGCAAGAAGCGACCGTGCGGGGCACTCACGAAGTTTCTGTATCGGCCGAGCGCGGATACCTGCGAGAAACAGGCAACCTCATCTTTCACTTCGCGTTGCTCGGAGTGCTCGTGTGCGTTGGCCTCGGAACCGCCTTTACCTTTAACGGACAGCGAGTGATTTACGAAGGGGAGACCTTTGTGAACCAGCTCATCGACTACGACTCTGCAAAATCTGGCCGCGCCTTTAACCCCGAATCGCTTGAACCGTTCAGCTTACGGCTCGATGACCTCGACGTCACCTATATGACGCCTGACGATGGCAATAACAACGCCATCGGCCAGGTGAAAGACTTCATCGCAAGCATGACCCTGACCGGGCCTGACGGCACGGAATCGAGCGAGGTCATTCGGGTGAACCACCCCCTTCGCGTACACGGGTCACCCGTGTATCTGCTCGCGAACGGCTACGCGCCGACGCTTGTGGTGAAGAACGCTGAGGGGGAGACCGTGTTCAATGAGTCGGTCCCGTTCATTCCACAGGGTGACCCGAATCTCACCTCCATCGGAGTCGTGAAGGTACTCAACGGGCTTACGAACACCAACGGTGACGAGGCACAACTTGGGCTGCGCGGTTTCTTCTACCCGACGCAGACCAAGCTCGAATCTGGTGCGTACACATCAAACTACCCAGACCTTGAGAATCCGGTGCTCACTCTTGACGCGTTCGAGGGAGACCTGGGCGTCGATGATGGTGTTCCGCAGTCGGTCTACGTGCTGGACACCGATGGCATGACGCAACTCACAGGCCGGGCGATCGACTCCCCGTCGCTCGAATTGCGCCCGGGTGACACTGTCGATCTGCCTGATGGCCTCGGCACGGTGACGCTTGAGTCAGTGCCGCGCTATGCGTCGTTTGACGTGATGCAGAACCCGTTCCAGATCGGCGTGCTTGTTTTTGCGTTGCTCTCACTCGGTGGGCTGCTGTGGTCCTTGTTCGTGCCTCGGCGCCGCGTCTGGGTGAAAGCGATTCCGAACGAAGACGGCATAGTGCTGCAGTATGCTGGCCTCGCTCGCGGCGACGACCCATCGCTAGACCGCGCAGTCGAAGAACTGCGCGAGTCGCACCGCGAAATGCTTTAAGCCTGCAACTTCTCGAGGAACGCGCGAACGTCTGATTCGAGCTCGGTGAGCGCAGCCTCAGCTGACTTACGGCGAGACTCAGCCGACCCCTTGTCGCTGAAGGTATCGAGATACACCTTCAGCTTTGCTTCGGTGCCACTCGGGCGAATCATCACACGCGAACCATCAGCGAGGTCGTATCGCAACACGTTTGACGGCACTGCGGCGAGGCCCGACTCCATAAGATCTTTCGTGGACTCAATGACCCGTACTCCGAACGATGTCGGGAGCGTTGTGCGAATCTTGCCAGAAAGTTCGGCGGCAGCGTTCATAGATGGCAACCGCACGGTGACCTGCGTGCTCGCGAAGTGCCCGAAGCGTTCGCTCGCTTCATCGAGCAGGCCCCACAGGTCGATACCTCGTGCCTTGCACTCGCGCGCCATCGCAATCGCGTCACCGCTTGCAGAGATCCCGTCCTTATCGCGCACGATCTCGGGGTGCGCAAGGTAACCAAGTGCCTCCTCGAACCCGAACACGAGATTCGGTACCCGAGACACCCACTTAAAGCCCGACAGGGTTTCCTCGTAATCAAGACCGAACTCTTTCGCGACCGAGCCAAGTGCCGGCGACGAGACGATCGTGCAAGCGAGGGAGCCGGTCAGCGTTTCATTGCGAAGATCCGCCGCACGCTGCGCACGCTCTGCGGCACGCCACCCGAGCAACAACCCAAGTTCATTTCCTGTGAGCCTGCGGTATCCACCCGGTTCGGTGGGATGCGGGGCGGCGATTGCCAGGCGATCCGCATCAGGGTCGTGGGCAACGATGAGATCAGCATCAATTTCATTGGCGGTGCGGATCGCGAGGTCAAGTGCGCCGGGTTCCTCGGGGTTCGGGAAATCTACCGTGGGAAAATTACCGTCTGGCTCGATCTGCTCGGCAACGGGGGTCACCGCGGGGAGACCACTTGCCACGAAGACGCGTTGAGCGAGTGTTGCCCCGACGCCGTGCATCGCGGTGTACACGACACTGATCGGAGTGTCGCCTGATTCGACGGAGCCGTCTCCATTGACTGGGAACCCCGCGAGGAGCGCCGCAGCAGTGCGCTGCACGTATGCGTTCGCAATATCGTCACCAGCGAGCGTGTAGCTGTCACTCCGAGGGAGCTCGCTCACCGGAAGCGCGGCTGCCTCAGTGATGCGCGTGGCGATCTCGTTATCGGCCGGCGCAACGAGCTGTGAACCAGCATCAGCGTCGCCGAGGTACACCTTGTAGCCATTGTCGCGGGGCGGATTGTGACTAGCCGTCACCATGACGCCAGCTGAGGCGTTCAAATGACGCACTGCGAATGCGGTCAGGGGAGTGGGACCGGGTTCAGGGAGCAGTGTTACCTGAACGCCAGCGCCGGCCATGATCTCAGCGGCATCTTTCGCAAACACGTCAGAGTTCACGCGGGCATCGTATCCAATGACCACTGAAGGTGGTGACTGCGTTGCACCTGCTGCTGCGCGAGCGAGCAGGAAAGCCGCAAATCCGGCACTCGTTTGAGAAACAACGACGCGGTTCATTCGAGAGGGTCCCGGGCCGAGTTCTCCGCGAAGTCCTGCGGTACCAAACGCGAGACGATCAGCGAACGATGCCTCGAGCTGAGCTACCGCGTCGACATCTCCCTCGCGGGCATGCTTGATGAGTCGCGCTGCTTCTGCGCGCGTGAGTTCATCGATATCGTCCACTGACCAACGTTCAGCGAGCGAAAGAAGTTGATCGAGTTGTTCTGATTCCATCATCTTCCCTTCACTTTGAGTTCTTATTACCGCATTTCAAGCTACCACCCACTTGTGGCCTTCACTGTATTGGCGGCGCGGAGCTTTACGCGTGACGACGCGCATTACGATGCAGCGAAGAGGTCTGTATCGTTAAGAAACAAAATGAGTAGGGACGGTCAACGATGATCAATGGACGCGTATCGCACTGGTGGGAACAGATTGGACTGCCGGTCGATCGACCTGAGATGCCGGGGAATATGACCGCTGATGTTGCGATTGTTGGTGCTGGGTACACGGGCCTGTGGACTGCGTATTACCTCAAGAAGGCGCGCCCGCAGCTCAAAATCGTGGTAATCGAACAGCGCCACGTTGGGTATGGGGCCTCCGGACGAAACGGGGGGTGGCTCACGAATTCGGTGACCGGAGGGCGTGAGCAGTACGTTGGCACTCACGGACACGACGCAGCTCAACGCTTTCAACGGGCGATGAACGAGACGGTCGACGAGGTGATCCGCGTCGCTGGTACTGAGGGTATTCACGCAGATATCAAGAAGGGCGGGGAGTTCAACGTTGCGTACACTCCCGCACAGGAGGCAAGACTTCGAGAGTTTGCCGCGTCAGAGCGCACCTGGCAGTACACGGACCTTGAGGTACTCGAGGCAGTGGAAGCGCAGGCGAAGATCAACGTTGCAGGTACGCGCGCTGCCGTATGGCATCCGCATGCTGCGCGGATCCAACCTGCAAAACTTGTCGAAGGGCTTGCGCGTGCGGTCGAACGCTTAGGCGTGGCCATCTATGAGCGCACCCGAGTTGTCGAGATCGAGCCACACCAGCTGCGCACTACGCATGGCACCGTGTCAGCCGAATACATCGTGCGGGCCACAGAAGGGTTCACCGCAAACCTCAAAGGGCTGCATCGACTCTGGTTACCCATGAACTCCTCGATCATTGCCACCGAACCGCTCCCGCAACACGTTTGGGATGAGCTGCACTGGAATGAAGGCGAAGTACTCGGAGATTTCGCGCACGTGTACATGTATGCGCAACGCACCGCCGATGACCGCATCGCGATCGGTGGGCGCGGCGTGCCATACAAATACGGGTCGAAGACGGACACCGATGGTGAGACTCCCGAGCAGACAGTCGACACGCTCAGCGAGATTCTGCATCGTTTCTTCCCTGCGACGCGCGATGCTGCCATCGCGCACGTCTGGTCAGGTGTGCTCGGTGTGCCACGCGACTGGGCGGCCACCGTTGGACTGGATGAGCAAACCGGGATCGCATGGGCTGGCGGATACGTCGGCACCGGGGTTACTGCGACAAACCTCGCAGGGCGTACGCTTACCGACCTCATTCTTGGTAATGAGACCGAGCTCGTCTCGCTCCCGTGGGTAAACCACCGGGTGAGAACGTGGGAGGTAGAACCTCTGAGGTGGGCAGCAACACAGGGTCTTTACGCAGCCTACGGTGTAGCTGATCGGACAGAGCGGGCTGGCCGATCGACCACGTCACCCATTGCCCGAATTGCGGACGTTATTACCGGGCGACACTAGTCCAGGGGCTCTGCGCCCTGGTCGAGAACCGTTGCGATTGGTTCCTTCGGTTCGAGATCACCCGACCCGATCGCTGCCTGCACTGCGAGCCAGCACTCAGCCGTGTCTTCGATTGATGAGAGGTCGCGGTCGATAATCTTTTCGATGCGGGAAATGCGGGCGATGAGGGTCTGGCGATGCACGAATAGCCGCTCGGCAGCGCGCACCCAACTGCGGTTCTCTTCGAGAAACACGCGGAGGGTCTGCGTGAGCTCAGTGCTGCGTTGCTTGTCATAGGTGCGAAGCGGCCCGAGCACCTGATCCGCGATGCTTCGCAATTGATCCGGGTCTTGGGGAAGGAACAGGGAAGCGGCTGGGTGCTCCTCAAAATGGAGTAGTTTCCCTGAGTGATGGTTCCGGATGAGCGCACTTCGTGCCTGTCTGAGTGCCGTCATCAATTCAGCGAGTCGCTCAAAACGGGCGCTTACCCCGACGCGATCATCCGGGCCAATCATTGATTCCAATAGGCGATCTACGCGTTCATCGGAGCCTGTGAGCACGAACACCTGACCGTCTTTGATCGTCGCGAGAGCGGGAACCTGATAGCGCGCGAACACCGTGTGGACGCGATCGAGCGTTCTCCGAGTGTCGTCGGTTTCGATCACCGCAAGTAAGAATTGTGGATCCACACCGTGTGATGACACGATCGTCGTTGCAGTCTCTGGTGTAACGAACCCGCTTGCGAGCTCTGAGAGGAGGAGTGCGCCATGGAGCTGCTCGGCATTGACCTGTTTGCGTGTGCTCTCCGTGCGCTGCGCCGCCGCGACGATTTGAGCGATCGTAACGAAGCGGACTTCGTGTGCAGCTTGGAGCACGGGGAACCCGATATGGATGGCGTAAGCCAGTGCAGGCGGTGTAAACGGAACTTCTAGACTTTCCGCATCAATTAAGAGGCCTGCTATCCCGACCGCGTGCATTCCCGCGAGATAGGTGCACTGTTCATCAGTCGTGCGCGGCACACCGATGCCAGTGGTCATCACAAGTGTTCCAGGACCGAGCCAATTCCAAGGTTCCGCGAGTTCGCACACGTGCGCCCAGGTCACACCGCGGTCCTCTCCGATGCCAGGAGTGAGCGAAACTGTGCGGGCCGTAGGCGTGGCAAGTAATGACCCGACCGAGAAGGTCATAAGCCCAGTGTAGGTCTGAATGGGCGAATCATATATCCAAGCCTCGGGTGAGCGCTTCGGCAGCCCGATACCCAGAGGCAACTGCTCCCGATAGTGACTGGGCAAGGCCGGTGTGCTCGCTCGCGATTGCGACCCGCCCCGCAGCCTCGGTGAACACGTCGGCATCCGCTGATGTCCAGTCGAGGCCTGGTGCAGTGTAGGCACCCTTAGCCCAAGGGTCGTCGGCCCACGTGGTCAAGAGCACCTCACCGTCTATCTCCAGGTCTGGGCGCATTTGCTGTAACGCTTGCGTCCACTTCAATGGCCCGGCCGCAACATTCAGTGCATTAAGTGTGGATGGCCCACCCGCGAACGAAGAGAGCGCATCAATCCTGTGCTCGCCATCGGTTGACAGTGATCGCCACGACCACCAGGTGTGTTCGGGGTGCTGCAAAGCAATATCGTCGTCCACTCGGGTCAGCGGGACCCCAAGCTTGGCAGCAACGCCCATGAACCGGTGGTCGAGTGCGCGCCGCTGTGGTTCAGGGAGTGCAAAGCTAAGTTCAAGTTCGTGAAGAATGGGGAAGGGTACGGCGATGACGGCGGCATCTGCATCGATACTTGAGCCGTCACGCAGATGCACTTGCACTCCATTGGGAGATTGGTCCACTCCGCAAATTGGGTGCTCGAGGCGCACCTGAGCACCCAAACGCTTTGTGAGCTCGAGTGAGAGCGATTGATTTCCACCCACAAATCGACCACCGTCTTCGATGTACCCATTGGTGGTAGACGACTCGTGCAACAGCACGGCTTCTGCGCTCACGAGCGAGGGATCAGCCGCAGATGACGTGGTCGTGCGTCGATATACCGGGTCGAGACGGTACCCGTCGCCAAGCGACTCGGCGAACACCTGCTCAAGTGATACCCGAGCCTCACCATCGGCAAGCATGTGCGTGAGCGTCTCTCGCACTCGAGCGCCTGTGTCTTCGAGCTCGGTGAAGGAAATGGTGCGTTCATTCACGGTGCGTCGACCGTAACGCACCCCATGAGACATGATCGGAACACCAACTTCAGCGGCAAGCTTTCGAATCGGAAATTCCGTCGGGAACACATACTCGCCGCCACGCTCAGTTACCTCGCCGTTGCCAAGACGTTCAGACCACGTGCGACCACCCACACGATTCCGCGCCTCAAGCACCGTGCAGTGATGCCCGTCCTTGGTGAGTTCCCACGCGGCGGTAAGCCCAGAGAGCCCGGCTCCAACGATGATAATCTTCATCCGCGTTCCTCCTCGAACAGTAGATGTCATGCCCTATGGTAGAGATTTCGCTCTTCTTAGGAGTGGAAACCGGGGTGAGAAACAGCAATTGCTTATCTTTGTACAACGGACGCGTCACCCGACATACGAATCTATGAAAGACGCTGAATTCGGTAACGAAGAAGTAACGCAGACCCGGGTTTAGGCGGGTCGCGCTGGTAACTTCAGAGCTGCCCGCGAGTGACATGTTCGCTCTACGACAGCGGTGACGCATCAGGTCAGCGGGAACAATCACGATGAAGTGAGGAACTAAATGCCCAAACTGAATAACCCTAGAGCACGCCGCGGTCTGTCGGTTCTCGCCGGAACCGCCATATTCGCGCTCGCCCTTGTGGGATGTAGCGGCGGCGGAAACGACGACCCAGCACCCGAACGTGACCTCGCAACTCCGGTAGCCGGTGAAATTGAGGCTGGCGTACTCGACGGTGCAACACTCACGTTCGCCGGATCCGGAGGTGTGTTCCAAGACGGACAGACCGAAGCACTGTGGAACCCCTTCGCCGAAGCTTCGGGCGCCACAATGAATCAGGATGCGTTCGACGCAGGCAAACTCAAAGCGATGGTTGACAGTGGCAACGTGAGCTGGGACATCGTAAACACCACCCAGTTCGACACCGCACGTGGCTGTGGCACGTTGTACGAGGAGTACGACTACTCCCAGATCGACGTCTCGAAGATTCCCGAGGGAACGATCACTGACAAGTGCATGGTGCCGCAGATCTTGTATGGTCTTGTCGTCGTGTACAACACCGACGAGTTCGGTGATAACCCGCCGACCAGCGCAGCCGACTTCTTCGACACAGACAAGTTCCCGGGCAAGCGCACCGTGAGCCAGTCGACATATGTCGACCCGCAGACGGTTGAGTTCGCCCTCACCGCTCAGGGGAAAGATGTCAAGAGCCTGAAGGCAGAAGACATCGAGGGTGCCTTCGATATGTACCGAGACCTCGGTGACAACGTGATCGGCTGGACCACAGGTGCGCAAGCGCAGCAGCAGCTTGAGGCTGGGGAGGCCGTGATGGGCCTCGTGTGGTCAGGCCGCGGATATGGTGCAGCAAACGCAGGAGCTCCGGTCGCACCCATGTGGGATGAATGGATGATCATGGTTGATTCCAACGGCATCCCGAAGGGCGTGAAGGACAAACAGGCAGCGTTCGCCGCAGTGAACTACTCACTCGGTGCTGACCAACAGGCCAAGATGACCGAACTCACCTCGTACGGTGGGGTCAACGTCGACGCACAGCCCAAGATGGACGATCTCCTTGCAGAGTGGATGACCACCGAACACCTTGAGACGGGCATCGCGCCGAACGTTGACTTCTGGGTCGAGAACTACGACGCGCTCTCCGCAGCCTGGGCCGGCTGGGCAACTGGTAGCTGATTGATATGACTGACAACTCCGTCACCGGAGGGGGCGCTGCGCAGGCAGCGACCCCCACCGGTGCGGATGTCGAGACCTCGAAGTCGCGATTGCCGAAAAACTGGCGCACGCTCCTCCTCCTCGTCCCGGCATTCGTGATCGTCTCGCTCTTCTTTCTAGCGCCACTCATTGATGTGTTTATTCGCTCGGTGACCGACCCGAAGCCGGGCGTGCAAAACTACGTCTGGCTCTTCACCACCGAAGCAAACCTCAACGTAGTGATGCGAACGTTCACTACCTCGATCCTGGTTACGTTTGTGTGTTTGCTGCTCGCGTACCCGTACGCCTATCTCATGACGATTGTCTCGGATCGCACGCGCAATATGCTCCAACTGTTCATCATGATGCCGCTGTGGACCTCCATCCTGGTGAGAACCCTCGCGTGGATGGTGCTCCTCCAAGACACAGGCCCAATCAACGGGCTGCTTGCTGCGTGGTTCGGGATCGGCCCGATCCCTCTCATCCGTACGACGTTTGGTGTTGCGCTTGGCATGAGCCAGGTGCTGCTCCCGTTCATGGTGTTGCCGCTTTACTCCTCGATGGCAAAGATCGACAAAAGGCTCCTTCCGGCAGCATCAAACCTCGGTGCGAACCCGGTGACTGCCTTCTTCACGGTCTACCTACCGCTGTCGCGCCCCGGCATCTTCTCAGGTGGGGTGACCGTGTTTATTCTCGGCCTCGGGTTCTACATCATTCCCGCATTGCTTGGCTCGTCGAAGGAAAGCATGATCTCTGCGCTCATTCAACAGCAGATCAGTGTGTTCCTCATGTGGGGCCAGGGCACAGCGCTCGGCATATTCCTCCTCGCATGCACCATTCTCATTCTGGTCGTCGTGTCGCGATTCAATAAGAATGGCAGTCTGTTCCCGGGGGTGGATCGCTGATGACCACCAAACGACTGCTTGGAGCATTCGCAGTCATCATTGTGCTCTGGCTCATCGTGCCAACGCTCATTATCGTGCCGATGTCATTTAACGATGCCCCTTCGTTCAACTTTCCTCCCAAGGGATTCTCGACGCAGTGGTACGAGAACTTCTTCACCGATGCGAGTTGGCTGCGGGCACTCGGCTCATCACTTCAGGTTGCGATCATCACCATGTTCGTTGCTACAACCGTGGGAGTCCTCGCGTCGCTCGGATTATCAAAGGTCAAATTCCGTGGGAAAGGGCTTCTTGAAGGCTACTTTCTACTCCCGCTCATCGTGCCCGGTATCGTGCTCGCAGTTGGACTATATTCGCTGTTCCTTCGCATGGATCTGCTCGGTACACTCCCAGGTTTCGTGCTCGCACACACTATTGTGTCTATGCCGCTTGTCATCACGAACGTGATGGCCTCGCTGCAGGGGCTTGATCCGAATCTCGAGCAGGCGTCGGCGACGCTCGGCGCTGGGCGAGTGCAGACCTTTTTTAGTATCACTCTGCCGCTCATTGCGCCAGGCGTCACCGCAGGCGCGCTCTTCGCGTTTGTCACCTCGTTTGACGAGGTTATTTTGTCACTCTTTATCCAATCCCCAAGTCTCCAAACGCTGCCAGTCAAGATCTACAACAGCGTGACACAGACGAACGATCCCACTGTGGCTGCGGTTGCGGTCATCACGATGCTCACCTCGGTGATCGTGATGCTCGTCGCCCAGTTCGCCACTCGCAAGAGAAAGCGACCCGTAGCGTGAATGCAACAATGCAAGACGAGATCCCGCTGCCAGAAGGACACGAGCAGGAACTGCGCGAAGAAGGACTCAACACGACAGCGATTCATCAGATTGGTGAAGCAGGCATCAGCCTCATGCAGGTGACGAAGCGCTACGGAGAAAACACCGTTGTCGACGAAATTGACCTCGTGATTGAGCCCGGCGAGTTCATGACGTTCCTCGGGCCATCTGGCTCTGGGAAAACAACGACACTGAACATGATCGCGGGATTCACCGGGGTCACCGAAGGCCTCTTACATATTTATGGCAAACCTGTAGCGAAGCTTCCCCCGCACAAGCGCGACATCGGCATGGTGTTTCAGAACTATGCGCTCTTTCCGCATAAAACGGTTGCAGAGAACATTGCGTATCCACTGCAGCGTCGCAAGTTCAGCAAGGCTGAGCAAAAGAAGCAGGTAGCGACGGCACTCGGAATGGTTCGGATGGGGGACTACGGCGATCGCTACCCGTCTGAGCTTTCCGGCGGACAGCAACAGCGAGTCGCGCTCGCGCGCGCACTCGTATATGAGCCGCGCGTGCTCCTTATGGATGAGCCGCTCGGCGCGCTCGACAAGAAGCTGCGCGAGTGGTTGCAAGGTGAGATCAAGCGTATTCACCGCGAGGTGGGATCGACATTCGTGTATGTGACCCATGACCAGGAGGAAGCTCTTTCGATGTCAGACCGCATCGCGGTCTTTAATAACGGCAAGATCGAACAAGTCGGCACCTCGGAAGATCTCTACGAAGCTCCGCAGACACTGTTTGTTGGTCGATTCCTTGGGGAGTCCACTGTGCTGCTGGGAACTGGTATAGCTGAAGGGGAACGGCAGACGGCTATCGACATTGCCGGTCACAGGGTCGTAGCGAATGGTCAAAGTTCGCATGATGATCTCGCGATACTTATTCGCCCTGAGAATCTTCACCTTGAGCCCCTGGGCACGGTGATAAACGAGAACCAAAACGCGATTCCAGTGACAATTATCGATGTGACCTATCTGGGAGCATCCCGTCGATACACGGTTCGACTGCCCGATGGTACTGAAGGCGCGGTGCGCCTGGGACAGGAATCTCGCATCCATAACCTCGGCGACGAGGTCAGCATGATTTGGGACATCTCATCTGGGGTGTTGCTCGTCGATACCGGTGAGGCCGGTGAGTCAACGACCTGACTCGGCCACGGGTCACAAGGTGAATGCCCGCCCTCGGACGGGTGGGCATTCACCTTGCTCGAGTCCGCGAGTCCGACGAGTGGGCGCAAAATCCGACTAACGTGCGGAATTTGCGGAAGATGCGCTCACTCGATCGCGGGAGTATGCACAAGCGCATCTGCGACGCGGCGTGCCTCGCGAAGCCCACTCTCAATCGCGCCGTCGATGAAGCCACCCCAGAGGTTCGCGTTATCAGTCGTGGCAAAATGCAGCACCCCCTGGACGTCCTGAAGCTCTGTGAGATCGCGAGTGAGCTGACCGGGTCGGTGCGTCATCCACGTGGTCTGCGAAAGTGGATCCGCCATCCAATCATGGGCCGTGACCTCAGTGATGGTGAGACCAGGGCGGCACCGATCGACCGCTGCTTGAATCGATGCGAGATCGTCGAGATCAACCCGGTCGTGCCGCGGCCCAAATCCGACCAGAATTGTGTAGTCGCCAGCTTCATCAGTGCAATAGAACTCGGCCTTGAGTACCGAAATGCGATCAAGCTGGTTTGCGTAGGCGAAGAACCTTGGAATGTGGCCCTCGGCGCGAAGCCACAGCTTGGTTCCTTGGGAGGCAACGCCTTCGCCGAGCTGACGAACCCATGCTTCTGGAAGGTTCGGGGAGAACCGGATTCCGTCCATTGCATTGACCGGAAGCGTGCAAACGACGCGACGCGCACTAATCAGCTCACCAGACTCCGTCTCGACGACCGCGTGTGCGTCTTGTCCGCTCCCAGTTTGGGTGACGCTGACCACTCGTGAATTCAAACGAATTTCACCCGCAATGTCGGAGGCAACTTGGCTTGCAAACTCTCGCAGGCCCCCTGTTACGCGGTAGGTTGCTGACGCCTCGTGCATCAACTGCCAATGCCCGCCGGTTGCAGACACCCATCGGAGAGCACTTGAGATTCCCACCTCAGACAGCGGTGCATTGACGTGCCCTACCCACACTGATTCGTTTGCTGCTCGTGCCTCGGCTCCAAGAGCGAGCTCGTCGAAGCGGTCTTGAATGGTGAGGTGGTCGATGCCGTGAATCTGCCCAACCGTCGGCTCTGAACCACGAGGGATTGCCTCGCGTACGTCATCGATGAGGAGCTGCTGTCCCTCGTCGATGAGCACCATGAACTCCTCAAGCGTGCCTTTGCGCGGCTGTCCGCCGGCATCGTGCCAGTACGCTTCCTCGGCCGCGGGACTGCGCTCAATGCTGCGGCCATACCGTGTCATTTCGGCCCACACATGTGGCTGCACCCAGTGAACCCAGTTCGCGCCGAGCTCGACGTCGTGCCCGAGGCGATGATCGGTCCAGGTGCGACCACCGATGCGATCGCGTGCTTCGAGTATGAGCACGTTGTACCCCGCATGACTCAGTTCTCGCGACGCTGTGAGCCCCGCAAACCCGGCACCAATCACCACGACGTCTACTGACTGCATCTATGCTCCTTTAGCCGAGGCGCTTCATGAGCTGAGAGGCTCGATCGAATTGCGATACCTTCAGCCTATTCGGGCAGGGAACAAGTGAAGTCAGACGATCTCACGGAGTTTTCAAGCTGCTCCATACAAACGTAGGAGCCGCCCGTGTAGCCGCGATCTGTGTTAGAAGCGAGTCACAATCTCACTGAGCAACTTGGCGAGCCGGGGCTCGGCGTCGCGGCCCGCCTCGAGCACTTCAGCGTGACTGAGGGGTGTCTCTTGAATACCTGCGGCAAGGTTCGTGATGAGCGAGAGGCCCAAGATCTCCATGCCAGCTTCTCGCGCAGCGATTGCCTCAAGCGCGGTCGACATGCCCACAATATCGCCACCAATGATTCCGGCGTAGCGCACCTCAGCAGGGGTTTCGTAATGTGGGCCCGTGAACTGTGTGTACACGCCCTCGTTCAGCGTAGGATCCACTTCGTGCGCGAGTGCGCGGAGGCGAGGTGAGTACAGATCAGTGAGATCGACGAACGTTGCGCCCTCGAGCGGTGAAGCTGCCGTGAGATTGATGTGGTCCGTGATGAGCACGGGGTAACCGGGCGTGTAAGCCGGATTTACTCCTCCAGCGCCATTCGTGAGCACCATGATCTTGGCGCCGGTAGCCGCTGCGGTGCGCACACCGTGCACGACGGCACGAACACCGTGCCCTTCGTAGAAATGCGTGCGTGCACCGATGATGAGGGCATGCTTACCGTTCGCCAGTCGGATTGAGCGAAGTGTGCCCGAGTGCCCGGGGACGCCCGAGCTGTGGAAACCGGGAACCTTGTCGGCTTCGATCACAGCGACGGTTTCGCCGATGACGTCAGCGGCTTTGCCCCAGCCGCTTCCAAGGGTGAGCGCGATGTCGTGCTGCGCGACGCCGGTGAGCTTTGCAATAACTGCTGCTGCCTCGGACGCGAGGGCTTTCGGGTCTATCGAAGTGTTCATGTTGATAAGCGTACTTCCACCCGCGCTACCGGCGGCAACTCAGTGCTAGTCGTTTCTGAGTACACGGTAGCCACGCAGCGGGTCGTAACCGTGAATCTCTCGCGTATCGAGCACCCGCATGAATGTGAGGATCTCAGGTGAAATAACCTGCCCCGGAACAAGCACAGGGAACCCTGGGGGGTACGGCGTTACGAACGCAGCGGAGACAGCAACTTCTCCGGCGTCTACCCGTGCACGAAGATCATCGCCCAGTACGTACTCGACGTTCCCCCGGCGTTGGCCCTTGAAGAATGCGCGACGCATATCACCGTCGCGCAACACCTCATCGCTCGCGTACTCGGGGGCGAATGAACTGAAGTCGGGCAACGGCGGCATCGGTTCCTCATCGGGGAGTAACTGTGCAGGGTCGCGCTGTGCCTGCTCCTCCTCGAACCGCTCGGCAAGCTTCACGAGCACTTCGATGAGGTAGGCAATCGCGCTCCGAGAGGTGCCGATGTTCGTCATGAACAGCACCGTATTGCGACTCGTCTTATTGACCTGAATACCGTAGCGATCCATCAGGAGCTCATGTTTGAAAGTGTCGCCGCTCACGCCAGAACGCGAAATCTCGATCGTGAGCCGAGACGGATCAACAACGAACTCATCGTTCGTCCACGCCTCCCACATATTCGAGAGACCCTTGCGAAGGGGCATCGGCTCTCCCGTGCCCCGGTACTGCTCTGGGACGAGATCGTGAGCAGTGAGGACACGGAACGTGCGGCGCAAGAGTGAATGACGTGCGATCGACTGCGCCAGGCTTGTCGCGAGATCGAGCTGACGCTGCACGAGTTCGAAGCCTTCCAGCTCAACCTGGCGTCTGCCGATATCAAGCGAGGCGAGGATCTGGTAGTTCGGGGAAGTCGACGTATGGGTCATATACGCTTCGTGGAATGGATCTTCGGCGTCACGCACCCAGTCCTGATCGTAGACGTGGATCATCGATCCCTGGCGCAACGCAGTAAGCGTCTTATGCGTTGATTGGGTAGCGTATACGCGAATGCGAGCTTCCGGAGAGGGAATGAGGCGCTCACTCAACCAAAGCTCATCTGCGACAGGGTTGCCATCAGCGTCGAACAGGCGTTCCTGCTGCTCGGCGTATGCCGCAGCGTGCGCCGACGTGAGAAGTTGATGTTCAAGATGCTTCGCAGCGGCCATCGCCGTGCGGCGGCGAGTGACCGGATGGAACGCCGCGAATGCAAACCAGGCCTCGTCCCAAAGGAATACGAGATCAGGCTTAATCGCGAGGCACTCCGCCATGATGCGTGCAGGATCGTACACAATGCCATCGAACGTGCAGTTCGTGAGGGTGACCATGCGCACTTCGTCGAGGCGACCAGCAGCACGATAATCGAGCAGCATCTGCTTGATCTGATCAATCGGAACGGCGCCGTAGAATGCAAAGTCGTTCAGCGGATACGCCTCAAGATAGGCGGGCCGTGCGCCGGTAAGCATGACGGAGTGGTGGTGCGACTTGTGGCAGTTGCGATCCACCATGACAACTTCGTTCGGAGAAACAAGCGCCTGGTGCACGATCTTGTTCGCCGTAGAGGTGCCATTGGTCACGAAAAATGTATGCTTTGCGCCGTATGCGCGGGCGGCAAGCTCTTGCGCCTTCTTGAGCGTGTGTACCGGCGCGAGCAAAGAGTCAAGACCTCCTGAGGTCGCCGACGTTTCTGCGAGCAGTAGGTTGAGGCCGTAGAAGTCCGCGAGATCACGGATCCACTTGGAGGACACCACCGACCCACCACGAGCGATTGGCAGCGCGTGGAACACGCCAACCGGGCGCCGCGCGTGATCTTGGATCGCGGAGAAAAAGGGCGTGTCATACAGGTGGGAAACTCGGCGCAGCAACGAGAGGTGTAGTTCGAGCTGATCTTCACGTCGAAAGATGCGACGGAAGCGCTTGGTGAGCGAACCTGCGAGACCTTCGATGTGCGCACCGACCATGAGATACAGGTCGAGTTCTGGGCGTAGGGCAGCAAGAGTGTCTGCGAGACCGAGTACGCGTTGCACAGACGCAAGCGGGCTGCGAGGCGACGTCTGCTGGGTGGTTACGGCGCCGTGAGCGAGCTCGATGGTTTTCTTCAGATCAGGGCTCAAGCTGTGCTTCGTGCGTTCGCTGAAACCAGGGCGGATTACGCACGCGAGAATGTTGGGGTTTGTGAGGATGGCAGCGACTGCATCGTCCGCAGATGGGACGATGACGTATTCATATACGAATGCATCGGCGGATGAGCGCATGCGCAGGCTCTCCGCGTGCATCGCATCGCGATCGGCGTCGGTGGTTTCGTCGACGACGAGCACCTCAAAGCGGGGGCGTGGATCGACGTCGGTGACGAATTCCTCGTCTTCGAATGAGAGGTTTGTCGCTTCTTCGCGGGTGCCGGCGGCACGCAGTCGATTCACGACTTTGCCAATGCGATCGAGCGCCGCCTGGTATTCGCCGGCGGTAAGTTGCTCTTCGATGGAGAGGACATATCGACGGCCAAAGCCGGCCCAATACGATTCCAGCGTTTCGAGCCCACGCAACGAAAGGCGAATCTCGCTGTCTGGAGCGAGGGCCTCCGCGATCTCTGAGCCGTCACCGTACGCGAGGCGCTTTACCGCGAACCGCAGAAATTCCCAAGCATCGCTGCGCAACCGCCACGTGCTCGTGGGCATACCGGGGTTGCGTTCAAGCACTGATTCTGCCTGGGTGTCTGACATCTATCGCCTCCAACTGCATTGTCTCGAAGATAGCGAGCGTCAGGATTAATCCTGTGTGTTGCGCACCACCTCCCCGATCATACGGTGCGGCATATGCTCTGGCGCGCCTAGACTTGGGGCATGGCGAAAGAACGAAAGCATCGGATCGTTATTGTGGGCGGCGGGCCCGGCGGGTACGAGGCCGCACTCACCGGAGCTCAGTTGGGAGCTGATGTCACGCTCGTTGAGCGGGCAGGCGTTGGCGGTGCGACCGTGCTCACCGACGTGGTGCCCTCGAAGAGCCTCATTGCGACGGCTGGCGCGGTGCAGTCGGTGCGCGATGCGGGCAAGCTCGGCGTGCAGGCCTTTCTGCCGGGCGGAGACGGCAAGCCCGTGCGCCCCGAGATCGCGGTCAACCTCGCAGCGGTGAACAAGCGTCTCCTCGCCATGGCAGGCGCCCAGTCGGTTGACATGCGCGAAAGCCTTGAGGCTGCGGGCGTGCGGATCGTGCACGGCTCAGGCAGGCTCGACGGCCCGAACGCGGTGCTCGTTTCTACATCGAGCGACGGCGGCACCGACTTCGATCGCATTGAGACCGACACGCTCGTCGTCTCAGTAGGGGCGAGCCCCCGAGAGCTCGACTCGGCGAAACCCGACGGTGAGCGCATTCTCAACTGGAAGCAGCTCTACGACCTGCAAGACGTGCCCGAACACCTCATCGTCGTGGGTTCTGGGGTGACTGGTGCCGAGTTCGCGAACGCATACGCCACCCTCGGCGCTGAAGTCACGCTGGTTTCGAGCCGCGAACAGGTGCTCCCGGGTGAGGATCCGGATGCCGCCGCAGTCATTGAGCACGAGT
>JBQEBC010000039.1:0-23789 GCA_052106035.1 Leucobacter sp. | reverse complement strand
AGCCCATGTAATATAGAACGTTCGCATAATTTCCATCGTGAGGATTCACCCTTATGGCTCTCGCAACACGCGAAGACCTTCGTAACGTCGCTATCGTCGCACACGTCGACCACGGCAAAACCACTCTCGTGAACGCAATGCTCACGCAGACGAACTCGTTTGACGCCCACGAGGAGGTTGGCGACCGAGTTATGGACTCAAACGACCTCGAGCGTGAAAAAGGCATCACGATCCTCGCGAAGAACACCGCGGTGAGCTACGAGGGTGAGCACGCCAAGAACGGCCCGATCACGATCAACGTGGTTGACACCCCGGGTCACGCTGACTTCGGTGGCGAGGTCGAACGCGCACTTTCCATGGTTGACGGTGTTGTACTGCTCGTTGACTCGGCTGAGGGCCCCATGCCTCAGACTCGCTTCGTTCTTCGTAAAGCACTTGAAGCGCGTCTCCCGGTCATCCTGGCCGTGAACAAGACCGACCGTCCCGATTCGCGTATTGAGGGTGTTGAAAGCGATGCGCAGGATCTCCTGCTCGGCCTCGCGTCAGACCTCAGCGAAGATAACCCAGACATTGACGTCGATGCAGTACTCGACGTGCCGACGGTGTACCTCTCGGGCCGTGCCGGCGCTTCGTCGCACAATCGCCCTGCAGACGGTTCACTGCCTGACAGCGACAACCTCGAAGCGCTGTTCGAGACGATCCTTGAGCGCGTCCCGGCTCCGGTGTACGACGACGAGCATCCACTCCAAGCACACGTCACGAACCTTGACTCATCACCGTTCCTCGGTCGCATTGCGCTGCTCCGCGTACACCACGGCGTCATTCAGAAGGGTCAGACTGTGGCCTGGGTGAAGCACGACGGCAGCATACAGAATGTGCGTATTACCGAGATGATGCTCACGAAGGCGCTTACACGTTTCCCGGCCGATGAAGCCAGAGCTGGCGACATCGTTGCAATCGCTGGTATCGAGGACATCACTATTGGTGAGACGATCGCTGATGCGAACGACGTCCGGGTGCTTCCCGTGATCCACATCGATGACCCTGCCATTTCCATGACGATCGGCGCGAATACCTCACCGCTCGTTGGCAAGGTGAAGGGCCATAAGCTCACAGCCCGCATGATCAAGGATCGCCTTGACCGCGAGCTCATCGGTAACGTGTCGCTGAAGGTGGTTGACACTGGTCGCCCTGACGCCTGGGAAGTTCAGGGACGTGGTGAACTTGCACTCGCGATCCTTGTCGAAAACATGCGCCGCGAGGGCTTTGAACTCACCGTGGGTAAGCCTCAGGTCGTGACTCGTGAGGTCAACGGCAAGGTCCACGAACCCTACGAGCACCTCACCATCGATACGCCAGAGGAGCACCTCGGCGCGATCACCCAGCTGCTTGCGGCCCGCAAGGGACGCATGGAGAACATGGTGAACAACGGCACCGGCTGGGTTCGCATGGAGTTCATCGTTCCCTCACGCGGACTCATCGGTTTCCGTGGTGAATTCATGACCACCACCCGCGGCACCGGCATCGCAAACGCGATCGCAGACGGCTATGCAGAGTGGGCCGGCACCATCACCACCCGCAACAACGGCTCGATTGTCGCTGACCGCTCGGGCGTCGTGACTCCGTTCTCGCTCATCAACCTCCAAGAGCGTATGTCATTCTTCGTGCAGCCAACCGAAGAGGTCTACGAGGGCATGGTCATTGGGGAGAACTCACGTTCCGAGGATATGGACGTGAACATCACGAAGGAAAAGAAGCTCACCAACATGCGTTCGGCAAATGCCGACAACTTCGAGTCGATGACCCCGCCTCGCCTTTTGACGCTCGAGGAATGCCTCGAATTTGCTCGCGAAGACGAATGCGTTGAAGTTACGCCAGAGTTCGTACGCATCCGCAAGGTGAATCTCGACGCGACAGAGCGTGCGCGAGCAACCTCGCGCCTGAAGAACCTTAAGTAGTCAGCCGAGCTTACGTTCGCAGAAATGCGGGCGTAAGCTCGGGTGTATGGCTCTCATATACACGCAAACGACATTGGTCCCAGGAAAGCTTGAACTGCTTGCTGGGTGGCTACCTGCACAACCCTGGTTCTCGGGCGACGCATCAAAGCTTGACCTCGTAGCCGAGTACCGGTTTGACGATCCAGAAGGCGAAGTCGGACTGAACGGCTTGTTGGTCACCGCTGGCGATAGCACGGTGTACAACGTTCCCCTCACGTACCGTGGGGCGGCCCTCGAACAGGGCGAACAGTTTCTTGTGGGCAAGATGGAGCATGGGGTGCTCGGTCCACGCTGGGCGAGCGAGGCTATTGGTGATCCCGTGTTTCGCGCGGTGCTCACTCAAACCATCACGCAGGGCGGCACTGGCGCAGAAGAACTTGTGCACGATAGCGCGGGGAGCGTTGAAGCTCGAACGCGTCTTGTGCAGTTGCGTGGGTCGGGAGAGCCGGGAGCACCGATTCCAGAGATGTGGGCCGCAGAGGTGACGCGTGACGGAGGATCGTCGGTCGCGTCAACCGGACTTGCAAAGCTCAGCGTGGTCCACGTTCCAAGCGCTGCGCCTGCTCCCGGAGCCGGAGTGCAGACGTTGACTGCAACGTGGCCGGGGCAGGAAACCCCGGCTGTTCTTGCAACGCTCATCTGACCGGTGAGCGACACCATTCGCGTTTTCGTGAATCTACGTTAGACCGATAGACTTATTTCTGCGTGAAAACGCAATCGGGATGTGGCGCAGCTTGGTAGCGTACGTCGTTCGGGACGACGGGGTCGCAGGTTCAAATCCTGTCATCCCGACGAAAAGCCCCGGTCAGAGCTAGTTTCTGGCCGGGGCATTATTCGTAAATAAGGGTTATCGGCAGAAACGTGTGGATAGTGCCGGGCGTGTCAGCCTCTGCCTGCCCATCCTTTGCGTAGCCAGAGCCCTTCAGTAGCGTCGAGGCCGGTGCCGTAGAGCACCGGGTCGGGGTCAGGACCCGTGAACCGTGGCCGCTTCTGCGGAATGATTTCCTCTGTGACGGGCATGGCGCCAGCGGTGTCGATGAGGCCGGCGCGTTCATTCAGCACCCATTCCGCGGCACGCTTCTGATGTTCGACGGTTATGCCTCGGTGCAGACGCAGCGCTTGCTTGATCATCGCGTTGATGCCACCCTCGAGTTTGGATGTGGCTTTGGGGCCGCCCACGGTCAAATAGGTGAAGAGGTCTTCGCGACGTTGGAGTTCTGCAAGGAGGTTGTAGCCTTTGCGGAGCCGGTCATGGGTGTACCACCATTTCTTGCCGTTGGGTGAGTCCCAGGTGCCGTCTTTGAGTTGTCGCTTCGCGTAGGAACGCTCACGGGTGAGATGCCCATACACGGTGTACCAGTCGTTGAGCTGCTGCAACCAGACCAGCGCTTGGGTCTGACTCCTTGATACGCCGCAATCGTTTCCCAAGCAGTCTGTGACTCCGTTGAGCACCATTGCCAGGCCAATGGGCTGTAGCGTTCATCGGTTGCGATGAGGAGGCACAAGTCGCCGATGTAGGTGCCGTCGATCATCACATATTTTGGTGGAATTGTGATGCCGGACAGGCACGACGTGAACTTAGGAAGCATTACACCACCGAAACTGCTATAAAGAAGACGATCGGCCCACTATTTCTTGATGAGTTGCAAGAGTGCTTTGACGTCGCTCGCCATGACGTCAAAGCACTGAAGACGCTACGCGCGGATTTGGGTGAGCTTCGCATTTAAGGATCCAGCATGTTTGGTGGTGCTCAAGCCTTCGAATACTCACCTGGAGCTAAGCGCGGCCGGCGGAATCCGGGGAGCTCACCGATATCTGCGTGCTGGACGCAGCTGCGCCCCTATTCGGCGTTCCTCTCGCCACGGTGATCTGCACATCAGAAGACCCTCGAGCACCGCCTTGATCAGTCGCCGAGGATCCGCCACCACACTCTTCGCGGACCTTCTGATGTGTTGCCCTGCCAGAAACGGAGATCGCCCAAGGCTGCACGCGGGTAGGGAACCGTGAATAGGACCTCGCCGGGGGAGGTCGCAGATTGATTTGATGCAAGTGTGCCAAGCGCAGTTGATTCCACGTTGACAACCTGGTTCTTCGTTGGAGTGTCGAGCCCAGTCAACCGAATTCTGGTCTGTTGGGCGTTAATTTGTTGGACATCAATGCTCAGGCCTCTACCCACCTCGTACACTCCTATAAGTACGACATCGTCCACATACTCCTTCCCTTGGTATGAGTACGCTTGCGTACCGGAGACGCGCACCTGCCCCATGAGCGCATTTGGTGTGTACGCCCATCGGCCCTGCGCGTCAGCGGTGAGGGTATGTGCGTAGTTTTCGCCGCGCTCATTCTGAATCGTCAATGTGACAGACGCGTTCGGTGTTCCGACGCCAACAAGTCGAGGGAACACCCCAACTTCAACACCATCAGCAGGTGAAGCGCTGAGCGCTACGGGAAGTACTGCCGGTGCATCAGTGCCTGGTGCAGTCTCAACAGCGTTCCCAGAGTCGGCGCTGACCTGGTTGTCTTCTTGTGGAGCGCCCGCGTCGATCTGAGCGTTGTCTTCCTGCTCCTGTTGCGACGTGGTGCCTGGCGAGTCATCCACACTATCTTCTTCAGTAACTTCCTGGCTTTCAGGATCCACCTGCACCACTACATCATCTGTTGGCGCAGGCGAGGCAACTGAGGGCTGTGTATCACCTGTTGAAAATGCGATGGCAGCAATGAGCAAGCCGACCGACGCCACAGCAATTGGTACTACCGCCGCTTTCGACTTACTAAGAGCGTCAAGACCACTATGGAAATTAGCGACCGAAGTGTGATCCGCTTCAACTGTTGCTGCAGCTGCACTTACCGAAGTTATCGCCTCGGATTGCAGCCAAGCTGTATACCCAACCGCACCGGCACCGCCGAGCAGCCCAGGCAGAAGAACCAGGGCGAGCCGAGAGTGTAACCGATCCGATTCTTCAGCCAGAATTGCGCATCTGGTGCATGTTTCAAAGTGGGATTCGAGCTTCTTCCTCGTCGCGGCGCTTACCTTTCCACGTGTCAGTTGCGGAAGCCTCTCGACCACCCATTTGCAATCCTGTGACAAACCAGTTGCGGGTTCAAGATTCGCGGCAATCCATGCCAACTTAAAGCCTTCACGGGCACGTTTCAGTAAAGCCGACGTCGCATTCTCACTCATTCCCAGGTACGTGCAGAGTTCGCGGACAGGCAGGTCTTCAACGTCCCGATACCAGAGCACTTCTTGCCATCGCGTTGGGAGCGAGGAGTACACCTGCTGTGTAAATGAGTTGCCGAGTACTGTCTCCGCCATATCTGGCTGTTCTAGCGTATGCATTTCGAAGACGCTGTCATCGTTGCCAGTGGTCTCATCGCTGCTTCTGCTGCGGGCCATGTTTGTCGATATGTTGCGCGCCGTCATGATGGCGTAGGCCCGAAATGCGGTTTCGGGACCTCGCCCTGATCGGATTTGTTGGAGCACTCGTAAAAATGTTTCTTGCGCGACATCGTCCGGATCAAAACCGGTGAAGCTGCGAATTGCAGCGAGAACGGCGGGGGAGTGACGCTTCCAAAGCTCCGCATAGGCGTCCATCATTCCGCTCCTGGTAACTTCCACGAGCGTCATATCTGATGCCTCTGTAAGCTCAATGTTTTTCAACTGAGCACCCCCATTTTTGATCTGCACTGCGTCCTGCTTATCTGGTTCATAGCCATCCGGTAGCTTCTAGAGAAGATTCTGAGTGCGCCTCATATTGCACCCCCTTGCCTTGTCTCTAATGATGCAGCGACGATTCAGAGCGTCCCGTGTGGTTCTGACCGTTGCTGTGTGGTGTGCACGCCGCGACGATCTCAGATCTCGTGTAAGCGAAGCATACTGGCGCCTGTTCACTGATGTGCCTCCCCCCTAGAGGCCCAGTGGACAGGCGCTCTTTTGTTTCTGCAGGTGGAGGACATACGGTCAGCACCCACGCTGTAATCCAGTACGCGGCTGAGCCTGCCTCCAACTGGAAACAGGCTCGGCCGCGTACTCATGTCGGTTACGACCCGACGCTCAGTCTCATGCGACGACGCTGCAATATGAGCGCAAGCACGACCAGCGCCCCAATTCCACCAGCTCCGAGGAAGATGGCAAGCGTGCCCATACCTCCCGTAAGAGGTAGCTGGGGGACTTCGGACTGCACGTTTTTAATATCACCAAACGCGTAGTTGGAATTCACCACCACGTCGATCGGCGCGTCGAGCAGCTGGTACCCAGCAGGAGCCTCGATCTCGGCAAGCGAGTAAGCGCCAGGGACGAGTTGCTGGATCAGGAATTTTCCGGCAGCCGGTTCTGTGTCAGCACCCGTGCAGTCTGCTGCACTGTCTGCTACACAGTCTTCTACGGTGATCATCTCATCCGGGTTCAGTTCGCCCGCAGCACCATAAGGGGTGAGCGTCCACTTAGAACCAGAGAGAAGAGTCGCGGTATCAGCCGAATCGACCTTATCCCACGACAAGCTGCCGACAACGGGATGCTCGGTGCAGAGCGGATCCTCGGGGAGACATTCCGTTGGCGGAGTGTCGCCAGACTTGACCACGAAGTTGCCAAGCACACCATCAGCATCATCAGGCAGCTCACTCTTCACTTTCACTGTGTAAGTGACAGTCTTGGAGTCGCCTGCAGGCAGCGTGCCAGTAATTATGATTCGATTACTCGCAGCATCGTAATTCGCTACCAACGGGGACTGCGCTGTGGGGCCAACCAGGAGCTCCGCATCATCGAGGACACCTGTGAGGACATCCTCGTAATCCACAGCAGCTGGCATACCGCCAGTGTTTGCGAACGTCAGCGTGTAGCTCACTTCTTGGCCCGGTGAGACTTCCGTGCCCGAAGCCGGGTCGGAGGACTTCGCAACTTCGAGCTGTCCTGCAGATCTAGGTTGGTTGTAGATCCTGCATTCAACACGCTCATTTTCCTGGGCGTTCAGACCAAATGCTGGCATTGCTGCATCTCCAGCATTTGTGACATTCACGTCCGCCCCTGTGTTCACATTCACACAGACTGCGTTCTTTCCGTCCACGGGGAAAAGGTCATAACCGTCCTGCTGGACCTCATGAATCTCTATACCTGCGATTGCAGTGCCCGGGTCGTAGCTCAACCCGAACTCGACCTTCCCGTCGCCACCGTCAACTGTGGTGGCCGAGGTTGGATCAATGGTCGCCCCACCTGCGGGTACAGCGGCACCGAACTCCCAGCCGGCCGGGGCTGGCGCTGCATCAGCAATTGTGCCGCCCTCGGGCACGATGAGCTTCTGCACACCGATGCTCCCCGAGCAGCGTTCTTGTGCGAGGCTCAGTAGTACTTCAGTGGCTTCGTCGAAATTCGCAGCACGGAAATAATCCTGGCCCTTGACCGTGCCGGATACCGCGCGGAGGTTGTATTCACTAGCAGTCGTGAGAGCCGTGCCGATACCCACAGAAATCACCTTCGTGCCCTGAGCCTTGAGCTGATTGGCAGAGAAAATTCCCCCGTCAACGTCTTGGAAAGAATTGAATGCGCTAGAGCCGTCAGTGAAACCGGGTATAACAGTAGGGTTTCCATCGGTAAGAAGAACCGCGAGGTCATACTGAGGTGCAGCGTTGGCTGCCTCTGCGAACGCAGCGTCCCAGTTTGTTCCACCTCCATCACCCCAGTCTGCATACAGATCCTTAAACGCTGCTGCTTGCGCAGCAGTAGTGACCGGCATCAGATCAGGATGGTTGCTGGCACTGTTGCCTGGAGACGTGGTTGAGAAGGAGAACACGGACATCCGGGTAGTTGTGCCTCGGAATGCATCGACAAACGCGGACATTGCGTTCTGCAGCTTTGGCAAGTCATCATTCGCCCTGAGTGACCCAGACGTATCTGTGATCAGTGCAATGTCTATTGGGCATCCACCAATCATTTCCGGGTTATTACGTGATTGGTTCCATACCCCGGTCGTGCGCCCAACGTTCGAGCCGTACCATTCTTCGGAAGTGTCGTCCATTCGGTTCCGCATAAAGTAGCGGTCAGGGTTTGCGGCGGTCGTATTCCACGGCATTGCAGTAGTCGAAGAGTAAGTGAAGCCCGCACGGAGTTGGGTGTCCGTCCGGAAACGGTACTGCCATGCCCGTTCAGGTGCCGCAGCAAAATTGCCCAGCCGGAGAGTGGGGTTAGAGTACCATCCTGTGGGCGCCGCTTCTTGAACGACCCAAAAACGAGTGTCTTGCGGCACTCCTGTTGCGCCAATGGCGCCGCTTCGAATAGGGATAACAAAGCTGCAATCACCGTCTGCGTCCGAAGTACATGTGGTCCAGGACCATGCCGAATTATGTCGGGTTCCGGCGCTTCCTTGGACAGGTACCACGGTGGCACTGGACGCGCCAGCACCGCCTGTGGCGGTTCCGGCACCGTGGAGAGCAAGCTGAACACCTGCTAGCGGGAGAACCGAACCGTCTGGTGCACGGTCTCCACCAACTTTCACTGTCAGAACTGCAGTGTTTCCAGTGGGGACAGGTATAGAGAGAGGTGCTACCTCTGAAGCTTGCGGCTCACCCGCGGCATCTTCTGCCTCTTCGTCAGTGGGGGCAGTCTCCCACTGGACGTCTAAATCTTGAACTTCCTGGGTAGATGCTTTACTCTCTTCAATGGTGATGGGAGTCAAGTCATCGCCCACGGCGAGGGCAGGCGCGAGGCTTCCGCCAAGCAGAGCCACTGCAATACCGAGTGCCGCGCCTGAGCCAAATTTCCGTTGCGAGAAGATCGCGCGAGGCGAGAAGCTCCGCTCATGCGTTTTCATATTCGCTGCTTTCCTGATCAATAATCAGTTCGAACGCCAACAGGGGCCGTTCTGGGTAACTCCAGTGAAGTTGCCCAGAACGGCCCAAGTGTCGTTAGGCGTCAGTCGACTGACGACGACGATTCATCAATACGAGGCCAACCGCAACTGCGATGGCGGCTACTCCACCTGCGATGAGGATGGTCTGTCCCGCAGCACCGGTCAGTGGGAGCTCAGGAACGTCCTGCTGAGTGTTCAGGATCTCCACATTGTCTGAGACTGTGGTCTGACCGATTTTCACTGCAACTGAAGTGAAAGGGTCAGCGGGAACAACATAGCCAGCGGGAGCAGCGGTCTCTTTGAGGACGTAGCAGCGCTGCTGTGCATCAATTACGGGGTTGACGTTGTCGCTCACGAACAGGCCGGGAACGGAGATCACACCCGTCCCTGCTGAAGTGAACTTCGTCTCACCGTTCACTGCTACCGGGATACCGGTCGCAACAGCGGTAGTGCAGTCAGCAGCGTAAGGGTCAACTGCGTTGTACACCTCAAACTCAGCACCGTTCAGGAGGCCTTCGGTACCAGTGGTCCCTGCAGCTCGCTTCTGAACCTCAAGGCCACCCCAGTTAGTTTCAACTTCGTTCGATGGGATCGGTGGCTTGACGTTCGGGTCGAAGTCGGGGTTATTTGGCCACAGTTCAGCCTCATTGGTGATGGTGCCATTACCAAGTGAGGTCACAGTGCCTGAGAAAACGACCTGGATCCGCTTGCCCGCTTGGGCGTTCGGGCCTTCATTGAGCCAGGCTAGGCCGGCAGTAGTGAAGTTCATGGTGATCTGCTGACCAGTGACCTCGAGTGTGTAGTAGCTTGCATCAAGATCTGCTCCGTCGACGGTGACTGCCATGTCTGCGGGAGCGATCGGCGTGAGTCGTGAATCGAGGGTGTCGCGAAGTGCGAAGCCAATCCACTCATCATCACTGGTTGGGATTGGTGCGGTGACCGGGAAGCGCACGATTGAGCCGAGGCCCGTTTCCTGCTGCTCTTCAACGGTCTTCTCAATTACACCTTCCCCATTCTTTGGGTAAGCGTGCACATCGTAAACCCAGCCATTTTCGTGCGGCATGGGGATGGTGACGATGAATGGTGAGGCAGAGTCGATAATGTTCGAGGGAGCCGATGTCTCACACACCTGGTATGCACCGATAGGTAGTGCGATGGTTGCCATGCCTGAGCTGTCGGTCAGCGGCATTGCAACTGATGTTCCAAGTGTGTAGCCAGCTGGTGCCGTACAGCCAGCGCCGGGAGTCAACCCACCCAGCGCATCCCAGTTCGTTGCAACGGATAAGTCAACAGCCTGGCCATCTTTCAGCAGCGGGTATGCGGTGAATACGACACCTTCAACGGGATCAGTGAAATCACCATCGGCCGGAGCCTGGCTGATATCTCCATCCTGAGGAGAGATCTGGTGAAGGTATTTGTGGAGAGTGAGCGACCCATCGAGGTCGAAATCAATGTCTCCAAAACTTTGAGGAGCTGCAGAAGCAGCAGTGCTTGCCCCCATGAGCGCCGTCATACCTACGGCAGCAGCGCCGATCATTGCGGCGATACGCCGACTTATGTTCCGTTCAACCAACTGAACGTCTCCTTCCCTAAGAACAAGACCCGAATTGAGACTTGAAAGTTGACACAAGTATAGAAGAACACAGGCGTCCTCTATGGAGACACTATCCGCAAACAAAATCTGACGGTGTTTCTTTTGAATTACAAAATTTGGCAAAAAGAGCAACACTTTTTACTAAAATGAGTCACAACTGCGTCAAAATGGTATTCAGATCGACCTTTTTGTGCACTTGACCTGGGTCATCTTGAGTTCGAATCTGCGTGAATTCTCTGTGATTTCGCCTTGCTGCGCGCACGTCCATCGAGAAGCCCTTGACGTGCACAATACCCAGAGATGAGTACTATTCCACCGCCACCAATCACTGCCCACCAGGGGAACCCCGGCACCATGGGTGACAGACCTGCAGTCGCCAGGTCCTCAGGCGGTGTGGGAGTGATGCGTTCGCCCGTCACAACAATGCGGTGTGAGTTAATCCCGAGGGGGGTGCAGGTAATTAAGGTGACTAAGTCCTCGCCTGGGCGGGCTCGAAGGGAGCTCGTTTCGGCCGGGTCAATGACCTCGACTTCTTTCACCTCGTACGTGAGGACTTCACCCAGAACTTCGATCGTAAATGTGTCGCCGGTGTGAACGTTGTTGAGGTTGGTGAACATGGTGGAGTTCGCTAGCCCCCGGTGAGCAGTAATCACGGATCGCGTGCTGTCTCCTCCGACGGGAAGATGTGATCCTTCAAGGTGGCCAGCACCTCTCAGTAGTGCGTCGTCTGAGGTCCCGTGATACACCGGAAGGTCAACGCCGATAGTTGGGATCTTGACCCGAGCCATCAATCCCTCGCTGTTCGCGGTCAGCAGCTCATCGTACTGTAAATCGGTGTTGGCGAGATTTCCTGTCCCGACCGGTACGTTACCCCCAGACTCCAACCTCACTCCGGATGTCAGTGCCTTGTTGTATAGGCGCGCAGCATCAAGCTGTTCATCACGCCCTGGAGTGAGTGAATCCAAGTCCAAGGTGGATGCCTCGATGACTTTGGATTGGTTGTGGGATGACACCCAAGCTGCTGTCATTGGGTACAACCCTGCACCCAGGCCGACAAGCGCCAGTAAGACAATGCACCAGGTCAGGACGCTTGGGCGCCATCCAGTCTTCTGGCGCGGGGCCATGGCCCCCTCATTATGCTTCATGCTGCCTTCCCGCCCAGATGTTTCTGCAGATTCGGGGCACCCTCATGCCTGTACAGACACATATCGCAACCCAAGTCTGACGCATTGCCGTGATGTGAATCAAAATCACGAGTGGTGGCGAATTGCAGATAAATAAGAATTCATACTCACAAAACCCAACATCTTGACCACAGGAAACAACGAATCTGACACCTTCTTTGCAACAAAACGATAACGCTCAACAGATTTCACTGTTCAAAAGCATCTATGTAAGTGCAAGCCTCATCTAGGAGATCTTTGAGGTTTGACTCATAACACCTCATTGCAGGTAACTGGTCATGAAGGGGAAACAGATGATTAGACGAAAGCTTGGACGCCGTACTACGGCGCTTCTGGGGGCAACCGCTCTCGGAATCACTGCCTTAGTAGGTACCGGAACAGCTGCGTACGCAGCACCCCAGTCCTATGGCAATATCAACGTAGACCAAGAAGGTTCACTGACGATCCACAAGTACCTCCACCAAGGAGGAAGCGGAAGCGGCCATGGCGGCGGATACGGCGGATACAGCCTCGACACATTCAATCTTGACGGCCTCGGCGACATCAGTGAAGGGCCCGAATCAGGCGCCTTCAACAATCCCGTTGAAGGCGTAGTCTTCACTATCTACCCATTGCTTGTAGACGGTGCGCCGGTTGATCTTTCAGACCCAGCAGCGTGGGAGGAACTCGCAGACCTCACCCCGGGCGCAGCATGTACGGCACCTACCGGATACACCTTCGGCACGCCCATTGTGATGGATGCAACCGACGGAGAAGGTATGGCGACTGAAGCAGGTCTCACGGTAGGTCTCTACCAGGTGTGTGAGACCAGTGCACCGGCCAACATTGTTGACCGCGCTAACCCATTCATCCTTACCATCCCCATGCCTCACGAAGGTGGCTGGGTATACGACGTTCACGCGTACCCCAAGAACGGTGAAGGCGTAGTCGTAAAGACTATTGAAGAGCAGACCGATCTCGGTCTCGGCTCGATCGTAGAGTTCCCGGTTACGGTACCTGTTCCATTCATGGGAAACGAGTGGACCGGTTTTGCGATCCGAGATACTCTCGATGAACGTTTGGACCCAGTAACGACAACTCCAACAGGTGTCTACGTGGATGGATTGCCACTTGATCCTGACCTCTTCGACATCGATATCGATGGTCAGCAGGTTACGATGAGCTTCACTCCTAACGGCATTGCTTGGCTGAACGAGCAGGACGTTGACGGCATCGCTAACCAGCAGGCTGGTAAAGAGGTCACCGCTGTCTTCGCAGGGCAGGTAGTAGCAGTCGGTAACGGAGAAATCGTCAACGAGGCACAGTTCTGGCCAAACAACCCAGGCTTCGACCCAAGTGTTCAGCCACCGGTTCCTTCGAACGAGGTCAAGACCAACTGGGGCGCACTCGAACTCACGAAGCGTGCAGCAGGAACTGTGGGCACCGAGGGACTACTTGAAGGCGCAGTCTTCGAGGTGTACAACGTAGCGAACCCATATGCTGACGAGTGTGTCGCAGAGCCAGTCGGTGACGCAATCATTGTAAACGGTGTAACCGCGTTCGCCTCGTCAGGAGCTGGTGTCATCTCTATCGCAGGTCTCTTTGTAAGCGATAGCGAAAACATCGGAGTCGGCGAGAACGTACGTTGCTACGCGGTGAAGGAAATTGCGGCACCAACCGGCTACGTTCTTCCAGAGAACCCTTTCACGCCAGTAGCTGTCCAGATCGGTCAGACGACTACTGCTGACAACATCGACATCGTTAACACACAGCAGGATATTCCCGAGCTGCCACTCACGGGTGCAGCAGGTCAGATCACGCTCGTTCTAGGTGGCCTCGGCGCCTTTGCAGTAGTAGCAGGTCTGGTTCTGCTGAACCGTCGTCGCACGCAGTCAGCGGCTTAACAAATTCCCTGGGACAGTGCACCCCGAGCATTGTCCCAGGGATCTTGCGGGGCGTGGAGGAACAGATGAGGAAAATCCTTGGTTCGACAAGTAGAGCAACTGGACGTTGGAGCAATTCAGACACCAGCTGTCGTATTGACACATGCACAATCTGCGAAGTGGCGCCCGGGGATCCTTACGTCTCAGTCACGATGACATTGTTTGCAGGCCGATTCTCACCGAAGTTGATGTAAGTCCCCATAAAACCATTTAATTCTTGACGGGGTCGCAGGTTCAAATCCTGTCACCCCGACGAGATCGCTCGGATCAACCGCAATTCAATGTGGTTGATCCGAGCTTTTTTCGTTGGCCTGCCGAAAGGTAGGTGCCTAGGTGAAATCGACCAGCCCTGCACGCGCCGCGGTCACGAGTACCTGCACGCGGTCGCGAACCTGCCACTTCGTCATGATGCCCCCAAGGTGCGCTTTCACCGTGCCCTCTGAGACGTGCAGTGACTCTGCGATCTCCGAGTTCGACATTCCCTCGGCAAGCTTGTTGAGCACTTCAGCCTCGCGACCAGTGAGCCCCTCAAGGTTGTCGACGGTAGTGGGCTTAGCCTCACGCACATGTTGCACCAGCATGGATGCGATGCGCGGCGATAGCGAGCTTGTGCCCTGGTGCGCTTGTTTGAGTGCACTCACGATCTCGTCAGGGCTCGAATCTTTGAGCATGTATCCGGAGGCCCCGGCGTTGAGCATCGGAAGCACAGTGTCTCGCGAATCGAGAGTGGTGACCGCAAGCACTAAGACGTCGGGCCAACGCGAAGTGATCTTGCCAGTTGCTTCGATTCCGTCCATGCCTGGCATCTGCACATCCATCATGACGATGTCTGGGTGGAGCTTATCGATCGCTTCGATCGCTTCGAATCCGTTCTCAGCTTCACCCACCACGACAATCTCGGGTGCGCGAGCGATGAACTGTTTGAGTGCGAGGCGCACGAGCGGGTCGTCGTCGGTAATAAGCACCCGTATTTCATCCATGCTTCGATCTTAGTTTCCGCCCGCACCGGCATGCTCCGGAAAGATTAGACCTTTGGCTAGGTATGTTCAGGACTTATGAAGGATCCACAAATACACAACCCCCGGAAGACTAGAGGTAGATAGACATTCGATTAGAAGTAAGGAGATGATCATGACGTTCTGGGAAAGAATGGCTTGGATGTTCGGCATTCGCTAGTCTCGTACCTGTGGGGATGCTAGGCAAGAGGATGACCATTAATGGTTCCAAAGACGACACTCGTCGGTTTTCGCTCAGTCGCGCTGGTACATTCACCCGCTCTGAACGGATCGCAATACTCGTTGTCGTTGCCAGCATTGCGCTCATCGACATAATCGGATTTGTTACGACGCCTAATGCGGAGTTTGCGCACACCGCGCTAAGCCTCGCAATTACTCTCAGTTTTGCGCTGTACATCTGGTCGCCCATTATCGCGACCCTTGTACTCGGGGGGGTCGTCACGATCTCTCTATTTACCGATTCTGCTAGTGCCGGACTCATGGCCGCTGCTATAGCGGCAGGCATCGTTCTCCGACTTACTACCACGCCACACATTTTTGGCTACATCGGTGGGCTGCTCCTTGCAAATGCGTTGTTCGCTTATCGGTATGGAATGGCGGAGTCGACTCCTACCAGCATCATGTTCGTCCTCATTATCGCGACGATCGCGGGTGCCATAGGGCTTGCACTCCGCCTCGCTTACGCCCGAGGCCAGCGACTGGAAATTCAGCTCGAGCTCCAAGCTGAACGTGAGCGCGAAGCAGTACTAGCAGAGCGGCGTTGGATTGCTGGTGAACTCCATGACAGCATTGCGCATTACCTCACCGTGATCGCGATGCACGCGCAGCTCGTCGACGATGAAGCATCTCGCCCAACGTCACAATCTGCGATTCAGACGTCTGCTCGAAAAGCCTTGAGCGACCTTCGTTTTGTCATACAAATGGCCGAGGAAGCTCCGCGGGGCACGGGAGTGCCCTCAGGTGATCTTACAATGGCGGTCAATGAAGCCCGCGAGGAGTTCGAAGCTACCGGTCGCACTGTGGAGTGCACTGGCAATCTGAATGACGAGAGAATCCCGAGAGGCGCGGAGATCATATTCGCGCGAATCGTGCGCGAGTCAGCGACGAACATTCTGAAATACGGGGGACAGGGTGAAGTTCGTGTTCAACTTAACCTCGATCCCAAGTCGATTGAACTCGTGATTCAGAGCCCATTGCCGGAGACGCCGCGTCGCGAGTTACCTTCGACAGGTACAGGGCTTAACCGTATGGCAGAACGGATCATGGGTGTAAACGGTTCATTTAGCGCGGGCCCGAATGGAGGGGAGTGGATCGTGTCAGCTCGACTTCCACTGGCGTGAGCGTTTCAAAACTAGCTGAAAGTCGTAGTCTCTTGTGGCGGAAAGTTCGTATTGCCAGCGGGGTGACCGTGTAAGATTTCATATGTGGGACCCCCAAATGAACCCACCCCCTCGGATCGGGATCCCCCCAAATTTTCCCGACCGAATCAAAGAACCCCCGGTATCTCGCAACGAGTCCGGGGGTTCTTTTAGGTTGTGGCTGGCAGGTTAAGCCTTCTTGCGTCCGGTGATGAGGCCCCAGATGAGCAATACGACGATCGCTCCACCAATCGCAAGTGCCCAAGTCTGCAACGACCAGAAATCTGCGAGCGGTGCGTTGAAGAGTATCGAGCCTAGCCAACCTCCGACAACGGCTCCGACAACTCCAAGAATGAGCGTCGCAATCCATCCGCCTGCTTGTTTCCCAGGCAAAATCGCCTTAGCGATGGCGCCCGCGATGAGTCCGAGAATAATGAAAGCAAAGAAACCCATGATGTCTCCTTCGATTTGTTGTCCTACGCCATGATTCACCCATAACGGCTAGTGAAACGTCAAGTCCTCTTGGAGACTTGCTACAATATTGAGACGTTCAGAGCGACCGTTTCTAGCGGCGAGTGAAGTCTTCCGCTTCACTTTGAGAGACGAGCCGCCCCTCGCGCATTACGATTATTCGGTTGCAAATCTCACGAAGCGCGCCGAGGTCGTGTGAGATGAAGACGATAGCAACCTCACTGCGAAGCGAACGAAGGAGATCAAGCACTCCTGCCTGCGTGACCGTATCGAGCGCGGAGACCGCTTCATCGCAGACAAGGATGGTGGGACTCGCAGCGAGCGCGCGTGCGATCGCGACACGCTGACGCTCCCCACCCGAAAGAGTCGACGGAAAGCGATTGGCGATCTGTGCATCGAGACCGACTCGTCGCAAGAACGATTCGGGGGAGGGAGCGTCTCCCGTTTGCGCCCCGCGCCTGATTGTTGCGGCAAGAATGCGCCGCACTGTCCACCGGGGGTCAAATGTTGAGAGCGGGTCCTGCGGTATCAAACGAACGCGTGCATCGCGGCGTAGTTGGAGAGAACCTGAGTCCAACTGCTCCGCCCCGGCGAGTATGCGAGCGAGCGTGGTCTTCCCTTCGCCCGAACCACCTGCTATGCCAAGAACTTCTCCGCGGCGAACTGTGAGATTTACCTCCTGCACGCCGAGGAACTTCCCGGCGCGCTCACCAAAGTTACGTGTCGCACCCGTAAACTCGGCAACTACTTCACCGGCAGGTATAGCTCCGGCTGGCGCAGACTCACCTGAGACAGGGATAGCCGCAACCAATGACTGAGTCACCGGGTGCGTCGGCGAATTCAGCACCACGTCAGCATCGTCAACCTCCACGATCCGTCCACTCTCGAGAACTGCAATGCGGTCTGCGATGCGTGCCACCGCCGCGAGATCGTGACTGACCACGATGAGCGATGCCCCTGAGTCTCGGATGCGGGAGAACTCATCGAGTACGTGATGCGCAGTTGCGGGATCTAGCGCGGTTGTCGGCTCGTCGGCTACGAGCACTGATGGTTTGCTGATCAGAGCTGATGCAATGAGCGCACGCTGGCGCATTCCACCTGAGAGGGCGTCTGAGCGCAGACGCAAGAGCGTTTCTGGGTTCTTGAGACCCGCGGTCGTAAGGGCAGCGAGCGTTGCCTCCCGTCGAACGCGTAGTGATGCCCCACGAAGTTCGATAGCTTCACTCACCTCTGCACCGATCGTGCGGAGCGGATCCAGTGATTGCAACGCATCCTGCAACACGAGCGCGATCGCCGACCCACGGAGCGCTCGCCATGCCCGCTGTGAAGCTCGACGCATATCGTGCCCGGCAACGGTAAACGTACGAGCATCTACCCGCCATCTGTGCCCACCGCTGGGGTCTGTGAGACCCAAAAGAGTACGAGCTAGTACTGATTTACCGGAACCCGAAGCCCCAACAATCGCGAGGCATTCGCCAGGAGCCACTGACAGATTTACATTTTGCAGCACGGGTATCTGCACCCCGCCTGGGCCTTTGCGCAAGACGGAGAGGTCTGCGATTTCGAGCGCGGGGGGAGTTGTGCCGGTGGACGCTGCACGGATCATTGTCTGCGCCCCTCCGCTTGATGTCTACCAATGACTGTCAGCGCGGTAGCAGTGGCGACGATGGTCGCACCGGGAAGCACGGTCATCCACCATGCACTCGACAGGTAGACGCGGCCCGCATCGAGCATCGCACCCCATTCGGGGGCAGGGGGTTCGGCGCCGAGACCGAGGAACCCGAGGGCCGCCACCCACACGATTGACTGACCGATACCCAAGGTCGCTGCTGAAACGAGAGGCCACAGTGAGTTCGGGGCGATGTGCGCGCCAAACACCTTGAACGAGCTAGCGCCATCGAGGCGAGCCCACTCCGCGTATCCGCTTGCCGCGATGCCGCGCACGCGTGCCCGGATCATACGGGCATATCCCGGTATTGTTGCCAGCCCGATCGCAAGGGTTGCAGACCAAGCACCGCCACCGAGCACGGCAACAAAGAGTAACGCGATGACAAGGGTGGGGAGCGCGAAAAGTACTTCGAAGACGCGTGCGAGGACTGCGTCAAGCCACCGCGGGCCCAAACCAGCCGCAAATCCGAGAATCGAGCCGATGATGACCCCTATTGCGGTTGCAGCGAGCCCGATTCCCACCGAAGCGCTGGTGCCATGCACGACACGAGTATAGATATCACGCCCCGATTCGTCGGTACCAAATGGGTGCGTGAGCGATGGCGCAGTAAAACCCACCGCAGGCTGAATAGCGAGTGGATCTCCCGGCGCAATGAGCGAAGGGACGAGCGCCGCGACCACGATGAAGAAAAGGAACAGCGCGGAAAGTATGAGTGAGATCGATGCTGGCGTGAGTACGCGAGCCGTGACGATTTGGGCTGAGGTGAGGCGGGCTGAGTTCATACGACCACCTCGGTCGCCGCGTTGGTTGCAGTATCGAGAGGACCATCACGCACTGAGCCGCGAGGGTCGACGATCTGTTCAACGATCTCGGTAATGACAAGTACGACCACATATAGGAGCGCGACGATGACTACCGACCCGATTACGACAGGGATATCTCGTACCGTCGTCGCTTCGAGAAGTAGACGACCAAGGCCCTGCCGAGCGAACAGTACCTCGACAACCACGGCACCGCTGAGTAGCGATCCATACGCCCACCCTGAGAGCGAGATTGCGGGAAGCGCCGCGTGTCGCAGTGTGTGGCGGAAGAGCACGCGACTTTCTGAAGAACCACGTGAGCGCGCCGTGGTCGCGAATGGGGCGGAATCTGCCTCGACGAGCGGGCCATGAAGCACGTGAGCGAGGTAGCCCGCAATCGGGACAGCAAGTGTAAACACCGGAAGGATAAGCGCACGCAGCCCGCCAGATGCTCCTCCGGTTGCAGGGAGCCACTGGAGGTTCGAAGCGAACACGAGAATGAGAACCGCGCCCAGGAAGAACTGTGGCATGACGCTCGAGATCGTTTGTGTGGTGGTGAGTGTTGCGCGGATGAGGCCGCCAAATTTGCCGCGAGCTGTTGCTGCAGCGAGCGTCATGGCTATCGCGAGTATCCATGCAAGTGCGAACGCGAGAGTCGCAAGAACCAGTGTCGGTGGCACATTTGCGAGCAACAAGTCTGCGACTGGCTGTTTTCTTGCGTAGGAATCACCGAACTGCAACGTCGCGATGCGCCACAGCTGCGAGAGGTACTGAATCAGGAACGGTTGATCAAGGCCGTAATCTGCGGTGGCCTGTGCAACTGCTTCCGAGCTAGCTTGAGATCCGGGACCACCAAGAATTGCTTCAAGTGGATTTCCGGATGCGCGAAGGGCAAAGAAGACAACGCTTGCGGTGATCCACACGACGAGCACCGCCGCGCCGAGCTTCTTCAGCGCGGCAACGAAGATGCTTCGCGCGGTACGCATAGAAGAACTATGCTCCGAGTTTCGCGTTCACAAAGGTGGGCGTTGCAACCGTGCCAAGCGTGGTGACGCCAGTTACTCCTCGCATCAGGAAGTGATTCTGCTGATCGTAAAGTGGAAGCACGGTGAATGTCTCTAGAATGCGCTGCTGCGCCTCTTCATAGAGAGACGTGCGCGCACTTTCATCGAGCGTATTCGAGGCCTCGTTGAGGAGAGCGTCGAGCTTGGGATCGTTGAGCTGAGCAAGGTTCGCGAAGTATCCCGACGGGGCGGGGACGAGACTGTCAGAGTGGTAGAGAATGCGAAGTACATCGGGTCCTACCTTCGTGTAAGGAGCGCTGACTGCCTCATACTCGTGGGCAGCGAGTGCGCCATACCAGGTGCTCAGATCAACCGGCTCAAGTTGCACGTCGAACCCAACGGCAGCGGTGTTTGCCTGGATCTGCTGGAACAGTGATTGCTCGGTTGCTGTTGACTGATTCGTGCTCACGGGAAACCGCACAACGAGTTTCTGGCCGTCCTTTTCGCGAACTCCGTCTGCGCTTTCGGTCCACCCCGCCTCATCAAGTAACTGCGCGGCTTCGTCGGCATCAGTAGTGAAAAGCGATTCATCGCTATGCGCTGTGGGCTCAGTGCTTGCAAGGGGAGAAAACGATTGCGGAGCTGTGCCTACGAACAGCGTCTCCAGACCAGCCGAAGGATTCGCCGCACGAATGAATGCTTCCCGTACCTTGATGTCGTTAAACGGTGTCTGGCTTGAGTTCAGTTCGATGCGATTCACTGCCCCGGGCCGGGGCGCATCGAGGTGTGTTATCTCTTCGCCAGCTTCAGCGGCCACAATGTCTGCGGGGAGGGGATTATCAATGACGTTCACTTCTCCTGAGACGAGCGCGGCGTTACGGGTTGCTGCGTCTGGAATAAAGCGCCATTCGATTTTCTCGATATATGCGGCACCATCGTGGTCGTTTTCCGGGCCAGGTGTCTGGTAGTCATCATTTCGCACGAGGGTGACGTGGTCTTGCGGGATCCACTCGTTTACAGTGAAAGGCCCGGTGCCGATTGGTGCCTGGCAGTTTGCGTCGATACCCCGCTCGATGCCCGCAGGCGACTGAATTGCTGTCCACTGCTGGCTCAGTGACTCAAGGAGCGCGGAGTCTGGAGCATCCATGTGAAAACGTGCATGCGTGTCATCCACAACCTCTACTTCTGCAACCTTTTGTACGGCGAGGTAGCCGGTTGAGGACCCTGTCTCGGGATCCTGTAGATGCTCGACATTGGCTTTCACGGCAGCCGCATCAAGTGGCGTGCCGTCTGTGAAAGTGACTCCATCTTTGAGCGTGAAATCCCAAGTGAGGCCGTCTGAGCTCGTTTCCCATTTCGTTGCAAGCCATGGAGTGATCGCGCCGCTTGCATCTCGACCGACCAGGGGCTCAAGGTATTGCGTAGAGATAAGTGCTTGCGGGTAGTTTCCGCCTACGTGTGGATCGAGGCACGTAGGTTCAGCGTCTCCTGTCGCGTACACCAGCGTGCCACCGTTGGCTTCCGTGATTGAGCCGGCGTCGCTAGAGGCGCAGCCAGTGAGGACGAGTGCGGCAGAGGCAATCAATCCCAGGGGGAGGAGCGGTGAAATGCGCATGGGAGTAGTGTCCTCGGTTCTTTAACTCTTGAGCTTCGAATATTCACTCGTGAAGCTGGGGTTCGGCGGTAGGTGACTCATTAATTGGATCCAGTGCAACAAAGCGAGTTTAGTGCATGTGCGATGCCGAAAGGAACAACCGGTGACACGTTAGGCTTGCGGTATGACATTGGCAGCTCGCGGTCGACCTCAGGCGTCGTCGTGCGACACCCTCGCTGACGCGGCGTGTGAGCTCTTCTTGGAGCAGGGCTATGACGCGACCACCGTCGCGGATATTACTCAGCGAGCTGGTGTGAGCCGGTCAACATTCTTTAACTACTTTGACGGTAAAGCAGCGACCCTCTGGTACGCCCTTGACGACTACCTGGGTCGCGTCGCTAGCGAGCCCACTGCCTTAGAAGGATTCCTGGGTAGCGTCGCCACGGATCTCGGTAATTCGCCTCCGCACACGCTGGCGCTCGCAATTTCGAATGCCGACATTATGGGGGTGCTGCCTGAACTGTCGACCGGACGAGCGTTGCGACAATCCGAACTGGCGCGACTGGTCGCACTCCATATGCGTGACACAGAATCGCTCAGTGCAGACATAACCGGAGCGGCATATGCTGCAGCAATCTTCGCTGCAATCTGGAGTTGGGCAGAGCGCGGTGCGGGAACACACCGACTAGGTTCAATCATTGAAGCATCGCTCTCGGTTGCCAAGGCGACAATACAGCTCCCTGCGAGGAATTCGCTACGTGTCACCGTGATCGGGGTCGGAGCGATTGGCGCGCGCGTGATTCGCGAACTCGCTGGTGGGCACGTTCCAGGAGCGCATCTCGCGGGTGTGGTAACTCGAAGTGACGGAGCGCTCACAGACATACTCGAAGCGACAGACGGAGTGCCTCTATCCATTGACTTTGGGTCGGACATCGACCGGGCGATCGCGGCGAGCGACCTCATCGTCGAGTGTGCGGGCATCTCCGCAGCCCGCGACTACGGCCCCCGCATCATCGACGCAGGGAAAGACTTCGTTGTCGTATCGGTTGGGGCGCTGGCCGACCCACACATACGTGTGGCATTGGGTTCAGGCCCGGGCAGGCTCAGACTGTCAACCGGTGCGATCGGCGGGCTCGATTTGCTCCGCGCTGCCTCCCGTCCGAAAGGAATCTCTGACGGAATTACCCGGGTAAGTCTGACGTCCACGAAACGCGCCGAAACGCTCGTGCAGCCGTGGATGAAAGAAGCCGAGTCAAGCGCACTTCGTGACTGCACGGAACCGCAAGTATTGTTCGAAGGTAGCGTTGCTGCTGCAGTGGCCAAATTTCCTGGGTCACTGAATGTAGCCTGCGCTCTCGCAGCGGCAACGGGTCTCTGGGAAACAACTCTGGTTCGGCTCATTGCAGATCCGCACGTCACTCGCACGACGCACCTCGTCGAAGCTTCAGGGAGCGCAGGCACCTACAGATTCGAAATCGCCAACGAAGTGTCTCCCCTGAATCCGACCTCGAGCCTGGTCGTAGCAGAAGCCGTGCTCAGCGAGATCGCGTCGATCGCGATGTGGTCGTGATCTGGTTACGAACCCCCGGGCACAGCTTCTGAAACTTACTCGGTAACTCGGTACGGGAGCACCGCTCAGATTAGAGCGAGAACTCGCCTGCTTCGAGACGCGACTTGACGAAGCTGAGGAATCGGGCAGCGTCTGCGCCATCGACGAGGCGGTGGTCGTAGCTCATGGAGAGATACATCATGTCGCGAATCTCGATGGTCTCGACGCCAGCTTCATCCTTCACAACCATGGGGCGACGAACGAGCGCTCCAGTACCGAGAATGGCAACCTGTGGCTGGTTGATGATCGGTGTGTCCATAAGTGTGCCGACGGAGCCATAGTTCGTGACGGTGAATGTGCCGCCCGCGAGATCACCCGCGGTAACTTTGCCAGCATTCGCGCGCGAAGCGATGTCTGCAATGCTCTTCGCAAGCTCAGTAATACTCTGTGGGCCAGCGTTCTGAACGACCGGCACGAGAAGCCCGCGCGGGGTATCGACTGCGATGCCAACGTTCTCTGCCTCTGAGTAGCGGATTAACCCGGCTTCGAGATCGAGAGTTGCGTTCACCTTCGGAAACTTTTGGAGCGCTTCAACCGCTGCCTTCACAATGAAGGGGAGGTAGCTGAGCCCTGCGCCTTCACGAGCTCGGAATGCGTCCTTCTCTTGGGCTCGGATGGCTGAAATCGCGCTGAGATCCACCTCGACCGTTGCGGTAAGTTGAGCAGAGCCTTGGAGCGACTCCATCATGCGCTTGGCGATAGTGGCGCGAATGCGCGAAACCTTTTCGGTGG
>JBQEBC010000038.1:18405-23929 GCA_052106035.1 Leucobacter sp. | reverse complement strand
ACCCCCAGTCAAGTGCGCTACCAAGCTGCGCCACAGCCCGTTGTTTCGCACATTCGCGCGAGCAACTCTCCTATCTTAGCCGCACTTTGGCACTGCTCGCGAACCGAGCGAGGCACTTGACCGAGCGATTATCGGCTTGTGCCCGATAGTCTGGTGAAATGAGCGACCTCAGAGATTCCGGTGATGCGTGGGTGACCGCCGCCGACGGAAATAGGTACTGGGGAAAATATGGGGCCGCCGGGCTGCTTGCGTATGACCGCGAGCTCGATGCCGTGCTCATGCAGCATCGAGTGAGCTGGAGCGACCACGGCGATACCTGGGGCATCCCGGGCGGAGCTCTCCATGAGGGCGAAGCCCAGATTGCCGGGGCGATCCGTGAATCGCAAGAAGAGGCTGGGGTGCCAGATCATTCGGTGACACCACGCTATACGCACGTGCTTGACCGTGGCGGCTGGGCCTACACCACCGTCATTGCTGAGGTGGCCACCCCCTTTACGCCCGAAATCACCGACCCTGAGAGCCATGCGCTCGAGTGGGTCCCCGTAGATGAGGTGGCGGATCGAAACCTCCACCCCGCGTTCGCGAGCTCCTGGCAGCTGCTCCTCCCCCTCGTGCGACGTGTTCCGACAATCATTGTCGACGCGGCAAATGTCTTGGCCGCGGTACCCGATGGGTGGTGGAAAGACCGCCGGGGCTCGACCGAACGGCTTCGAGATCGCATCCAGGAGCTTGCCGCGAGCGGATCGGGGATTCGCCCCGGGTTCCTCGAGATCCCTCAGATCTTTGACATCGCGCTCGCCTTTCCCGACTGGGTTTTTGTCACAGAAAGTACAGCACGAGGAATCGGGAGCACTTCAGCGGTGCGCGTCGTCGACTCAGTTCTTTCTGGCGACGACACAATTGTTGCCGAGGTTCAGTCGCTCACTGCGGCGAACGGTCTCGTGGCCGTGGTGACGAACGACGCTGAGCTTCGGGTCAGGTGTGAGGCTTCTGGCGTAGATACGGCACGCGGAACGACGAAGCTCCTCAAGCTCCTTGACCAAGCCGGTCACTAGCGCCTCGATTGCGCAGCGCTGCGACGATTCCCCACACAAGCAATCCCTGCCCGAATGTGTAGGTGAGCATGACCATTCCGCTCGTCCAGCCAGGCATTGCCTCTGGCACAAAGATGCGGAACGCGAGAATCGCATCTGACACGAGAAACCATACGCCACCCCATGCGATAACCGGCCCGCATCGCGAGGCAAACGCGGCGGTTGCCGCCAGCAGTACGCCGTAGAGCAACACGGGCACGGTGAGCGCACCTGTGTGCGGCACGAGAAAACTCATAAGCCCGACATACGCCACCACGTACACAACAGCCCAGCGCGGAAATCCTCCGCGCGCAATTCCTGCGCCGCGCCACATGAGCAGCACGTACAACACGTGGGCTAGCCCGAAGCAGAGCAGCATCATAGGGAGTTCGTCCGCGAACATCGGGAAAAATGTGGCGGCCCCGTCCCCCAACCAAGAACACATAATGGCGAGCAACAGCACGAGCATCGCCCCAAGGGGCAACGGGCGGACCCGAGAAGTTGACCCTGCGACAGTGGCTACTACTACCGCGACAGCGAGCAACGGCATCAGGAGCAGCTTGGTTGGAGCGGCATATGCGCTGCCGGCGAAAAGCAATACGACGTGCACGATTGAGGTCACGACGTAGGGCAGAAAAGCGATGACTCGCAGGAAACGACTCACGAAGCGTTACTGCTCAACGAGAATTCCGTCGGCGTCACACCACACCGTGACGCCCGGGCGAAAGACCACCCCGCCAATACTGACCTCGATGTCACTTTCGCCCTCCCCCGTCTTTGAGGACTTCGCTGGGTTCGATCCCAGTGCTTTCACACCGATTGGGAGCACGCCGATCTCGACACGGTCTCGAATCGCTCCGTGCACGATGAGGCCGGCCCACCCATTGTCGGCGCCAAGCCCTGCGATGATGTCACCGACGAGCGCCGTTTCGAGAGATCCACCTCCGTCGATCACCAGCACTGCGCCATCCCCTGGCGTAGACAGGATGCTCTTCAATAACGCATTGTCTTGAAAGCAGCGAACAGTACGCACGGGGCCCGTAAACCCCGTCTCTCCCCCAATATCTTGGAATTGCAGGGATACTGACTGCAACTCCTCGCCACGTTCATCATACAAATCAGCGGTGCTGATGGTGTCCATTACGCTCCCTTTCATCATTGAAATCGCGTGATCGCAGTCCCACTCGGTGGTGTCGAAACAGTGGTACTGGAGTACCACTGTGATGATACCGGGGCAGGACGCGGATGACACACAGGCGCTCATACTCTTGAAATACAACCTCAGGAAGCACTCCAGCTTTCTCCTACACAAAGGATCATCATGAGTACCACTACCGTCGACGGCTTTTCTGCAGCCTCAAACGTTCCAGAAGCAGCCGTGCCACTAGAAGCCGCGCCACAAGTAGCCATGGCACCAGCCAATGCCCAGCAATCACCCCAGGGCTACCAGCCACCTATTGCGGCACCTGAGGCAGACCGAGGGAATGCGCTCTCGGTCACGAGCTTCGTGCTTGGCATCGCATCGATCGTTGCTGGGTGGACGTTCGTCGCCCCGGCCGTAGGCCTCATCCTCGGGATCATCGCGTTGCGACGCAACACCCAGGAGCGCACACTCGCCCTCTGGGGTGTCTGGTTGAATGCGGCGATGCTCGCACTCTCCGCGCTCATTGCCGTAGGCATCGTCACGGTGTTCGGGCTGAGCCTCGTCGGCGGAGCATTCGCCGGTGTCTGGAGCTAAACCACCGACGGCTCTGACTCCAGCTTCCGGTCGGGTTCCTGCGGTTCGGGCGGGTACACCCACGTCACCATCACCACAGAAATAATCATGAGCAAGAACCAGGCAACGAGCTTCTGGGGCGAAACAAGCTCCCAGCTTGCTTCCTGGTGCGGGTAGATCCACGCACCAGCCCAGGTGCCGATGTTCTCGGCGAACCAAATAAACAGGGCAACACCCCCAAACACGAGTAGCAGCGGCGCTCGAAGCGTTACCCGCCATACGCGGAAGTACATCCAGGTGGGAAACCAGACCAGGATGACCGCGACGAGCAACATCCATCGCGCATCCCAGACATAGTGATGCGTGTAGAAATTTACGTAGATGAGCACGGCGAGCACCGTCGTCACAATGCGCGAGGGGTATTTCGAGAATCTGAGATCGTGCAGCCGGTACACGCGCACCATGTATGACCCAATCGCCGCGTACATGAATCCGCTGAAGAGCGGCACGCCGCCGATGCGCAGCACCCCGTCGCCCTCATATGACCAAGACCCAACGTCGGTCTTAAAGAGCTCCATGAGTGTGCCCGTAACGTGGAAGAGTACGATCACCCAAAGCTCGCGACCGCTTTCAAGTCGAAACACGAGCATGCCGAGCTGAATGACAATCGCCGCGATCGTGAGCGCATCGTTCCGAGCGAGCAGTGCATCGTCTGGATACCAAAGTCGCGCCGCAACAATCACGACAAGCAGCAGTGCCCCGAACACGCACGCCCAGGCCTGCTTGAGCAGAAAGACTACGCACTCGACAAATACCGCTCGCGGGCCGCTGTCGGGTTTCCCTTCCAGTACCCGGTTTGCGGCACGGTCGATCGCCCGTTCCAGCCGCGTGAGCTCCCAGCGCTTTTCGGTCATGCGCGACGGTTAGGCGCGGGGGCGACGCTCGCGAATACGCATGCTAATCACCACGGGTGTTCCTTCAAAGCCGTAGATCTCGCGCAGCCTGCGCTGAATGAAACGGCGGTATCCGGGGTCCAGGAACCCTGTGGTGAAGAGCACAAATGTGGGCGGACGGTTTTGCGCCTGTGTGCCAAAGAGCACGCGTGGCTGCTTCCCACCGCGCACGGGGTGCGGGTGCTCCTGCACCAGCTCTGCGAGGAATGCGTTGAACTTTGCGGTCGGAATACGGGCATCCCAGGAATCAAGTGCGGCTTCAAGCGCCGGAACGAGCTTCTCAAGGTGACGGCCCGTGCGCGCAGAGATATTCACGCGGGGCGCCCAGTCAACGTGAGCCAAGTCCTGTTCAATCTCGCGCTCAAGGTAGCGGCGACGATCTTCGTCAAGCATGTCCCACTTGTTGAATGCAAGCACGAGCGCACGCCCAGATTCGAGCACCAGGTCGATGATGCGCAGATCCTGATCGCTAATCGGCTGCGTCACATCGATGAGCACGACAGCAACCTCGGCCTTCTCGAGCGCCGCGGAGGTGCGCAGCGTCGCATAGAAGTCCGCACCCTTCTGCAGGCGCACGCGGCGACGAATTCCGGCGGTGTCGACGAACGTCCACACGCGCCCGGCAATCTCAACCTGCTCGTCTACCGGGTCACGAGTGGTGCCGGCGAGCTCGTTCACGACGACTCGCTCTTCACCTGCGGCCTTGTTCAGCAGACTAGATTTGCCGACGTTCGGGCGGCCCAACAGTGCGACACGACGCGGGCCTGCAAGCTTTGGTTGCGCAACTGCAGACTCATCGGGAAGCGTTGCGACGACCTCGTCAAGGAGGTCGGCGACGCCACGGCCATGCAGCGCGGAGACCGATCGAGGCTCCCCTAATCCCAGTGACCAAAGCCCCGCCACTTCGTGCTCGAGGGAGGCATCATCGACCTTGTTCGCAATGAGAAAAACTGGCTTCTTCGTGCGGCGGAGCAACTGCACCACACGCTCATCGGTTGCGGTCGCGCCCACGCGTGAATCTACGACGAAGAGCACGAGATCGCACAGTTCGATTGCGACCTCAGCTTGCAGCGCCACCGACGCATCAATGCCACGCGCGTCGGGTTCCCACCCACCCGTGTCAACAAGTGTGAATCGGGTGTCCTGCCATTCAGCCGAATAGCTCACTCGGTCACGAGTGACGCCGGGGGTATCTTCCACCACAGCCTCACGGCGACCGAGAATGCGGTTCACGAGCGCAGATTTGCCCACGTTCGGCCGACCGACGATTGCGACAACAGGGAGCGCTTCGACGCTCGGCTCGGCGAACCCGAGGAACTCGCCCTCATCGGTAAGGATGTTGCGGTCTTCATCCTCGAGTGAGAATGCGTCAAGGGTCGAACGCATCGCACGCAGGCGCTCTTCATCAGTTACGGCGTCCTCAAACTCGCTGCCGAGGTCGTCACCATCTTCATCGGTTACGTCGCCCTCGAGGGACTCACCCGAGATAATTTCGGACGGGTCAATCTTCGACAGGTCAAAGTCTTGTTCTTCGCTCATCTGCGTTCCCTTATTCGGTCGATGAGCGCGCGTTGCGCACGGCATCAACGGTGTCGATCACTGCTTGGATCGATTGTTCAAAATTCATGTCGCTCGTATCGATGAGCGTGACCCCAGGGGCAGGATTCAGAAAATCCACGACCTGAGCGTCTTTTGCGTCTCGTGCATTGATGTCGGCAAGCACTTGCTCGTGTGAGAGCCCCGGCAGTTCACCGGCCCGGCGGGTAGCCCGAACTTCAGGG
>JBQEBC010000038.1:15795-18305 GCA_052106035.1 Leucobacter sp. | reverse complement strand
TTCGTTCACAGTGTCCTCCATCCCCGTGCCGCAAGGTCTGCGACTGCACGATCCGCCACTTCTGGCAGTATCGCGATCTCCGCAAATCCGATCTGAGCGCCAGGAGAGTGTTCGAGGCGCAAGTCTTCCATATTAATGCCGAGTTCTCCGAGTTCGGTGAGCAGACGCCCAAGCTCCCCCGGAGTATCGTCGATAAGTACCGTCACTGTAGCAAATCGCTCGGACGATCCGTGCTTGCCAGGGATCCGCCCGACACCGCGCACACCACCCGACAAGAGGTCGGCAAGCTTGCGCCTTGAGCCTGGCGCTTCGACTTCACGGAGCGCCGCGGTAAAGCTCTCGACGTCGCGCGAGAACGATTCCAGAAGCGCAATGACGGGCTCTCGGTTGGCTCCAAGAATCTGCACCCAGAGTTCAGGGTCACTTGACGCAATTCGAGTGGTGTCGCGAAGCCCGCCGCCCGCAAGCCCGATTGCCTGTTCAGTCGCCGGGAGCAATTGCGCCGCAAGCAAGCTTGAGACCACCTGCGGAAGATGCGAGACGAGCCCGACCGAGCGATCGTGTTCCTCAGGTGTCATTTCAAGCAGCACCGCTCCGAGGTCAAGCGCGATCGCTTCAACGAGCGCCAGCGCCTCGGCGGGGGTGTCGTTATCTCGACAAATCACCCAGGGCCTAGCGGTAAAGAGATCCGCACGCGCCATAATCGCGCCACCGCGCTCTCGGCCGGCCATCGGGTGCGACCCGACATAGTTCGTAAGGCTCACGCCGCGACGAACAAGTTCGAGGTACGGCGCAAGCTTCACACTTGCGACGTCGGTGACGACCGCACCGGGGTACGTGCTGAGCATGCGTTCGACCACGTCTGCGGTCACATCTGGCGGTGTCGCGATGACGACTACCGCGGGTTGTGGATCTGTCGCTGTACGCACCCGACCCGCACCATAGTCAGCGGCGAGCGCAACTGTGGTTGGCGAGAGGTCTTCGAGTGTGACGTCGACGCCGCGTTCGCGTAAGCCGAGCCCGATGCTCGCTCCGAGGAGCCCAGCGCCCACAATGTGCACGGTGCCGTGCACGCGGGATGCGAGTTCAATCATCGCTGCTGGGTCTCCGTTCAAAATGTTCTGGTGCCCGCTGGGCACGAGTACAGGTGCCACTGAAGTGACACCCCTTGATTTTAGCGGTTTCGCGACCCCGGTAGTTAACTCCGCTTTGGGTTGCCGCGTGACGCAGCTCCGCGCATGCCACGGGCGCCCTTGCCATCTCCCGGCCTCCCTGCAGTGATGGCACCGCGGCCGTCCCGCTTCCCGCCGTTACCCGTTTCGCTGCCCTCCGCGGCAGAGAGCAGCGCCCCACGTTCTCCGATTGAAAGCTCACGCATCTCACCGATTTTGAGCGTTCCAAGGTTGAGGGGCCCGAACTGCCTGCGTACGAGTTCAACCACGGGGTGTCCCACGTGTGCGAGAAGCCTGCGCACGATCCTGTTCTTACCCGAATGCAGGGTCACTTCAATGAGCGAGTGCGATTCTGTCGTGCCGCCCGGCAAGAGCTTCACCTTATCTGCGCGGATCGGACCGTCTGTGAGTTCCACGCCATCGAGCAGTTGTTGCACGACTGCAGCGGTTGCGCGGCCGCGCACCTTTGCAATATATGTCTTCTGCACACCGAAGCTCGGGTGCGCCAGTTTGTGGGCGAGCTCCCCGTCATTCGTCAGGATGAGCAACCCACTCGTATCGGTGTCGAGCCTGCCCACATTGTAGAGCCGGTCTTCCACCTGTTCGGTGAACTCGCGCAGGTCTGGCCGCCCCTGCTCGTCGCTCATGGTGGAGACAACTCCTCGAGGCTTGTTCAGCACGAAGTATCGCTTCGACGCGTCAAGTTGCACGACAACCCCGTCGACTCGCACATCATCAGTGTCGGGGTTGATGCGGGAGCCGAGTTCACGCTGCACCTCTCCGTTCACTGTGACTCGTCCGCTCGAGATGAGGGTCTCGCACGCACGCCGCGAGGCGACACCCGCGTGCGCGAGTGCCTTTTGCAGGCGAACGGTGCCTTCGTCGTCGTGTTGCTGGGGTGATTCGACAGGGCGATCCCACCCCCACTCAGCCATGTCAATTTCGACAGCTTCACCGTCGACTGAGAACGACCCGCCAGAGCCTTCGTTATCGTTCATAGCGGGTGAGTTATGTGTGTCGTCAGAGCGACTCATGATCGAATCCTTCCGAACCATCATCTAGGAGTGGAACCACCGAGGGGAGTTCCGAGATATCACCAATTCCGAGGTACCCGAGCAGCAGCTCACTCGTGCCATACAGCACTGCGCCGGTCTCAGAGTCGTGGTCTACCTCACTAATGAGACCACGGCCGAGCAGTGTGCGCACAACCGAATCAACGTTCACCGCACGAATTGAGGCAATCGCGCCGCGGGAGATTGGTTGCCGGTATGCGATCACTGCAAGTGTTTCGAGTGCGGCCTGCGAGAGTTTCGACGGGCTCTGCTGCTGCACAAAGTC
>JBQEBC010000038.1:13866-15695 GCA_052106035.1 Leucobacter sp. | reverse complement strand
GTGTTTCGAGTGCGGCCTGCGAGAGTTTCGACGGGCTCTGCTGCTGCACAAAGTCCGCGATGAGTGGATCGAGACTCTCGCGTACGTAGAAGCGATACCCGCCGGCGATCTCTCGCAGTTCAAAGCCTCTTGGCGCCTCGCCGTTCTCGCCTCGCGCCGCAGTCCCGTTAAAGTCAGCAACCAACGCTTCGAGCGCTGCACGCACCTCGCGTACTGGCCTATCGCACGCAGTCGCGAGTGTCATGGCCGAGAGCGGCTCGTCAGCGACGATGAGGAGTGCCTCGAGCTGCTGCGTCAGCGAATGGTTTGCGCGTGTCGCATCGAGCCCCGTTTCTGGGAGCTGATCAGTTGTCACCGCTTCGTTAGTCGTCGGCTCGCCAGCATTAGTCGCCTCGTTAGTCGTCGCCTCATTAGTCATAGTCGCCTCCTAGCGTCGAAAGTTCTTCGTCATTCCAGTGTTCGCCCGACCAGTGCATGCTGAGCTCGCCGAGCGGCTCATCTTGTTCGAAGAGCACTGCATCTCGCCGATACAGCTCAAGAATCGCGAGGAAGCGCGCGACCACCACACCTTTCTCGGTCACGCCAGCGATGAGTTCACGAAAGCTCTTCGTCCCACCCTGTTTGAGTAACGACACGATAATGGCGGCCTGCTCGCGAATAGAAACGAGCGGAGCATGCAGGTGATCAAACCCAATGGTGGGAATCGTACGTGGGGCAAATGCTAGAGCGGCAATCGCCGCAAAATCTTCACGAGACAGCGTCCACTGCAGTTCAGGGCCACGATTGCGATATTTGATGTCGAGCGGTACCTGCCGTGGGTGCCGAGACTGCTCGGCGACGAGGCGCTCGTGAAACCATGAACTCACTTGTTTGAATGCGCGATACTGCAAGAGCCTCGCGAACAGCAGGTCGCGCGCTTCGAGTAGCGCAATGTCTTCGGCATCGACCACCTCACCCTGTGGCAGAAGGCTCGCAATTTTCATATCGAGCAGCGTTGCGGCAACGACCAGAAATTCTGATGCTTGGTCGAGTTCAATGAGACCCTGTCCCTCGAGCCTCGACAGATGCGCAATAAATTCGTCCGTAACGAGACTCAACGACACTTCCGTGATGTCGAGTTCATGCTTACCAATGAGGGTGAGCAGTAGGTCGAATGGCCCGTCAAATACTCCCAGGGTGACACGAAACCCGCCCTCGTCATGTGGCTCCGCATCGGGTTCGAGCGCTGCCATTGCGACTCCCCTGTTAGGCAACCACGCCGCGCTGCACAAGTTCACGCGCGAGTTTCAGGTACGCCTCAGATGCCGAGTTCGACGGCGCGTATTCAAGCACAGACTGTGCTGCAATCTGCGCGTCGGGGAGCTTGACTGTGCGGCCGATGACGGTGTCGAAAACGGTGTCGCCAAATGCGTCAACGACGCGTTCGAGCACTTCACGTGCGTGGAGCGTTCTTGGATCGAACATCGTCGCAAGGATCCCGTCGAGCTCGAGAGCCGGGTTGAGTCGGTCACGTACCTTGTCAATGGTTTCTACCAGCAGCGCGACCCCGCGCAACGCAAAATATTCGCAAGCGAGCGGAATAAGCACACCGTGGCTCGCGGTGAGCGCGTTGACTGTGAGCAGACCCAGTGACGGCTGGCAATCGATCAAGATGACGTCGTAATCGTCTGCAACTTTACGCAAGACGCCGGCGAGAATTTGTTCGCGTGCCACCTCGCTTACGAGATGCACTTCTGCAGCCGACAGGTCGATGTTTGCGGGGATGACATCAAGGCCTTCGACACGCGTGTGCTGAATCGCCTCGTGCGGATCTTTCACCTTGCTGAGCA
>JBQEBC010000038.1:7221-13766 GCA_052106035.1 Leucobacter sp. | reverse complement strand
CCTTCGACACGCGTGTGCTGAATCGCCTCGTGCGGATCTTTCACCTTGCTGAGCATGAGGTCGTAGATCGTCGGCACGTCATGAGCCGGCACCCCGATTCCCGCTGAAAGGGCACCCTGCGGATCAAAGTCGACAGCGAGCACCCGTCGCCCGTATCTCGCAAGCGCGGCTGCGAGGTTAATTGTCGATGTGGTCTTGCCTACGCCACCCTTTTGGTTGCACATAGCAATGATGCGGGCGGGGCCGTGGCGTTCGAGCTTTTTCGGTGCGGGTATAACGCGGTTGGGTCGACCTGTCGGACCTATATCGCCCTGCTGTTTCGCCACACCGACTCCCTTCGAACGTGTTCGCCCATCCTATCGCGCGCCAGCTTTGCGCGGAGGGCAGCGTCTTCCGCTACTTTGCGCGTGGGTGCGCGCTCAAGTAGTGCTCGCGAAGCGTGTCGGCGGTGACTTGGGTGTAGATCTGCGTAGTCGTCACCGAAGCGTGTCCGAGCAGCTCTTGCACCGCACGCACGTCCGCCCCTCCGGCGAGCAAATGTGTCGCGAACGAATGACGAAGCGTATGCGGGGAGATTTCCTGAGTGAGTCCGGCTTTGTCGGCTGCGGCACGAATCACAAGCCACACGCTCTGCCGTGACATGCGTGCGCCGCGGGGCCCAACAAAGAGTGCCGGTGTCCCGACTCCCTTCGCAACAAACTGTGGCCGCACTCTCACGAGATATGCGGCGAGCGCAGCACCTGCGTAGCTCCCGTAGGGAACAATACGCGTCTTGGCACCTTTGCCCGTCACCCGGAGTAGCCCACCCTGGCTGAGCGCCGCCGTGGGGTCGACCCACACATCGTTGTGCGCAGATTCCGTGCCCGCATACAGATCGTCCATATCGACCGCAGTCACCTCACTCACGCGTGACCCGCTTGCATAGAGCAGTTCAAGCAGTGCGCGGTCTCGGAGCGCGACCGGGTCGTCGCCGGCCACCGCGGCAAGCAATGCTTCGACGTCTTCGATTGAGAGCGCCTTCGGGAGCCGTTCTGCCTTCTTCGGCGTGCGCACTCCGCGCCCCGCATTTTCTGCCAGGAGTCCTTCATCGAAGAGAAACCGGTGTAGCCCGCGCACCGTCGAAATCATTCGAGTGATCGATGCTGCAGAGTACGCGGGGATGGTCTCGGTACTTACAGTGTTAGCAGCCGCGTTCGCCACGCCAGCTGCTGTGTTTCCTTGCGGTTTGGTTGCGCTCGCCAGGTTTGCCACATAGTCCGAGAGAACTTCTGGGGTGACTTCGGCCAGATCCCCCATTCCCTGAAGACCAAGCCACTCCGCATATCGAGTGAAATCCCGTCGATACGCTGCCATGCTGTTATCAGAGAGCCCGCGTTCGATGGAAAGGTGTCGCAGATACCGTGAGATCGCGAGATCAGGGCTGAGCGTCACTGTTACTTCGATCGTTCGCCGCGCACGATCTCCCGCGCGCTCCATGGAGCGTGTGGATCGCGGAGCGTCGCCCACCCCGCCGACTTCGATGCTGCTGCAGCGAGTACCGAGCTCACCGTGATTGTGTTGGCAATTCGTCCGTCGAGCGCCGCGGTGACGGCATCTGCGAGAGGGATCCACTCGGGAACGAGCTCACCTTCTTCACCGTCGCGCACAAAATCGTGCTCGATACTCGAGAAACCACGTGCGAGGAACACTCGGACGACTTCGCTTGAGCCTCCCGGGGTCATGAAGAGGTCGAGCAGGAGCGCCCAGTGATCCGCCTGCAGGTCGGCTTCTTCCGCGAGCTCGCGGTGCGCAGTCAACAGACCGCTTTCGCCCGGAATGTCCATGAGTCCGGCAGGAATCTCCCAGTCACGGTGCGCGATTGCATGCCGGTACTGGCGGAACATGAGGATGCGATCTTCGTCATCGAGCGCGACGATGCCAACCGCGCCGGGGTGGTCCATGTAGTCACGAACAAGTTCGGTATCGCCAAACTCGAAACGATCTCTTCGGATGTCCCACACATGACCAGCCGCAATCATCTCACTTGCCGTGACGCGCACATCGGTTGCCGGCGCATCAGTCAACGCGAGAGGAGTGATGCTTTGCTTGCTCATAGGCGCGTCGCTCATGTGTGAATTATTCCCCTGCAGGTTCCTCGACATCGAACAAACGTGCCGATTCGCGTCGCTTAATCGCAGCTCCTGCGAGCCCAGCGAACAGCGGGTGCGGCTTGCCCGGACGTGAACGCAGTTCGGGGTGCGCCTGTGTCGCAATGTAATACGGGTGCACCTCGCGCGGGAGTTCAACGTACTCGACGAGTGCGCCGTCTGGGCTGAGACCCGAGAACGAGAGGCCCGCAGCTGCGATCTCATCACGGTAGGTGTTGTTCACTTCGTAGCGGTGCCGATGACGCTCGCTCGCTGAAGTGGATCCGTAGACTTCAGCAGCAAGCGAGCCCTCAGCGAGCTTTGCTTCATACAGACCAAGTCGCATCGTGCCGCCGAGGTCTCCGCCGGAAATGATTTCGACCTGTTCCGCCATCGTCGCGATGACCGGAACCGGTGTTTCTGGGTCGAACTCAGTCGAAGACGCACCCTCGAGACCCGCGACATTGCGCGCGTATTCGATGACCATGCACTGGAGCCCGAGGCAGATGCCGAGCGTTGGCAGTCCGTTCTCGCGCGCAAAACGGAGAGCACCAAGCTTTCCTTCGATGCCTCGGATGCCGAAGCCCCCGGGCACACAGATCGCGTCAAGGTGTGAAAGCTGAGCGCGAGCGCCTTCGGGTGTCTCGCATGAGTCGGAGGCGATCCATTCAATATTCACCTTCGTGGCATGAGCAAACCCACCTGCGCGGAGTGCTTCCGTAACAGAGAGATAGGCGTCTGGCAGGTCAATGTACTTGCCAACAAGGCCGATGGTGACCTCGCCCTTCGGGTTCTGCACCGCATCGATCACGGGGCGCCAGCGACTCCAGTCGACGTCGCCCGAGACCTCACCCAGTTCCAGGTGATCGACAATTGTCTGGTCGAGCCCCTGTGTGTTGAGGAGCTGCGGGAGCTCATAGATGCTCTTCACGTCGATCGCGTTCACCACCGCGTCTTCATCAACATCGCACATGAGGGCGATCTTGCGCAGGTTGTCACCGGTGACTGGACGATCTGAACGAAGCACGAGCGCGTCTGGCTGAATACCGATCGACCGCAGCGCTGCAACAGAGTGCTGCGTTGGTTTGGTCTTCTGCTCGCCCGATGCACCCATGTACGGCACGAGTGAGACGTGCACGAAGATGACGTTCTTGCGGCCCAGCTCGTGCCGCACCTGACGCGCCGACTCGAGGAATGGCTGCGACTCAATGTCGCCGACCGTTCCACCGATCTCAGTGATGATGACGTCGGGTTGCGGGTCTTGCTCCGCCTGCAAACGCATGCGGCGCTTAATCTCGTTGGTGATGTGCGGAATGACCTGCACGGTCGCGCCGAGATAGTCGCCGCGACGCTCCTTTTGGATCACCTCGGAATAGATCTGCCCCGTCGTCACGTTCGCAGCCTGCGAGAGGTTGATCCCGAGGAAGCGTTCATAATGACCGATGTCGAGGTCAGTCTCCGCCCCATCGTCAGTCACGAAAACTTCACCGTGTTCAAACGGATTCATCGTGCCGGGATCGACATTGAGATACGGGTCAAGTTTTTGCATGACCACGTGGAGGCCGCGTGCGGTAAGTAGGTTACCGAGACTTGCGGCGGTTAGACCCTTGCCGAGTGAGGAAACAACCCCACCAGTGACAAAGATGTGCTTGGTTATCTTATTCTGATCCGCATTTGTTCCCACGGGCTTCGATCCTATCACTTGAACACGTCTGAAACACGAAGAATGCGGAGCAGTGAATTCATCTACCGGAGATCCTGTCTCGGTATCCATACCTGTTTAATGATCATCAGGACCGCGGCGGTGACCGGGATCGCGATGAGCGCTCCGAGCAATCCGAGCAGGGTGCCTCCGGCAAGCGCCCCGATAACCACAAGGGAACCGGGCACGGAAACCACCCGATTCATAACGCGCGGAGTGAGCACATACGATTCGATCTGCATGTAAATCAGGTAGTAGATCGCCGCGATTAGCGCAGTAATCGGTGAGTTGAAGAGTGCGATGCCGGAGACAAGCACCGTTGCAAGCACCGAGCCGATAAGCGGAATGAGCGCGAGGAGGAAAACCCCGACCGCCACGAGGCCTGCAAATGGAACTTCGATGATCGTCATCATCACGAAACCGAGCGTCGCGTTGATGAGCGCAAGCGTCGCCATGCCTGTCACATACCCACCGATCGACTGCGTAACTTGCTCGGTGATGTCGATAACCTTCGCCCGGCTTGTGCGAGGGACTACTGAATAGAACCCGCGCTTAATAGAGCGCAAGGACGCCAAGAAGTACAGCGAAAGGATGAGCACGATGAGCGTCGCGGTGAATCCGTTTGCGATGCCAATGCCTGCCTGCCAGATGCCGCCAGCAAGTGACGCCCAGTTTGTGGGCTTGCCTATGAAGTCGCGGCCCATTTCGAGTAGTGCGTTGAAATCAATGAACTCGCCGAATCGCACATTGAGATCTTTATACCAATCCTGGTTATACACGTCGTCCACGAGCGTTGGAGCGCTCTGAATAAGCAGGGAGATTTGGTTTGCCACCATCGGAATCACAATTGCGAGGATGCCTCCAAGCAACAAGATGAAGGCGGCATACACGACTGAAATGCCAAGCGGCCGATTCAAGCCTCGCGCTTCAAGCCACCGCACCAATGGATCGAGCCCGAGAGCAATAAAAAGCGCAGCGATCACATACATGAGGATCGTGCTGAGTTGCCCCGCCATCTCACCCACGACGAGGGCAATAAGCACGCCTAACGTGACGGTGAAACCGAGCACAAACGGCTGTTGGATCAGCAGTTCTTTGCGAGATCGCTTCTCTTCGGTTTCTTCCGCGTCTTGCGCGGCTTCACGCGCGTCACGATACATCTCCCGAAGATCGCTATCCATCTGCGTCGTATCGGCATGGATGATGAGCGGGTGTTCTTCCTGCTCATCGGCATGACCAGCAAGGCTCACAGAGACAGCGTTCTTGCCTGCCCACACGCGCTTGAATATCGACATGGTGTGAGCGTAGCAGTCACCACGGACGTCTTGATCGCTCAATCACTGATTGAGATCAGGCAGAGCGGAGTGTTGAGGTGATTCTTACTTAGAAGCGCCAAGTTGCAAGAGCTCTGCGGCGTGCTCGAGCGCGCTCTCTGACGTGTCGAGGCCAGAAAGCAGTCGAGCCATTTCAGCTAAGCGTTCATCGCCTTCAAGACGTCGGCAGCTGCTTTCAGTGAAGCCGCCACTCGAATCCTTCACGACCTGCAAATGGTTATTGGCGAACGCAGCAACCTGTGCAAGGTGCGTCACAACAATGACTTGTGAGGTGCGGGCCAATTGTGCAAGTCTGCGGCCGATTTCAATGGCCGCAGCCCCGCCCACACCGGCATCCACCTCGTCGAATACGAACGTAGGAACTGGATCAGCTCCTGCGAGCACGACCTCAAGCGCAAGCATTACCCGCGAGAGTTCGCCGCCGGATGCGCTCTTTGCGATGGGTCGCGGTTCAGCACCGGGGTGTGGCGCAAGGAGAAAATGCACGTCGTCTCCGCCAGAACTCCCGAATGATTCAAGCGGGGCGATGGACGCGACAAACATCGCATCTGGGAGCGCAAGTGCCCTGAGTTCCGTGCTCACCGCTGCACCGAGCTGCGCCGCCTCTTCTGTTCGCAGTTGCGTAAGTTTCGCCGCGAGGTCGGCCTCGCGCTCACGCAACGACGACACCCGCGCGTCGAGACCATCCAGCACATCGGTATCGCTGTCAAGCTCAAGAAGTCGGCGCGATGCTTGCTCAGCATAAGAGAGCACTGCATCGCTTGAGGCGCCATAGTGCCTGAACAACCCAGTAAGCGCAGCAAGACGCTCGTTTGCGCGTTCAAGATCTCCCGGGCCTTCGTCGTCGAGATCGCTCGCGTATGCGGCTAGGTCTTGTGCGACATCGGCGATTTGAAAGCTCACCGACCGCAGTGTGTCGAGCGCCTGCGAGAGTCGAGGGTCAAGGGTCGCCACCCCTTCGATCTCGTGAATCGCGGCCGACACCAATGCGCCCGCGTCTTGCTGGTCTGGGGAGACTGATTCACTCGCAAGCGCATCGACAGCATGCACTGCGGCTGCGCGAAGCGCCTCGACATTTCCTAAGACCTCGATGCGGGAGGAGAGCTCAGCTTCCTCGCCGGAAGTCGGGTCCACGGAAGCAATTTCGTCAAGCTCGGTACGCAGCTGCGAGATCTCTGCCGCACGGGCATCACTTGATTCAATGAGGTGTGCGAGCTGCGCTTCGGCGTCGCTGCGCTCTTTATACACGGCCCGATACTCGGTGAGCACCGCAGCGAGCGCATCCCCGCCGAACCGATCCAGGGTGTCTCGCTGCGCAGCCATCGAACGCAAGCGCAGTTGCTCTGACTGGCCGTGCACCGCAAACAGGTGCGTGGAGAGCCT
>JBQEBC010000038.1:0-7121 GCA_052106035.1 Leucobacter sp. | reverse complement strand
GCAAGCGCAGTTGCTCTGACTGGCCGTGCACCGCAAACAGGTGCGTGGAGAGCCTCCCAAGTGCTCCTACCGGGGCGCTTGCCCCTCCGACGATCGCACGGCTGCGCCCTTCTGCGCTCACCGTGCGGCTCATAATCAGCTCGTTGTCCTCGATCTCTCCACCGAGTTCGGAAACCAGCTCGCGAACGTTGGGGTTCGACGTCCGCACGATTCCATTCACCCGGGCCTGGTTCGCACCTAAGCGAACACCGCTCGCGTCGCTCCGGTCTCCCATGAGTAGGCCGAGGGCGCTCACAACCATGGTCTTCCCCGCGCCGGTCTCACCGGTGATAGCGGTAAAACCTGGGCCGAGTGGCAGTGTGGTCTCAGCGATGACACCGAGATCTGTGATGCGAAGCTCTTCAATCATGCGGCACCATTCGCGCTGCGGTCGCCCCTCCAGCCGGCAACCGGAAGGTTGAACTTGCGCACGAGACGCTCTGCGAATGGCGCGTCGTCAAGGCGCGCAATACGCACTGGCTGCTCTGAACGGCGAACTGTCACCTTCGAGCCGGCAGGGAGCTCGGTGCGGCGTCTCCCGTCACACCAGAGCACACCCGGCCCGATATTCTCCGGCAGGATTCGCACGGTAAGTTCGGAGTCGGGGCCCGCCACGAGAGGTCGATTGAAAAGCGCGTGTGCCGCAATCGGTACGACGAGTAGCGCCTGCACGGTCGGCCACACAATTGGGCCGCCGGCAGAAAACCCGTAGGCGGTTGAACCGGTGGGCGTTGACAGCACCACACCGTCGCACGCGAAGATCGACACCGGATGGTCGTCGATTGCCACCGCCACTTCAAGCATGCGTCGGCTCTTCTCCACCGAAGCCTCGTTGAGCGCCCAGGTGTCTGCAATGATGCGACCATCGTGTTCCGCTTGCACCTCGAGCGCGAGTCGTTCATCGACGGTGTAGTTTCCCGCGAGCACCTGCTCGACGGTGAATCCCAGGTCGAAGCTCTCCATTTCTGCGAGGAACCCGACGTGTCCAAGGTTCACGCCGACAATGGGGCATGCTGATCCGCGGAGAAGTTCTGCTGCGCGCAAAATTGTGCCATCGCCTCCGAGCACGAATGCGGCCTCGAGATCGGCGAGTTGCACACCTGCGCCAAGCACTGCGCTGTTCGCTATGTTCACGTGCGGGGCGAAGTCCGCATGGTCGTCTGCACTGAATACAGGCACCACTCCGGCATCGAGCAACGCGCTCACCACTTCTGCGGTCGCGGCGATTGCCTCTGGCCGGTAGGTGTGAGAGACGATGAGCATATGTCTTCTGGGCGTCTCAACGGTCATGCGCGGCTCCCTTCATCGTTGCTTGCAGCGGCCGCACACATTTCGTGCACGCGCCCGTTCCATTCTCTCGGGTCGGGAGCCTCATCGCGATGAAAGTGCACAAGAAACTCTCGGTTCCCCTCTGTGCCGACAACCGGTGAGGGTGCTAGGCCGAGGGTTGCGAACCCAGATTCTGCTGCGGCGTGCAGTATGTGGAGGATCGCTTCTTCCCATTTCACAGGATCGGTCACGACGCCATTGCGCACGCGTCCGACTTCAAACTGGGGCTTGATGAGCAGCACAATATCGGCGTCGTCGCCCGTGCATCTCGCGATCGCGGGAAGGATCAGTGTGAGGGAAATGAAGGATAAATCACCAACTACAAGCATCGGACGCTCATCGGTTCCGGTGAGCGCAGCAAGACGCGCGTGGTCAAGGTTTCTCGCGTTGCATCCCTCGACGACGCGCACACGCGGATCATCTCGAATCACCTGAGCGAGCTGACCGTGGCCTACATCCAAGGCGCAGACTTCCCGTGCACCTCGTTCCAGCAACACCTGGGTGAACCCGCCCGTCGACGCACCCAGATCGAGCGCAAGTTGACCTGTCGGGTCAACGCTGAATGCGTCAAGCGCTGCAATGAGTTTGTAAGCGCCTCGGCTCACGTAGTGATCGCTTCCGTGCACCGTCACCTCGGCACCGGCATGAACTCGTGTGCCGGGTTTGCTCGCGAGCACGCCGTCAATATATGCACCACCCGCAGCGATCAGGTCAGTTGCATGGCTGCGGGAACGCGCAAGTTCGAGCCCTGCAAGGACTCGATCGAGACGCTCGGGATCGCCTTGCCAGTGCTTCGAAGTCACCACCGAGTCAGGCTTCTTCTTGGTCACTACGCTGCAATTCAGTCAGTAATTCATCGTGTAACTGTTCAAACCCCGCAGCACGCTGATCGAGTGGCTGTGATTCGATGAGCTCAAGACGACCAAGAAGCCCGTCTTCATCGCGCGCATCTGACTGATCTGGCTCCCTATCGGATTGGCTCGTTGCGGCGGTGTTCATATCAATAGACTAGCCGGAGTTCGCTGCGCGTTACCGAGTTATGCACAATTGTTCGCCTAGTCGAACTTTTAAGTTTCAAATGTCATATACTTGGGATGTGGCCATGCTCATCTCCTCAAGATCTGCCCCCGAAAAGGGACTGCTTCGATTGCTGGGGCCTGCCTTCATTGCTGCGATTGCCTACGTAGACCCGGGCAACGTCGCCGCGAACCTGTCTGCTGGTGCGAAATACGGCTATCTCTTGCTCTGGGTCTTAGTTGCGGCAAATGCCATGGCTGTCATCGTGCAGTACCTCTCGGCGAAGCTCGGTCTCGTGACTGGCAAGAGCCTCCCCGAGCTGCTCGGCGCCCGACTTCGCCCCGCATCGCGCAGGCTGTACTGGGTCCAGGCCGAACTCGTCGCTGCGGCAACAGATCTCGCAGAGGTCATCGGCGGAGCTCTCGCGCTCTACATCCTGTTTGGTGTCCCCCTCCTTGCTGGAGGGGTGATTGTCGGAGTTCTCTCCCTGCTCATTCTCGCGTTGCAAGGTAGGCAGCAGCGTGCATTCGAAGTGGTGATCATGACGATGCTGCTCATCATCACCTTCGGCTTTGTCGGAGGGCTGTTTGTGAGCGACCTCGACGCCACAGCGATGTTCGCTGGGCTGATCCCTCGTTTTGCCGACAGCCAGTCGGTATTGCTCGCCGCAAGCATGCTCGGTGCGACTGTGATGCCGCACGCGATCTATTTGCACTCTTCCCTCACACGCGATCGCCATGGCAGCACCCACGGAGAAGGTGAGGTTGGTCGTACCCGTGTGAGGCTCTTACTCCGAGCAACGAAGCTTGACGTTGTACTTGCGCTGATCGTCGCCGGGGGTGTCAATATTGCGATGCTCGTGCTTGCTGCTGCGTCGTTGCCGGGGGTCGCAGGTACTGACACGATCGAGGGTGCCGCCGCAGCTATCAGCGAGCACCTCGGCCCCATCGTGGGCATCATCTTTGCGGTCGGTTTGCTCGTCTCAGGTCTCGCCTCAACCTCGGTTGGCGCCTACGCGGGCTCCGAGATCATGGCCGGGCTCTTGAAAATCCGAGTCCCATTACTCGCGCGGAGAATAGTCACACTTCTGCCAGCACTCGTGCTGCTCGGTGGTGGGGTGGATCCAACGTGGGCACTCATCGTGAGCCAGGTTGTGCTCTCGTTCGGGATCCCGTTCGCACTCATTCCACTCATCAGGCTCACGGGCAGAGCGGAACTCATGGGTGAGTTCGCTAACCGGTCAACGCTGGGAGCCGCGGCGTTCGTCGTTGCGGCAGCCATCATTGGGTTAAACCTATGGCTCGTTACCTCTATGGTGATTGACGTACTCGCCTAGCGCCAGTGATCTTCCAGCAGAATCTCAGGAACTTTCAACCCGTAAATCGCGCGTCCCGAAGCCCAAATCGCTTCGCTTCCTGCTCGCAGAAGCTCAATCGGCGAGTTTCCCTCGGCAACGACTCGCACGACGTGCTCTTCCATGCGCACCTTTGCCGAGCCAACACGTACGGTGCCATCACGGAGCGTCTCAGATGCGAGATACGGCTCCAGAAGCCCCGCGAGCGTCGCGACGATATAGTCAGGGCGCATATCTTTGGATGCAGAGAGCAGTTGCTTCGGGCGATCCACACCAGTGAGCACCACGAGTGACGGAATACCGGCAGCGACCGCACCCTTGATGTCGGTGTCCAGGCGGTCACCGACCATCAGAGCATTGCGCGTACCAAAGCGCTCGAAGGCTGTCTCGTAAATCGGGGTCTCTGGCTTGCCCGCAAAGACTGGGAGCCGTTGCACCGCCGTATGAACTGCGGATACCAGCGTGCCATTCCCCGGGGCAATTCCGCGTGCGCGCGGGATCGTCCAGTCGGTGTTCGTTGCGACCCAGGGCAGCGGATCCCGGCCAGGTTCCTCCTGCAGCGCATAGGAGGCCTCAGCGAGTTCATTCCATCCCACGTCCTGCGAGAAACCCTGCAGCACTGCCACCGGGCTATCGTCAGCGCTGCGCGTCCATTCGAACCCAGCCTTCGCAAGTTCCGTTGTCACGCCTTCACCGCCAACGACAAGCACGCGCGAGCCGGCAGGGATCATCTCACGCAGGAGCGCAACGGCCGCCTGCGGGGAAGTGATGACATCATCGGGTGTGGCACGAAGCCCGAGCGACGTCAGGTGCTCCGCCACTGCGACGTCTGTGCGGGATGCGTTGTTCGTGAGATATCCCACCCTCACAGTTTCAGCCGCGCGGTTCATGGCTTCGACAGCGCCCACCACTGCGTTGGCGCCTCGATACACAACCCCATCGAGGTCTGCAATCAAGAGATCGCGGCCCTCAATAGGTGCAGCATCAAACTTCGCTCGCGAGCCGAACAGACCCATACGATTATGCCTCCTGTGAAGATTCCGAGTCAGTAGCCTCGACGCTGGCTGGCGCGGCTTCGCTATCAGCGTCAACGTGGGTATCTGCTTCTACATTTGCACCTGGAGCATCAAGCTCGTCGTCGTCTACGAGATACTCGTCTTCGAAAATCTCGATCACGTCGAGCTCGTCTTGGCCCCCAAAATGGTCTTCCAGCGCTGCTGCTGCACGATCTGCATGTTGGGCCCAGGTTGCTGATTCATCAGCACGCCCAAGATCCTCAAGTACCGCAGCGTACGCGCCGAAGAGTTCTGGACTCCAGGAGAATGCCTTGCTCGGATTCAGTTCAGGGATCTCGAGTTCGTACAGCGCTTGCTGCGTCTGACCGAGATCAAGCCGAGCACCAGACATTGCGATCGCAAGGTGTACCCGATCGGTCGTTTCGAGCTTGGCTCGATCCACTTCGAGGCCAGTCTCGATTGCCTTCTCGGGGCGTCCGAGTCCACGCTCAGAGTCGACCATGATCGCGATGTTCGTATCCCTGCCGCTCAGTCGGCGGTATGTGCGGAGCTCGCGGATTGCGAGGGCAAAATCGCCGGTGCGGTAAGCGGTTAATGCGAGCGTTTCGCGGGTGACCGGGATGCGTCCGGCTCGCCGGCTCGCCGAGATCGCGTGCTGGTGGGCGAGTTCAGGATCGTCATCAATGAGCAGCGCAACCATTGCCAAGTGCTTCGCGACACGCTCTTGAACCTCAGAGTCGAGCGTCTTCAGCTCGTTGCGCGCAGAGGGATGCAGGTCACTGGCCTCAACCTGGTCTGCAACGATCGGGTCATCGTGTTCGCTGCGAACTGGTCGTAGCGAGTGACGTAGCCGCTCTTCCTCGGTGAATTCGCGGTCCTGACCGCCACGGTCAGAGCGGCCTCCTCCGCGTGTGCCTCCACGGCCACGCGAGTCGCTGTCGTTACGGAATCCGCTGCGATCATCGCGGTCTCCGCGAAAAGGACGGCGTTCACCACCTTCGTTGCGATCACCGCGATACGGCTTCCGTTCGCCACGGTCGTTGTTTTGACCACGGTCGGAGCGGTATCCCCCCCGGTCGTTGTTCTGCCCGCGGTCCGAGCGGAACCCACCACGATCCTCGCGGTCGTTGCGGAACGGTTTGCGTTCCGCACTCTCATTCCGGTCACTGCGGAAAGGCTTGCGCTCTCCACGATCGGAGCGGAACCCTCCACGGTCATCCCGGTCGTTGCGGAAAGGCTTGCGCTCTCCACCCTTATTCCGATCGCTACGGAATGGGCGACGCTCACCACCACCATTGCGATCACCACCACCGTTGCGGTCGTTACGGTCGTTCGAATAGGGGCGACGCTCGCCGGCTTCGCTGCGATCGTTCCGGAACGGCCTCCGCTCCCCACGTTCATCGCCGCGGAATGGGCGACGCTCACCGCGGTCACTGCTCTGGTCACGATCTGAGCGGAACCCACCACGGTCATCACGATCGTTACGGAACGGCTTACGCTCACCACCACCATTGCGGTCGTTACGGTCGTTCGAATAGGGGCGACGCTCGCCGGCTTCGCTGCGATCGTTCCGGAACGGCCTCCGCTCCCCACGTTCATCGCCGCGGAATGGGCGACGCTCACCGCGGTCACTGCTCTGGTCACGATCTGAGCGGAACCCACCACGGTCATCACGATCGTTACGGAACGGCTTACGCTCACCACCACCATTGCGGTCGTTACGGTCGTTCGAATAGGGGCGACGCTCGCCGGCTTCGCTGCGATCGTTCCGGAACGGCCTCCGCTCCCCACGTTCATCGCCGCGGAATGGGCGACGCTCACCGCGGTCACTGCTCTGGTCACGATCTGAGCGGAACCCACCACGATCGTCACGGTCGTTACGGAACGGCTTACGCTCACCACCACCATTACGATCGTTCGAGTAAGGCTTGCGCTCTCCACTCGATGGTCGATCTGAGCGGGAGCCTGACCGATCATCCCGGTCAGAACGGAAGGGCTTACGTTCGCCGCCTTCATTCCGATCACCGCGGTACGGTCGACGCTCATCACTGTTGCTGCGGTTGCCCCGGTATCCGCCGTCAGACTGGCGGCTTCCTCCACGGTCTCCCCCGCGGGAGCCCTCATTGTCAGATCGGCGTGGTCGCCCAGTATTCTCGGGTCGATCCTTGCGGTCGTTCATGTGGTGCTCCCTGTGTGATTGTTTGTCTCGTACGAGACGGTACTACTCAAAGTCTACAAATGAAAAAAGGGGCTGTTTAGACGTGATGACCATCATGGTCAACTCATCTAAACAACCCCTTCTTATTAAAAGTTGTTCGGCGGTGTCCTACTCTCCCACAAGGTCCCCCTTGCAGTACCATCGGCGC
>JBQEBC010000037.1:0-24178 GCA_052106035.1 Leucobacter sp. | reverse complement strand
CGCAGTGGTCACGGCTCGTTACGGTTGACACCGTCGACGGCGAGCGCACGTTTCATGTATTGGACACCCTCCCCGCGTTGCAAGCGCAGGGGCTCGAGCCGAGCGGCACGATTCTGGCGCTGCATGGCAACCCGACGTGGTCATATTTGTGGCGCAGGCTCGCGGCCGCATCGATGACAGATGTTGAGGGCAGAGTCTGGCGCGTTATCGCTCCCGATCAACTCGAGATGGGCTACTCCGAGCGTCTTGCCCACGACGCACTTCCGACCACACACGGTTCTGGGTATCGCAGAATCACCGACCGGGTCAGCGATTTTGACGCGGTGGTGCGCTCACTATTAGCGGACACCACAGATGGTGCTGATGCACAGCCGCACCCGGTTGTCACCCTGGGCCATGACTGGGGCGGCATTGTGTCGCTCACGTGGGCCGCACGAAACCTCGACATTGTGGATGGGGTCATGAGCCTGAACACAGGTGTGCACCTGGCTGACGGAACACTCCTCCCTGCCCCACTTCGAGCAGCGCTCAGCGGCCCGATCTTGCCGACTTCCACCGTGCTCACTGACTGGTTTCTGCGTACCACACTGTCGCTCGGTCAAGAGTCTCCTGGGAAGGGATCGCTTTCCACCGAGACTCGAGAGGCGTTTCGCTCTCCCTATCTCACCAAAGACAGGCGCGGCGGGATCGGCGCGTTTGTTGCCGACATCCCGGTTGAGTCGGGCCATCCCTCATATGCAGAGCTCCAGCAGCTCGCCGAAGATATCGCGGGCATCGATACGCCGGCACTCCTCGTGTGGGGGCCAAAGGATCCGGTATTCGTAGAACATTTCCTGCGCGATCTGCGAAACCGACTGCCTCAGGCGGATGTGCACCGCGTCGAACGGGCCTCCCACATGGTCAATGAGGATGCCGACGTCGCGGGCATCGTGCTGCGCTGGCTCAGGCAGAACTTCCCCCGCGAGGCGCGTTCTGTCGCAGTGACACTCACCAAGACCACGCCAGATACTGACCTTGCCCCAATGATTTTTGAGGCGCTTGATGCCCGCCACGACGATGCATCAGTGGCGAGCGTCGACATGACGCATACCCCGCCGCAGGAAGTGACTTGGAAGCAGCTCACTCGGGTGAGCGACGGTATTGCACGCGGTCTGCAACAACTCGGTCTGAAACTCGGAGACCGCGTCTCACTGCTCGTCACGCCGGGCAACGATCTCACCGCGGTCTTATACGGCGTGCTCAAGGCCGGCGGAGTAGCAGTCGTTGCCGATTCCGGTCTCGGCGTTGCCGGTATGACCCGCGCGATCAAGGCGTCTGATCCGCAATGGATCATCGGTCTGAAGCCCGGATTGACCTTAGCCCGTGCCGCTGGGTGGCCAGGGAGGCGCATCTCAATCAAGCGGCTCAGCGCACCCGAACGAGTGGCTCTGGGAGTCGAGACGAGTGTCACTGCGCTCGCCCGCACCGCTTCAAGTGAACCGATCCGTTACCCGGGTCACAATGACGATGCCGTCATCCTGTTTACTTCGGGTTCGACGGGGCCAGCAAAGGGCGTGCGTTACACCCATGCCCGACTCGGAGCGTTGGCCCGCACCCTACGCGAACAGTTCGAGGTGCGAGCGGATACGGGTTGGGCCGCAGGCTTCGCACCGTTTGCGCTGCTCGGGCCAGGTCTTGGCATCAGTAGCGTGACCCCTGATATGTCGGTCACGAAGCCTCGTACGTTAACGGCAGCTGCCCTCGCTGACGCGATCCTTGCTGGTACGTGCACCATGGTGTTCGCGTCCCCTGCCGCGTACACCAACGTGCAAGCCACTGCGGTCGATCTGAGCAGCGAGCAACGAGCTGCGTTTGCGCGGATTGAACTGGTACTTTCAGCCGGCGCCCCGGTGCCGCTGAGCCTGCTCGATGAGCTCTCGGAACTGTTTCCGAATGCAGAGATCCGCTCGCCTTACGGCATGACAGAGGGGCTCATGCTCACCGATATTAACCGTGATGGTGTGGCTGCCGCCGAGGCACAGTCACGCGATCACGGAGTGTGTGTCGGTAAGCCTGTGCCGCGCGTTCGCATTGCGCTCGCGCCGCTTGACGACACAGGTCGGTCATCTGATGAGTTACTTACGGACGCCGCAGCGGTCGACGTTCTGGGAGAATTTGTCGTCTCTGCCCCGCACCTCAAAGCGGGTTACGACCGTTTGTGGGATACCGATGCTTCGTCAAAACGCGACAGTCTCGACAGCCAAATCTGGCACCGCACGGGCGACATCGGTCACATTGACCCCGAGGGCAGGGTGTGGATCGAGGGTCGCGTGCAGCACGTGCTCACCACCCCCACTGGCCCACTCGGCCCCGGCGGGCTCGAAGCGGTGGTGAATCACGTGCCCGGCGTGTACCGCTCTGCCGTCGTCGGTGTCGGCCCGCAGGGCATACAGTCCGTGGTGGTCGTCATCGAGCCCGAGGTAAGGGCCGGAATGAAGCCCGGTCTCGCACCGATGCAACTTGCCGACGCTATTCGAGCTGCGATTGCGGAGCACTACCCGCACGACATTCCAGCGGTGCTCGTGTCGGGCATCTTCCCCACCGATATTCGCCACAACTCAAAGATCGATCGCACTCGATTGGCAGTCTGGGCCGATGGGGTGCTGCGCGGCGAACGCATCGGCAAGCCATGAGGGTACGCCCATGAAAATTCTCGTTACCGGCGCTTCAGGGCTGCTCGGCTCATCCGTCGTGCGAGAACTGCTCGATGGCGGCCATGATGTGACGACGCTGCAGCGCCGCCCCTCTGGAACCACAGGCGCGCGCGACATCTTGGGAAGCGTGACTGACCCCAACGCGGTTGCGACAGCGATAGCAGGTCAGGGAGCGGTGATCCACCTAGCGGCCAAAGTGTCGATGGCCGGTGACCCGCTCGAATTCGAACGCGTGAATATCGACGGTACGCGGAATGTGCTCACGGCGGCACAGCAGGCCGGAGTATCGCGGTTCGTCCACGTCTCCTCCCCTTCCGTCGCGAACGCCGGGAACTCGCTCATCGGAACACCGGCGGAACCCGCAGACCCAGCGTCCGCCCGCGGTGAGTACGCGCGCACCAAGGGTGAGGGCGAGCTCCTTGCTCTGTCGAAAGATTCAGACGCGTTTCCCGTACTCGTGCTGCGCCCGCACCTCATGTGGGGTCCGGGTGACACTCAGCTCACCGAGCGCATCATTGAGCGCGCTCGGCAGGGCCGCATGCCCATCCTCGGTTCTGGTGCTGCTCTCGTCGATACCCTGTATGTCAGCAACGCCGTCGACGCAATCATTGCAGGACTCGACGCGGTTACACGTGTGCATGGAGAACCACTCGTCGTCACGAACGGGCAGCCCCGGCCAATCGGAGAGTTCATTGAGCGGCTTGCACTCGCAGGTGGAGCACGTACGCCAAAGCTGCGAATCCCCGTCGCGCCGGCGCTCGCCGCTGGCACAGCGGTAGATGCGTTCTGGAATCTGCGCGAGCACAATGACGAGCCGCCCCTCACGCGTTTTCTTGCCGAGCAGATGTCGACTGCACACTGGTTCGATCAGCGCCGAACCCGCGAGGTTCTGCGGTGGGAACCAGCGGTGAGCTTTGATGAGGGAATGGCAACTCTCGCGCGGCATTATGGTCAAAGACCAACGATTCACGGACCGACTAGATCTTTTTAACGACGCTCGATTTCAGCTGAAGTCGGCCAACACCAGGGATGCGTGCGTCGATGTCGTGCCCGTCTCCGCGATCTTCCGCGAGGCGAATCCCGCGCACCTTCGTTCCGATCTTGATACTTGCTCCGCTGCCACCGGCGATCTTCACCGATTTCACAAGTGTCACATCATCGCCGTCGGCGAGCACGTTGCCGACGGCATCACGAATCTCTGGTTCGGTCTGCGACTCGTCCCCTGTTTCTGCCTCGCCCGGCGCCCACTCATGACCGCACATGGGGCAGGCAAGCAGTGCACCCGACTCATAGGCGAACTCGCTCTCACACTGAGGGCAAGGCGGGAACTTGAGGGCAACGTTGTCGGTCATGTCCCTAAGCTAGCAAATCTCTGTGCTCAACTGCCGTTGAGCGTAATAGCCTCACATCCAGCGAATCCGATGTTTGCACCGGCCCTCGACCGCAGCGATAGGCTGAGTGGATGGCGACAGTACTCCTCGTGCGGCACGGCCGTACCACGGCCAATGCGACGGGACTGCTTGCAGGTCGGACCGCCGGCGTGCATCTGGACCGTCTCGGACAGGAGCAGGCGGCGCTGACCGGAGACAGGATCGCAGCCGTGCCCGTCGTAGGGGTGGTGTCGAGCCCACTTGAGCGCTGCGCGGAGACAGCCCGGGCGATCATCGATCGTCAGAGGGGCGCACTGTCATCGTCGGTCGAACCCGATCTCACGGAGTGCGATTACGGTCAGTGGCAGGGCCGTTCGCTCAGCAATCTCGCGACTGAGGGCCTGTGGCCGATCGTGCAGTCACATCCTTCCGCTGTCGTCTTTCCCGGTGGCGAGTCAATGGCGGGGATGCAGGCCAGGTCGGTGGCCGCGATCCGACGCCACGATGTCGCTGTCGACGCCGAGCACGGGCCGGGGGCGGTGTGGGTGGCGGTGAGCCACGGTGACATCATCAAATCGATCCTGGCCGACGCGCTCGGCATGCACCTCGACCTATTCCAACGGCTCGAGGTGGGACCCGCATCTGTGTCGATCGTGAGCTATGGCGCGAGCCGACCGAGGGTCTGGGCGACCAACACTGACTCCGGTGATCTGTCCTGGCTCTCACAAGACATCCTGTCCGGCGATGCACCGGTGGGCGGCGGTGCAGGCACAGCCACCGCAGACACCCATACGCCTAGAATCTTCACATGAACCAAGAGCCCGCACATCTTCACGAATTCGACTGGCCGGATCGGGTCGTCATCGGGACGGTCGGCCCTCCGGGAGCCCGGACGTTCTATTTGCAGGCGCGTGCCGGGGCACAGATCGTGAGCATCGCCCTGGAGAAGCAGCAGTCGGCTTTGCTTGCGCAGAAGATCGACGAGATCCTCGACCAGCTCAGCACCATCGAGGGCAACCGCTACAGCGTTCCCACCAGCACTCCCGTCGAGCTCGTCGACAATGATCAGCTCGAGACCGTCCAGGAGCAGTTCCGGGCCGGAACCATGGCTATCGGCTGGGATCCCACCACCGCACAGGTGATCATCGAGGCGCACCCCCTCGCCGACGACGACGCGCTCGACGGTGACGGTGCGGCTGAGCCGGAGATGCTGCGGGTGCGCATGCCGGTCGGCACTGCTCGTGCGTTCACTCAGCGCACTCGGGAGATCGTGGACGCCGGGCGTCCCCTATGCACGCTCTGCGGCTATCCCGTGGACCCAGACGGCCATACCTGCACCATTCCCGACTACTGATGGCCGCGACGGACCTTACGACCACCGAGCTGACGCTCACCGGCCGCATTACGACGGCCTCCAACGCGACGTTCCTGGGCAGCATCGGCGACACGACGGTCGTCTACAAACCGGTGGCGGGCGAGGCCCCGCTCTGGGACTTCCCGGGCGGCACACTGGCCCGCCGGGAGGTTGCCGCTTACCTGATCTCTCAGGCCCTCGGCTGGAACGTCGTGCCGCGCACCTGGTTACGCGACGGCCCGATGGGCGAAGGAATGGTGCAGCTCTGGCAGGACCAGGACCGTGCACAGCGTGCCGTGGACCTGGTCGCAACGGAACATCTGCCCGCGACGGGCTGGAGAAGCGTATTCGAGGGATACGATCAGAGCGGGCAGAGGATCACGCTCGTCCATGAGGACTCACCGGCGCTCAGACGTATGGCGGTGTTCGACCTGATCGTTAACAATGCTGATCGCAAGGGCGACCACATCCTCGCCATGGCTGACGGACACCGGTACGGGGTCGACCATGGGCTCACCTTTCATCGCGACCACAAGCTGCGCACGGTCCTCTGGGGCTGGTTGGGAGACGCTTTTACTTCCGAGGAACACGACGGCATCGACCGCCTCAGCGGTGGGCTGCGCGGTGAGCTGGGCCAACGATTGACGGACCTGCTCAGCACCGAAGAGGTCGCATCGCTCACCGTGCGCTGCAACCAGCTGCGTAAGGAAGGGCGGTTTCCGGCCCCGAGCGGCGAGATGCCGGCGGTGCCATGGCCCCTGTTCTAAGGGCTGCCGCATGCTCCGGCGATGGCAACCCAGCTGCGGTCATCCCTTCCGATCACTGACTGCCGGCCCGCTACACATTGAACCTGAACTCCACCGGGTTCAGGTAAAGTGAAATCTCTGGCCGGTAGACGCCGATCGGCGCTACGAGCCCTTCGGATCACGCAGCGCCGTCATCGCTTCCAGAAGCGTGTCGTGGATGTACTCGAGGCCGGGCGATACCTCGCCCCATCCCGCATTGTCTCCGTCGGACGGCCACTCGTTCCCATCGTCGTGAGCATCCCAGGCCGCCTCACCGTGCTGCCAGATCCACCCTAGGTTGACGCTCGCGTCTTGCACGCGGGCGAACTGCGTGCCGAAAAAGTCAGTGGGCTTTGTGACCAGGCGTGCTCCGCGCGCCAGGGCACGCTCGAGCACAGGTGAGTCGGGATGACGTTCCTCGTACATGCGCTCCATCCGTGTCGCCTACTTCCGAAGACATCCTCGCGCCTAACATTCAGTTCAAGAACCGGAGCTCGACCACGTCGCCGCAGATAACAACCTTTGACATGAGGAATCGTACGCCTTCCGCAAAGAAGTTGCGTATTTCCGCCAACCACATATAAGACGAGCCCACCATTCAGTTTTCAGGGGGGGGGCAGCATCGGTCAGGTCAGAAAGTTGATCAGAGGTAGGCCCTACTTACCCTGCCGCCAATTCAAATTCGCGGGCGAGTATCGCGTAGATATATTCAGAACCCCATCGCTCACCGTCGCGGGCGTTCTCAACGAGATGAGCTTCCTGCCGCATTCCTATCCGCTCACATATGCGTCGCGATGCGTGATTTTCTGCGTCCAGGCGAGCAAATACCCGATGAGCATTCTTTTCCCTGAAGAGGTATGAAAGGAGCTTCTTCGCAGCTTCTGTTGCGTATCCGCGACCCGCGCTGCGTGGATCAAAGATCCATCCGATCTCGACTTGACGTGCATTAGCGTTCTCTAGAGTGGCAACAACTTCACCAAGGAGCGAGTCATCTTCATTGCTGACAACGGCAAATAAGAGCCAATCCCCTGTACTCTCAAATTTTCTCTCACGATTAGCCAGGGCCAACTCACGACTTACTCCAGGAGTGAGCGGTGGGCGGTAAAGATAGCGAGCTACTTCTGGAAGCCCTTGATAGTGAGCCCGGGATTCTAGGTGACGTTCACTAAATGGTTGCAGGGATACTCGGGCGCTTGCAAGAGACGAAGTTGAGAGCACTGCATCATCGTATAGTCCAGGGCGCGGTGCCGAGTAACTAGCCCCGCCCAAACAGGGCGAGCAGCATCCAACCGCGGTGCATCATCCAACCGCGACGCTCCAAGCGACGAGCAAGCCTGACCTATGATTCACCACAAATGCACGAGGACCCCCTGTCTCCATAAGGGGTCCTCGTGCATTTACAGCTCAGAAAACGGCTACAAAACTGCTACAACGCCGGCGTTTCTGCACTATTTTGTAGTAGAAAATATGTCACCTGATCAGGGATTTAAACATTAAAACGCCAGTCGCAGACATCGCCGTCCTGCATGATGTAATCCTTGCCCTCCATGCGGGCCTTGCCCTTTGCTTTGGCTTCGGCGACCGAACCGGTCTCAACGAGGTCTTCGAACGAAATAATTTCGCCCTTAATGAAGCCACGCTCGAAGTCGGTGTGGATCGCACCAGCGGCCTGGGGCGCCGTGGCGCCCTTCGGAATTGTCCAGGCGCGGGTCTCTTTAGGGCCAGCCGTGAGGTAGGTCTGAAGCCCGAGAGTGTCAAAGCCAATGCGGGCGAGCTGAGTAATACCGCTCTCCTCCTGGCCAATCGACGCTAGCAGTTCGGCTGCGTCCTCATCGTCGAGCTCAATGAGCTCACTTTCAAGCTTCGCGTCAAGGAAGATGGCCTTCGCCGGAGCGACAAGTTCGGCGAGTTCGGCGAGCCGGTTCGCGTCACCCAACACTCCCTCGTCGACGTTAAATACGTAGAGGAAGGGCTTCGCAGTGAGCAGACCAAGTTCGCGGATCGGCTCAAGATCCACACCCGAAGCCGACAACAGCTTGCCGTCGTTCAGCGCATCACGCGCGTCTTTGGCGGCTTGCACAACCGTCGGGTCGATCTTTCTATTCTTGAGTTCCTTCTCGTAACGTACGAGCGCCTTGTCGAGGGTCTCCATGTCGGCGATAATCAGCTCAGTGTTGATCGTCTCCATGTCGCTCGCGGGGTTGACGTCACCGTCGACGTGAATCACGTCGGGGTCAGCGAACCCACGTACGACCTGCGCAATTGCGTCGGCCTCGCGTATGTTTGCGAGGAATTTGTTTCCAAGCCCCTCGCCCTCGCTTGCACCACGCACGATTCCGGCGATGTCGACAAAGCTCACGGGCGCGGGAAGAATGCGTTCGCTCCCAAATATCTCAGCGAGCTTTTGGAGCCTGGGGTCTGGCAGGTTCACGACGCCGATGTTCGGCTCGATCGTTGCGAACGGGTAGTTCGCGGCGAGCGCGTCGTTATGTGTAAGTGCGTTGAAGAGGGTCGACTTGCCCACATTGGGAAGTCCCACGATGCCGATTGTAAGAGCCACGAGGGTTAAGTCTACCTGTGTTGCGAAGAGGCTGACGAGGTGCACGCTGGAGCTGGATGTCAGCGGGTTGTGAAACACTCTTGGGGTGCCAGTTGACTTCACCGCTATCGATTTCGAGACCGCAAACAGCCACCCTTCATCTGCGTGCTCTGTGGGGCTCGCCCGGGTGCGCGATGGTGTGGTGGTGGATCGAGACTACTGGCTTATTCAACCGCCCGAGACGCACGCAGAGTTTCTTCCGTTCAACGTGAAGATTCACAGCATTACGGCTGGCATGGTTACCGACGCCGACTCATGGGAGTCTCAGCTTGAACGGCTCCGCGATTTCATCGGTGATGACATCGCCGTTGCCCACAATGCCTCGTTTGATATGGGTGTGATTCGCGCGGCCTGCGCCGAAACCATCACCCCGACCCCAAGGTTGAAGTACCTGTGCAGTGTGCAAGTGTCACGCAAAACATATGACATCCCTTCCCACCGGCTACCGCTTGCCGCCGAGGCAGCTGGGTACGGCGATTTCTCCCATCACAACGCACTTGCAGACTCCGAAGCGTGCGCGGCGATCATTATCGACGCAGCACTGCGTCACGAGGTACCAGATGTCCCGTCTCTCGCAAAGAAGACCGGTGTGAAGGTGCATCAGCTCAAAGCGATCGCCCTCAAGCTATAAATTCCGCTCCTTGACCAAGTGTCCCTCACCCCAATGTCTGAGGCTGGTGTCACGATAGCTGCATGGCACTCTCCCCCTTCGTATTCGTCCTTGTAATCCTTATGGCGCTGCTCTTTGGAGCCGGCGCGGGCGCCGCCAGCATGATGGCGAGATCACACCGCGTGCGCGAGGAGCTCGCGGTCGCACAGACTCAGGTAGCAGGGCTCGAAGATAGATTGCGTGATGCCCAAGCGAACTCTCATCGAAGGGTCGAGCTTGACCGCGAAGAGCAGCGCGTGCTTCAACAGCTTGCTCCGCTTCGTGACACGCTCGGAAAACTCGAACGTACGGTCGTAGGCATCGAGCAGCAACGGGCCACTCAGCACGGAGAGCTCACTGAGCAATTGCGACAAGCGGCGCTCGCAGAAGACAAACTTCGTGGAACTGCAGAAAACCTCGCTTCGGCACTTCGCTCAAACAACACGCGGGGCATTTGGGGAGAGACGCAGCTTCGTCGCATCATTGAGGCTTCCGGCATGGTTGAACACGTCGACTTCGAAGTGCAACAACACATTCGCACTGAGTCGGGTGCGGTGCGACCGGATCTTGTCGTCAAGCTTCCAGGTGGGAAGTCCATCGCGATCGACGCGAAGGTGCCTTTTGACGCGCACTTGTCTGCTCAAGAGTTGGCTGCTGATGACGACCGGCTTCCCGCGTTACTGGCCCAGCATGCAAGAGCAATGCGTAACCACATCATTACGTTGAGCGGCCGCGACTACGCTGCGGCCCTCGGCGACTCCCCCGAATTCGTCATCGCATTCGTGCCGAGCGAATCACTGCTATCCGCAGCCCTCGACGCCGATCCGCTTCTGCTTGAGTTCGCGTTCGAACGCCGCGTCGCACTCGCGTCTCCGGTCAGTCTCTGGTCGATCCTCAAATCGGTCGCGTACAGCTGGCGACAGGAAACCCTCACGAGTGAAGCACGCACGCTTTTCGAACTGGGTCGCGAGCTGAACAAGCGCCTCGGGGTGACGGCAGGCCACCTCGACAAGCTTGGGCGAACACTGTCGCGGGGCGTACAAAGCTACAACGCATACGTCGGCTCGCTCGAGCGCCAAGTACTCCCCACCACGCGAAAAATCAGCGCGCTCAATGGTGAGGCGCTCGGCGAACCGAGTCAGCTTGAAGATGCGGTCAGGCCGCTTGTTGCGCCAGAGCTCGGATCCACTCGTGGCGAGGAGAACGAGGCCTAACGGCTACTCCCAGCGGTTGGGGTCCATATCGCTCGTGACGTGGCGGATGGTGCCCGAGTGCGCGCGCATCACAATGCTTTCCGCACGAACAAAGGGCCCTCGGCGCTGCACGCCCTCAACAAATTCGGCTGAGGTGATGCCGGTCGCAACGAAGTAGCAGTTGTCGCTCGCGACGAGATCGTTTGCTTCGAGCACACGGTCAAGGTCGTGTCCAGCGTCAATTGCGTGCTGACGTTCGTCATCATCCTTCGGCCACAAGCGCCCCTGGATGACACCACCAAGCGCCTTCACACCACAGGCCGTAATGATGCCCTCGGGGGTGCCGCCAATACCGACGCACAGATCAATGTTTGAATCCCAGCGAGCCGCGTTGATACCGCCAGCAACATCGCCATCCATCAGCAAACGCGTACCGGCGCCAGCTTCACGAATTTCATTAATAAGCGACTCATGGCGCGGGCGATCGAGCACTGCGACCCGGATATCAGACACGTCCACGCCCTTGGCTTTCGCGAGGTCGCGAATGTTCGCAGCGATTGGCTTACGGATATCAACGATGCCTACGCCCTGCGGGCCGCACACAAGCTTGTCCATGTAGAAGACCGCAGACGGGTCATACATACTGCCACGGTCTGCAACAGCGATCACCGAGAGCGCCCCAGGGCGACCCTCTGCGGTGAGCCTGGTGCCATCAATTGGATCCACGGCGACGTCACAATCGGCACCCAAGCCGTTACCCACAACTTCACCGTTGTACAGCCACGGCGCGTCGTCTTTCTCGCCCTCACCGATCACAACGGTGCCGTTCATGTTCACCGTTGCAAGGAAGCGTCGCATTGCATCAACGGCAGCACCGTCGGCAGCGTTCTTGTCGCCACGTCCGATCCACGGGGTCGCGCGCATCGCGGCGGCCTCAGTGGCACGCACGAGCTCCATTGCGAGGTTACGGTCAGGCTGCCAGTCGCCGAGTGAGAGGGGTTCAGTCATAGCTCATAGACTACCGCGTAGACTGGGAGAGTTGCGCCGCCAGGCGGTGAAAGTTCACGGCAGGGTGATTGCGCAGCCCCGATCCACACTGAGTGTTGCTCGAGCGTGAGCCACAGCCGACACCGATGCCAAGGAGCCCAGATGCCAGTCGCAACCCCGGAACAGTACGCAGCAATGCTCGACGCAGCCAAGAGCGGCAGCTTCGCATTCCCCGCTGTCAATGTTTCGAGCTCGCAGACCATTAACGCCGCGATCCAAGGTTTCGCCGAAGCCGGGTCCGACGGAATTCTTCAGGTGAGCTTCGGCGGAGCCGACTATCTCGCCGGCCACACTGTGCAGAATCGTGTCGGCGGGTCAATTGCATTCGCAAAATATGCTGAAGAGGTTGCAAAGGCATACGACGTCACCGTCGCGCTACACACCGACCACTGCCCGAAACAGCACCTCGAGAACTTTGTTATTCCGCTCGTTGCGGCGAGTGAAGAGCGCGTGAACGAGGGTGGCCTCCCCTACTTCCAGTCGCATATGTGGGATGGGTCTGCGGTGCCACTCGCAGAGAACCTTGAAATCGCGAAAGAGCTCCTACCTCGCCTCAATGCAGCCGGCATCATTCTCGAGGTTGAGATCGGTGTCGTTGGTGGAGAAGAAGACGGCATCAGCCACGAGATCAACGACCAGTTGTACACCACGCTCGATGACGCCGTCGCCACCGTTGAAGCTCTCGGCTTAGGCGAACAGGGGCGCTACCTCACAGCTCTCACCTTCGGCAACGTTCACGGCGTCTACAAACCAGGTGGAGTCAAGTTGCGCCCCGAACTGCTCGCCGAAATTCAGGCGGGGCTCGCTGCAAAGTACAACACGGGCGAGAAGCCACTCGACCTCGTGTTTCACGGCGGATCAGGATCCACTGCAGAGGAAATTGCCGAGGCTGTGCGAAACGGTGTCATCAAGATGAACATCGATACGGACACTCAGTATGCGTTTACGCGCCCCGTCGTCGATTACATGCTCAAGAATTACGATGGCGTGCTGAAGATCGATGGCGAGGTCGGAAACAAAAAGATCTACGACCCGCGCGCGTGGGGCAAGGCTGCTGAAAACAGCATGGCAGCACGCATTGCGCTCGCCGCCGAACAGCTCGGCTCGGCCGGCAAATCTGTGAGCGCATAATGGCAGACAATAGCGACAAGCGTCCGAAGCCCGAGTACGGCGAGTACGCTCCAGAAGGTTGGGAGTGGAAGCCAGAAGGCGCTGAAGACTCTGCGCAACCCAGTGACGCCTCTCCGTCGAGTCAAACCGCGAAGATACCTTCTGCCCAGAGCACCCCCGGAACGTTGCCGGGAGTGCCGCACAATCTCGGCGCAGGATCAAGCTTACCTGCGCGAAACGCTGCCGCACCCCCACGGGCCAGCGGACGCACCAAGGTGCCGGACGACACTACGCAAGCTTCAAGCGGCGGGCCATACCGCGCGAATGCGACCACACCTCCGGCTTCGCAACACAGATCTACTCCCCTCGCGCAACAGAGCAACACTCGCGCTGCAAGCGCTCAACCAAAACGCCCGAGCGCCCTAGACAAGATCGTCACTATCTTGTTGTTGGTTGTGGGAATTTTCGGCGCTCTTCAGATGGCGCTCGCAATGATGGGCTTAGATGCGACATTCAGGCTCATCGGAGCAGCACCGGGGTTCGAGGAATTCTCAGTTCCTGCGTGGCTAGACCCCACGGGTAAAGTCATTGGGATTGCGCTGCTTGCGTTTTACGGCATCGTCCTCGTGTACTCGATTCGGCGGCTGCGTGCAGGAAAGCTCACGTTCTGGGCCCCACTCGCTGCTGGAGTCATCGTGACGGTGCTCGTTTTGGCAGTGGTGATGATTGCGATCTTGACGACACCAGATCTCGTGAACATTCTCGGCAACCCCGAGAAGTCCACGGAGCTCATCGAATACCTTCAGGGCAGATCGCTCTAAGAGCGCTCAGCAGAAAGCCTGATAGCGGACGAAGGACCTCTCTAGCGGACGCGGCCGCCAAGGGCTCGCTCATCACGCTTGCCCGAGGCATCCTGTCGAAGCTCCTTTGGCAGCGAGAAGACGAGATCTTCCTCAGCCGTAACTACCGCGCGCACATCTCCGTAGCCGGCGTCAGCAAGGTCATCGAGTAGCTCTTGCACGAGCACTTCGGGCACCGATGCGCCGCTGGTGACGCCAACCGTCCGTGCACCATCGAGCCATTCCTGCTTTACTTCTGACGCATAATCAACGCGGTACGCGGCCTTCGCCCCATACTCAAGCGCTACTTCCTTGAGTCGTACAGAGTTCGATGAGTTCGATGATCCGACCACAATGACCACGTCTGCTTGCGGCGCGATCTTCTTGATTGCGACCTGGCGGTTCTGTGTCGCGTAGCAAATATCGTCACTCGGTGGGTCCTGAAGCTTCGGAAACTTCTCGCGGAGCCTACGCACCGTCTCCATCGTCTCATCAACCGACAGCGTCGTCTGCGAAAGCCACACGAGCCGCTCGGGGTCTTCTACCTCAAGCGAGTCAACGTCTTCGGGAGAGTTCACGATAGTGATGTGCTGAGGCGCCTCGCCGGCGGTTCCCTCAACTTCTTCGTGGCCTTCGTGACCGATGAGCAAGATCTCCATGTCTTGCTTCGCGAATCGCACAGCTTCACGGTGCACCTTGGTGACGAGTGGGCAGGTGGCGTCGATCGCGTGCAGGTGCCGATCCTCCGCAGCCTGCACGACCGCGGGAGAAACACCGTGGGCCGAGAAGACGACGTTCGCCCCCTCGGGCACCTCGTCGACCTCTTCGACAAAGATCGCACCCATCTTTTCAAGGGTCTGCACCACGTGCACATTGTGCACGATCTGCTTGCGAACATATACGGGAGCGCCCAGTCGATCAAGCGCTTTCTCTACCGCGACGACCGCACGGTCCACGCCAGCACAATACCCGCGCGGGGCGGCAAGCAAGACTTGCTTTGCTCCGTCGATGGGCATGTCTTTCAGACGGCCCGCCTGACGCCGCATGCGCGGCATCGCGAGACTCACAACGGGGGCACCGATCGTTCGCTGGTTCACAGCCGACACCTCAAGATTCATACGCAACAGTCTAGGCTGCCTTGCTGAGCATCACCGGGTCGCGCGGGTAGGCTCGAATAATGGCAGCAGAAGCAACCGGAGCACAGTCACAGGCACAGTCGCCAGCAACACGCGACGCCCCTTGGCCAGTCGGTCTGATGAGCGAGAAAATCGCAGCGTGGGTAGAGCGCCTTGGTCAGGTATGGATCGAGGGCGAGGTCACCCAATGGCAGGTTCGAGGTGGCCATGTGTATGGCAAATTACGTGATTTGTCTCAGGACGCGACCGTGAGCTTCACGGTGTGGCGTTCGGTTGCCCAGCGACTCACAGGAGAGTTCAAACAGGGTGACCGCGTGGTTGCGCTCGTGAAGCCGAACTTCTGGGTGAAGGGCGGCTCTCTCACAGTGCAGGTGTTTGATGTGTCTCACGTCGGCATCGGCGAGCTTCTCGAACGACTTGAGCGGCTGCGCAGGCAGCTGCAGAGCGAAGGGTTATTTGAACTTGAGCGCAAGCAGAGACTTCCATTCTTGCCCGGGCTCATTGGTCTCGTTACCGGCCGCGATTCCGATGCCGAGAAAGACGTCGTGCGAAATGCGACCCTGCGCTGGCCCGGAGTGAAGTTTAAGATCCACTACGCCGCGGTGCAGGGCGACCGGGCGGCGAAGGAGGTCGCGGCAGGAATCAAGACGCTTGACGCGGATCCAGAGGTGCAGGTCATCATCGTTGCTCGGGGTGGCGGCGATTTCCAAAATCTGCTCCCCTTCTCAGATGAGCAGGTGGTTCGCGCAGCAGCCGCAGCAACCACTCCTCTTGTCAGCGCTATTGGGCATGAGGCTGATCGGCCATTACTCGATGAGGTTGCTGACCTTCGTGCGTCGACACCCACCGATGCGGCCAAGCGCGTTGTTCCAGATGTCGGCGAGGAGCTCGCAGGTATCGACCAGGCGCGGAGTCGCATGATGAGCCGCATGAGCCAGTTCCTCACCCATGAATCAGACCGCATTTCGCAGCTTCGTGTTCGACCGGCGCTCGCCTCACCTGAGCGCATTGTGGATGATCGCGCCGAAGAGCTCGTGCGCTGGATTGCGCGCGGTTCCGATCTCGCAGATCGCGCAGTGGTGGATCGCGCGAGCGCCCTCGCTGAGAGTCGAGCGCGACTTACTGCGCTCTCACCCGAGGCAACGTTGAAGCGCGGGTATGCAATTGTGCAGCTGGACTCGGGAGAAGTACTCCATGACCCGGGCGATGCGCCAGACGGCGCCAAGCTTCGTGTGAGCGTGGCCGGGGGCAAACTCGGGGCGATTTCCACCGGTGCTCACGAGTAAATGCGGATGCGCGCTGTAGGTCTGCCTCACTAAGATACGAACTATGGCGGAGTCACCTTCGAATGAGGCCCCAATAGTTCAGACCCCCTCGGGCAAGGTACGGGGTGTATGGCAGGAATCTACCGCGGTCTTTCGTGGCATTCCCTATGCCGAAGAACCGACCGGTCCGCTGCGTTTTGCGCGACCCGTTCGTCGTGAGCCCTGGGATGGGATCTTCGACGCGACAGAGTTCGGGCCCACTCCGATGCACGGCAAAGCCGGTGCGCCGATCATTCCTGAAGAGTCAATTCCTGGGAACGACATTCTGAGCGTGAATGTGTGGACTCCAACGCTCGACCCTGAGAGCAAGCTTCCGGTTGTCGTCTGGATCCACGGCGGTGGCTTTATTACGGGTTCTCCCGCGAGCCCCTGGTACGACGGCCGCGCCTTTGCGCGTGACGGCGTAATCCTCGTGACTCTGTCTTACCGGCTGGGGTTTCGCGGGTTCGGGTGGATAGAGGGAGCCGTACCCAATCGAGGAGTACTTGATTGGATTTGCGCGCTCGAATGGGTGCAGCAGCACATTCATGCGTTCGGCGGAGACGCAGACAAGGTCACCATCGCAGGCCAGTCAGCCGGCGGTGGAGCTGTGCTCACACTCCTCGGCGCACCGGGCGCTACCGGAATGTTTCGTGCGGGCTATGCGATGTCGGCTGCCGTGGCAGACCCGTCGGTTGAAGAGGCTCGGATCCGCTCTGCGCATCTCGCGAAACTTACGGGAGTCACGAACGATGCCCTGGGGTTCTCGAAGCTCTCTGAATCCAAGCTTCTCGAGATGCAGCCGAAAATCACCCAACCAGCCCCGCCACACATGCTTCGGGAGGTGCACCAGTTACTCCGTGATGGCCTCATGATCGGACCGGTTGCTGACGGTGAAATCGTGCCAACAGATACGGTCGCCGCCACGTCACTTGGAGCGAACGCGTCTGTGCCGCTGGTGCTCGGCTCAACCGAAGGCGAGCTGGTTGGCATGTTCGGCGACAACATGTTGCTCGACCGTGCCCCGAGGCGCCTGACTCTGCGCGCACTTGGTGCCACAGCGGTTGCGGCGGACCGTTGGCTCGACACCCCAATGGCGAAAGGGCAGGAGAGCACTATTGTCCTGCTCGAGCGCTACACCACCGACGCCGTGTTTCACACCTGGGTGCCTCGCGTCGCTGCCGCTCGCGCTGAGTCTGGGGCGGGCCCCACCTGGACGTACCGGTTCACCTGGCACGCAACCGAGCCGGCACACTCTGGTCACTGCATCGATATTCCGTTTGTGTTCGACCGGCTCGATGCGCCTGGCGTCGAGCGAGTTGCAGGATCCACACCGCCCCAGGGTCTTGCCGATTCGGTGCACGGCGCGCTCGTGGCATTCGCTCGCGATCTCGACCCTGGATGGCAACCGGATGATGCCGGAACGGGGCCAAGCCACATCTTTGATGTGCCTGAACGCGAGTCTCCGGGGGCGTACAGCACTGCTCGTGCGTTACTGGGCTAACGCACGAGCAGTGTGCTCACCGTCCTTGTAGCGCTTGAAGAGTAGACTGATTCCTATGACTGCCCAAAACGATGCAGACGTTGCCAGCCTGAGCTACGAACTCGCCCGTGACGAACTCATCCAGGTGGTGAACCGTTTAGAACAAGGTGGTGCCACACTCGAGGAATCGCTCACGTTGTGGGAGCGAGGCGAGGCGCTCGCTACACGTTGTGAGGAGTGGCTCATCGGCGCACGCCAGCGACTCGAGGCTGCCCGTCAGGGCGGAGAAAGCAACGGCGACGACGCCAATACAGAGAATAGAGATTCCCAGTAGCAATGGCGAAGAAACAACCAACTATCGTCGCTGAGCTTGGCCGCCCTGAGACGCAAGCAGAAACGGCGTCACGCAAGGCGGAGAACAGTCGTCTGTATCGTCAGCGCAAAACTGTCAACAACCTCGTCTTTTCCCTACTGGTCACCGTCGGGCTCGTATTCGTCATCTATCTCATGGTGCCGCGTGGCGTCGGTGATTACGAAGATCGCTCAGTGGACGTCGCGAAGCTTGCTGAGAGCGCAGGCGCTGACCGTCCGCTCGCAGTCCCCGCCGTGCCAGATACGTGGAAGGCAAAGCAAGCCACCCTCACCTCCGACGAAGATGTGAGCTACTGGCAAATCCACTACACAACTGAAAACGAATCCTACGCAACCGTGGTGCAAGCATTCCGCCTCAACGGCGAACCCGTACCTGACGAATGGATTGCCACGAAGCTCGAGGGGCAAGACGCCACGGGTGCAGAAGTGCTCGGTGGCATCGATTGGACCGTATATGAACACCCAGAACGCCGTGCCGACCAGGTAAACATGCGCTTCGGGCTCGAAGGTGAGTTCGCAGACGACACACTCCTGGTCTACGGAACCGATGATGGGGGCACGATCCGCGTGCTCGCCACACAAGTTGCTGACAGCCTGAATGCCAGTGACGCTCAGCCCGCGGAAGGAACGCAATGAGCATTGAAGTCACACCGAGGGTCACCCCACAGCAAGCCTGGGATACGTTCATCGCGGGAAACGAACGGTTTATTCGTGGCACCTCGAATCATCCGAACCAAGACGTCGAACGCCGCACCGAACTCGTGAACACGCAGGCACCAGACGTTGCTCTCTTCGGATGTTCAGACTCCCGTCTCGCTGCCGAAATCATTTTCGACTGTGGGCTCGGCGACCTATTCATTGCGCGCAACATGGGCCACGTCGTAGCCGAGTCAATCACCGCTTCAATGGAGTACGCCGTCGCGTACCTCGGTTCATCACTCATCGTTGTGCTCGCACACGACTCCTGTGGTGCAGTTGCCGCTGCAATCGACCAATCGAGCAGAACTCCAGCCGATGTTACGCAGTCGGTGGCAAATACGCTTGCCCCCATTCAGCCTGCCGTGCAGCAGCTCTGGCACCGCAAGCACCATGACACTCCGTACGTCGACGCCGCGGAGATCGACGCGAATGCTGCTGGACGCATTCACCTCATGACGACCGTGAATGAGTTGCTTCGCGCATCGCGCACAATCAGCGATGCCGTCGACCGCGGTGAGCTCGCCATCGTAGGCTGCCAGTACCGCCTCACCGAGGGCCGTGCGGTTCCCTACACTGCCGTAGGCCCGCTCGATATTGAGCTTGCAGCCGCACTGTAACCATCATCTACATGCATTGACCCACACCACGAACAAAGGAGCACAGTGACTGAAATTGAGTACCGGATCGAGCACGACACCATGGGTGAAGTGCGCGTTCCGAAGCATGCCCTCTATGCGGCACAGACTCAGCGTGCCGTCGAGAACTTCCCTATTTCGGGCTCGGGCCTTGAACCTGCCCAGATCGTTGCGCTCGCTCGCATCAAGCGCGCGGCAGCTATGGCGAACAAGGATCTCGGGATCCTTGAAGCGCCAGTAGCAGACGCGATCGTCGCAGCAGCCGATGAGATCATCGGCGGCGCTCACCACGACCAGTTCCCGGTAGATACGTACCAAACCGGCTCCGGCACCTCATCGAATATGAACATGAATGAGGTGCTCGCAGACCTCGCCACGAAGCACCTCGGATCCCCCGTGCACCCGAACGATCACGTGAATGCGTCACAGTCGTCAAACGACGTCTTCCCCACCTCCGTGCACGTGGCAGTAACGGGTGCGCTCATTAACGAGCTCAAGCCTGCGCTTGATCACCTCGCAACTGCGCTCGAGAAGAAGGCGGAGCTGTGGAAGGCCGCAGTGAAGTCTGGCCGCACCCACCTCATGGATGCGACACCTGTCACCCTCGGTCAGGAGTTTGGCGGATACGCTGCCCAGATGCGTTACGGCATCGAACGCATCGACGCGGCACTCCCGCGAGTTGCTGAGGTTCCCCAAGGCGGAACCGCGACCGGCACCGGTATCAACACACCGCTCGGTTTCCCTGAGAAGGTCATCGCAGAGATCGCCCAGTCAAGTGGTCTGCCCATCACTGAAGCGCGCAACCACTTCGAGGCGCAGGCGAATCGCGACGGGCTGGTCGAGGCATCGGGTGCTGTGCGCACGATCGCTGTATCACTCACGAAAATTGCCGAAGATATTCGCTGGATGGGCTCTGGCCCGAACACCGGATTCGGCGAACTCCACATTCCCGATCTGCAGCCAGGTTCTTCGATCATGCCGGGCAAGGTTAACCCCGTGATCCCGGAGGCAACACTCATGGTGTGTGCGCGTGTCATCGGCAACGATGCCACGATCGCGTGGGGCGGCGCTCGCGGAAACTTCGAGCTCAACGTAATGATTCCCGTGCTGGGCACTGCACTCCTCGAGTCGATTCGTCTGCTCGCGAACGTTTCACGCGTCTTCGCCGACAAGACGATTGACGGCCTTGAGGCAAACATTGAGCGCATGGAGACGCTTGCGGGCATGAGCCCGTCAACGGTCACGCCCCTCAACCGTCTCATCGGGTACGAGGCCGCATCGAAGATTGCCAAGCATTCGGTCGCTAAGGGCATCACGGTGCGCGAGGCAGTGGTGGATCTCGGATTCGTCGAGCGTGGTGAAGTAACCGAAGACGACCTCGACAAGGCGCTGGATCTGCTCTCGATGACGCATCCTGGGGTTGCTAAATAAGTTCCTCTCTACCGCGAAGGGATCGTATTCTCCGGCTGTCTCCGGCACGCTTTGCGCGCTGCCAGGCCCAGCCAACAACCGGAGAATACGATCCCTTCGCTGTTTCTGGGGTATGAATTAGCGAGCCCCAGTCGTGTTCATCTCGTGTGCACCTCGGGGTCACCCCTCGGCAACACCTGAGAAGTTCCTGGGTCATTCTGACTCGATGAGATGGATGAGGCCGCCAATTTCGGCCGGTTACGTCTCAATACGCGAACTTCAAAGGAACGACATGACCCACTCCGCCCGCTCATCGCGGACGAGGCGAGGCACCATTGCCCTCGCGCTTGCAGCCCTAGTCGGAAGTGGCCTCGCCCTTCCTGCAGCGAACCCAGCTTCGGCGGCCCCCGTTGAGGTGCCCACTGAGTCCCTCCTCAGCACTGGCGCCACATGGAAGTACTTGGACGACAACACCGACCCTGCTTCGGGCAATGACGATCGCAACAGCTGGACTGCTGCGGCGTTCGATGACAGCGCATGGAAGAGTGCTCCCAGCGCCTTCGGTGTGAAGAGCAACAAGCTCGAGCCTGTGAGCGGCTACCTGCCCGCAACGAAGCTCGAACACTACATCGACGGAAGTTCGGCGCCAACGGTTCCGACGTATTTCTTCCGTACGTCATTCGAAATTCCTGAGGGTGTCACCTCTGAGATCAGATCCGCGAGCGCGACCGCAATTTATGATGATGCACTTCGCGTCTTTGTAAACGGTGAGCCCGTCGCGAACTTCGTCGACGATCGCGTCGACGACACGCTTCCCTCGAATCTGCAGTATGCGGGCGCAAGCGGAGGAAGCCCAGTGACGAGCACGTTCACGATCGACCCGGAGCTGCTTCTCGACGGCGAAAACACCATCGCTGTCGCGCTCTACCAAGATCGCGAAACCTCGTCTGATGCGTACTTCGACATCACCTCGCTCACGCTGACCCCGAAACCTGCACCCGGTGAAGACGGCGTGATCGTCGCAGCTCCCACGCGTGTGATTCTCACTCCAACGGTAGATCCCTCCACCTCACAGTCGTTCTCTTGGCTCGCAGGCGACCTCTCACACGAAGTGGGGCAGGTTGAGATCGCGCCCGCCGCTGGCGGCGATTCTCGCTTCATCGATGCGTACGCAGCAGGCAGGGTGATCGGAAACGAGAATGAGCACTTCTCCGCGACTGTTGACGGCCTCATCCCCGCCACCGCCTACAAGTACCGCGTCGGGCTTCCAGGCAGCTGGAGCGAATGGTTCGAGTTCACGACTGAAGATCCGACTGCGACCGATTTGCAGTTTGTTTACTACGGAGACGCTCAGACCGGTCTCGACACCACCTGGCCCCTCGTCGTGGAACAGGCAGAGGCCAAAGCGCCTCGCTCGATTGGTTCGGTGCACGCTGGTGATCTCATCAACACCAGTGGCAACGACAACGAGTGGCAGAACTGGTTCAAAGGCATGGAGCGCTCGGCAACCAGCACGAACATCATGGCGGCTCCAGGTAACCATGAGTACTCGGGCGACAAGCTATTGAGCTCGTGGAAGGCACACTTCGAATACCCCCTGAACCAGCCGGACACTGAGAGCATTGGCGAACTCGCCGCACTCGCCCAGGGCGACACCGAGGTGGCGCGCCAGTACGCGGCATACTTCGAGCACTGGTCTGAGTTTGCGGCCGAAACCGTGTACTACGCCGACTACCAGAACGTGCGGTTCATTACGCTCAACGCTACGCGCGACTCCACCTTCCTGAAGCCTGATGTGCTTCCAGGTTGCTCAGGTTCCGAGTGCCCGAGCGCCAATGTTTCGGAATTATGGACGCAGTACCAAGCAGCATGGCTCGATTATGTACTCAAGAACAGCACATCGAAGTGGAACGTCGTTACCTTCCACCAGCCGGTCTACTCGACCTCATCAGGTCGGAATGAGCCGGTGTTGCGCGAGCACTGGGTCCCAGTGTTTGAAGAGAACAATATTGATCTCGTGCTCATGGGTCACGATCACACCTACGCGCGTGGTTACAACAACGCAGACATCACCGAAACCACAGGCATGACTGTTGGGCCGGTTTATGCGGTCTCAAACTCAGGCGCGAAACACTACGGCCTAGAGACCGAAGAGAAGAATGTCTGGACGAACAATGAGGCTACGCAGGTGATTCGCGGTGAACGCGTCACGACCTACCAGGTGATTGACGTGAGCGCAGACCAGCTGACGTATCGCTCGTATGTCGCTGAAAAGCCGTCGGGGTCGTTCAGCTACGAGCTGACCGATTCGAGCGGTGAGCGCCCGGTATACGCCGAGAAGAAGGTACCTGCAATCGGTGAGGTCTTTGATGAGTTCACCGTCACCAAGTATGCGACGGGTGAAAAGTGGGTTACTGAGCCGGGTCTTGACGTCCCAGCCGGGCCAGAACTCTCGCTCAGCGCGGCTTCGGCCCCGCAGGGCGGCGACATCACCGTCTCAGGCACCGGCTTCACGCCAGGTACCGAGATTGCGCTCGAACTGCATTCGACTCCGGTAGCGCTCGGCACCGCGACCGTTGCGGCGGATCGGACCTTCTCCGCGGTCGTAACGATCCCGGCGGGCACCACCACGAATGAGGCGCACTCGCTTGTCGCGCTCCTCCCGAACGGTGCAAGCTACTCGGCTCCGCTCGTGGTTACCGCAGCCGCAGACACGGGTGGCGGGACAACCGCTCCAGGTGCAGGCGGGGGAACCGGCGGGGCTGCAACACCGGGTCAGGTCACGGCAACACCAGTGGCAGATGTTTTGTCGAACACAGGTGGATCTGGCATGCTGCCACTCGGCATCGCGAGCATCGTGCTCCTCACCGCAGGCGCATCGATCATGGTGTGGCGTCGGAAGCAGGCTGCAGCTCACGTAGCTGAGTAAGTTCCCCTACACCAAAGGGATCGTATTCTCCGGCTGTCTCCGGCGCGCTTTGCGCGCTGCCAGGCCCAGCCAACAACCGGAGAATACGATCCCTTTGCTGTTCCTCTGGGGCCAGCTTGCCAGGTTTCACGCTGCTGATTTGATTCGTGAGGTTACGGGTTTTCAATCGATCCACGAACCGATGCAGCCAAGGCGCTCGACGTTGACGGATGGAACATACCAGCGAGCACATCGCGGTAGAGCCTTGCGAGCTCTCCGTCGGCCTGGAAGCCTCGCGAACCGACAAAGCGCATGGCAACGTCGACCGCGCTCCGAGCCTCATCGGTGACCAGGTTTCGGCACGCAGCGAGCGCAAGCGGCCAATCGTCCCGCGTGCGTCGCTCGTCCACGTCTCGCGCGAGAACTTCGAGCGAATCGAGCGATGTCCGGTGCGCGAGATGTGCCGCAATGATTCGTGACGCGGTATCAGGGTCATCAAGCCGAATGAGCGCTGGATCCGCTTTCGACGCCTTCATAACGGCCTCGTCAGCGAGCTCAAGCGCGCGATCCGCCACTCCCGCATACACGGCCG
>JBQEBC010000036.1:0-27614 GCA_052106035.1 Leucobacter sp. | reverse complement strand
CGTCGCCTCGTTATTCGCGGCTCCTAGCGAAGTTTCACGTGAAACACGAAGAGGACCTCGTCGCAGAACCCCTTGAGGAGGAGCCGGCCGCAGCAGCCGTGCTCGCTGGCGACCGCGCTCCGGTTCTTCGTGCGTTCACCGAAGACCTCGCGGCCCGAGGTGAAGAGCTTGGTCTGATTGGCCCACTCGAGCTTCCACGGTTGTGGACCAGACATGTGCTGAACAGCGCAGTACTCGCGCCGTTGCTCACGGAGGGCGCTCGTGTTGCCGATATTGGCACTGGCGGGGGGATGCCTGGACTCGTGCTCGGGATCATTCGTCCGGATGTTGAGATGCTGTTGATCGAACCCATGGAGCGCCGCTGCGCTTGGTTGAACGAGCAGATTGAACGACTGGGACTGACAAACACCAGCGTGATGCGAGGCCGCGCCGAAGAGTTTCATGGTGCATTAGAGGTAGATCAGATCACAGCACGTGCCGTCACCGCGCTACGTAAGCTTGTTCCGCTCACCGCCCCATTGGTCCGAGGTGGGGGAGAGATGCTTTTTCTCAAAGGGGCCGCGATACATGATGAGATTGAAGCATCACAAAAGGTACTGAAGAAGTACCGAGTGCGCGACGTACGTGTAGAAGAACTTGGTGCCGAACTTCTCTCTGAGTCGACGCGTGTGTTTCGGGCTAGAGTGGGTACCCATGGCTGAGAAATCACTCGTCGGCGACCACCTCGCAGATAAGTTCAAACGAAGGCGGCGCCTCGCTAAAACCGTGTCTCCACTGCCAGCTCACACACGCATTATTACCGTTTCAAACCAAAAAGGTGGTGTCGGTAAGACCACTACGACGGTGAATCTTGCGGCGGCACTCGCGCGCCGAGGCGCGAATGTGTTGGTCATTGATCTCGACCCGCAGGGCAATGCTTCGACGGCGCTTGGTGTACCGCATCGCCCGGAAATCACCAGTGTGTACGACGTTTTGCTGGGTGATGCTGAACTGAGTGATGCGCTGCAGATTTCGAGCGATCACGAAAACCTCGCCTGTGTGCCATCAACGATTCACCTCGCGGGCGCAGAGATCGAACTCGTGTCACTCGTCGCACGCGAACAACGGCTCCGCACGGCGGTAGAGACTTTTCTCTCAGAGTCAGAGCGCACGTATCACTACGTCTTTATTGATTGCCCGCCTTCGTTGGGCCTGCTCACGGTGAACGCATTCGTCGCAGCGCAGGAAGTTCTTATCCCCATTCAGTGCGAGTATTACGCGCTTGAGGGGCTCAGCCAGCTGCTGGGAAACATCGAACTGATTCAGAAGCATCTCAACCCAACCCTCCAGGTTTCCACAATTTTGCTCACCATGTTTGATGCACGCACGAACTTGGCGCATGAGGTAGCTGGCGAAGTGCGGGATCATTTTCCGGCAGAGGTGCTGAACGCAGTGATTCCACGTTCTGTGCGCATTTCTGAGGCGCCGAGCTATGGTCAAACCGTGCATGAGTACGATGGTGGATCGATCGGCGCAATCGCTTATCTTGAAGCCGCAGCAGAGATGGCGGAGCGCGGAGCACAAGCATCTGCGTCGACACAATCGACAGAAGCTGAATCAGAGGGACTCGCGCCCGCAACATCAGACATGAAAAACAAGGGAGCATAACGATGGCGGCCAAAAAGCGTGGTGGCTTGGGGCGAGGAATCGGTGCCCTTATTCCTCAGTCGGGCACTTCGGGGGAACGTCCGGTGGATGTCTTTTTCCCCTCGGAAGTTGCGGGTGCAGCTGTTTCTGTTGCAAACCCGTCTGGTGCTAGCTCGGCGGCGCTACCCTCGGGTACTCAGGCGGAATCAGAGCCGACAGGGCTCGATTCTGCATCTGAATCTACAACCAGCGAGTCACTTCTTGAGGTACCCGGGGCCGAGCTTCGCAGTTTGCGCGTCGCAGACATTGTGCCGAACCAGGCACAGCCACGTACCGAGTTTGATGAGGAAGCGCTCGAGGAGTTAACGCATTCGGTACGAGAATTTGGTGTGTTTCAGCCGATTGTTGTGCGCGCCATCACTCCGAAGCCTCGTGCGGGTAAGCCACAGTTTGAGCTCATTATGGGTGAGCGTCGTCTTCGCGCGTCGAAGCGGGCAGGCCTCGAGACGATTCCGGCTATCGTTCGGTCTACGTCTGATGAGAACATGTTGCGCGACGCGTTACTCGAAAACTTGCACCGTGCGCAGTTGAACCCGCTCGAAGAGGCGTCGGCGTATCAGCAACTCCTCGCCGATTTTGGAATTACTCAGGAACAACTTGCTGAGCGTATTGGACGCTCGCGTCCGCAGGTGTCAAACACCATCCGTTTACTCAAACTGCCAGAGAGCGTGCAAGCTCGCGTTGCGGCTGGCGTACTCTCGGCGGGTCACGCTCGTGCGATCCTCTCGCTCGACGGCGATATTACTGCGATGCAGTCCCTCTCCGAGAAAATCGTCAATGAAGGGCTCTCAGTGCGTGCTGCTGAAGCTGTCGCCGGAGAAACTCCCAAGCGCAAGGCACCCCAGGCGCGCGCGGGCGGTGTTCAAGCACAGCTGGGCGAAATCGCGGAGCGACTCGGGGACCGATTTGACACGCGAGTTTCAGTGAAGCTCGGAGCTAAGAAGGGTCAGATTGTCATCGACTTTGCGACGATCGGTGATCTCAAGCGGATCCTCGACGAGCTGGGTGACCCCGGCTTCAACTAACGACTATTGATCGCCGCCGCCATCTGGAGCACTGCCTGCTTCAGGATGGGCGCCGGTGTTGCAAGAATCATGCGTGTGTAGCCAACACCGGGAGCACCGCAGTCGGCGCCATTGGTGAGGGAGACGCCGGCATTCTCGCGGAAGAATGTTGCGGGATCTGGACTGAGATCGTAGGCATTCCAATCGATCCAGGCAATGTATGTCCCCTCAGGTGCACGGTACCGTGCGTCTGGAAGGTGCTCAGCGAGTAGATCACGCATAAGCTCAAAGTTGTTCGCGGTGTACTCCCTGATTTCGTCGAGCCACTGCATGCCTGAGGTGTATGCCGCGGTATTTGCGATCACACCGAGCGTAGAGGCACCTTTGCTGAATGGTTGGCCATGTTCATCCCACACCGAAGCATCTGCTTCATTACTGAGCACCACTTGCGCGCACTTCAGCCCAGGAAGATTCCACGCCTTTGAAGCGGACACTGTCGTGATGGTGTGCTTTGCCGTCGCGTTCGAAAGTGATGCGTAAGAGATGTGTGTGTGTTCTCCAAAGACAAGGGGTGAGTGGATCTCGTCGGAAAACACACGTGCCTCAGTCCGTTCAATCACTTCGCTCAGTTTCACGAGTTCGTCCCGCGTGAATACCCGCCCAAGTGGGTTGTATGGGTTGCACAGAATAAAGAGACCTTTGCGGCCGGCGAGTGCCTGTTCGATTCCCTCGAAGTCGAACTCGTAGAACCCATCGGTTTCGAGCATGGGCACCTCGATGATCTCGCGGTCTGAGAGCTTCGGAACTTTAAAAAATGGCATGTACGCGGGCGTCGGCAAAATCACTGGGGCATTCGCATCCGTATACAGCTCGATCGCCGCTTCGAGCCCTTTGAGAACATCGGGGAGCGGGCGCACCCACTCCTGGGGTACATTCCACCCGTTGTTCTGGGCGAGCCAGGCGGATGTGGCCTGAGAGAGGGCATCGGAAGTTGGCGTGGATAGATACCCAAACTGGTATGTATCCACGGCGTGCGAAAGCGCGAGTGACACTGCCGGAGCTGTTCCATAATCCATTTCAGCCACGAACGCACCAATAGTGCCAGGGAAGCGAGTCCACTTTGCGCTGCCGCGACGAACGAGATCGTCGATGGTCAGCGCGTCAATCTCAGATTTGATGTTCATATCGGCCCCTTTGTTCTTATCCACCCGCAGCGTCTGCTGTCGGTTCTGTGTGGTCGGTCTCATCGAGTTCGTTGAGATAGTTGTAAATAGTGAACCGGGAGACCTGTAGGGTCGTCGCGGCGATGTCGATGCCATCGCGCAGCAGAAACATGCCCTGTGCTTTGAGATCCTTCACCACGCGGAGCTTGTGGCGCTTCTTCATGAGTTCGACCGGGATCCCGGCGGCGCTAATGGCCTCGTGAATGATGTGCTTAGACAGATCCTCGACACTCGTGGCAAACGTTTCTTGCACGGTAGCGGGCGGCAACTCTCGCCGAATGGGCTCCGACGGAGCGTTGGCGTTGAGCCCGCCGATCATGATGTTTGTAAGATGCTGCAGGCTGACCCAGGTTGAGAGGTCAGTGTTGATGCAGAGGGCTGCGACTGGGGATCCCGAGACGTCGTGAATGACCACGGTGGTGGATCGAATTCGGCGGCCGTCTGGCAAGACGGTTTCGTACGCTTCCTCTCCTTTAAATGTGCCGTTGACGAGTCGCTTGAGCAGAATATTGGTCGCAGGATCACCCACGCGTCTTCCAGTGACGTCACCGTGGAGGGCAACAATAGAATTGGGCAACAGGCTGAGATCGTGCAGCACGATTTCGCTGGATGCAGGCAGTGCTCGGCCAATTGGTTCAATCATTTGTGAAAAAATGGCGAGCAGTCGTTCACCATCGATCGACCGGCGTGGGCGATCCATTTCAACTGCATGTAGAACAACCTCATCTAGAGATGTTGAATCGTCTTGCAGCAACGAAGCCTCCTGAGTTCCCGTATACCGGCCTTCCCCATTGAAAGTGGCGTTAGGAATTGTGTGCTCAATCATTACCTGGTCCTGCCAGAATGTCAACAAACCGGTGAGGAATGTCTCAATTAGGTCAACATATTGTGAAGCGCTTCATCAATCTCTTGACAGCATCAAGGGATTGACATAGCTTTCCTCTTAACACCAAACCACCCTGGACTCATTGGCGAGTCCGGGATCTCACTGAGGAGAATGAAATGGTACGACAAAGGCGTCTCGTGCAAGCAGGGCTCGTGGGGCTCGCAGCCTCGGCTCTAGTGCTGACTAGCTGTTCCAGCGGCGGAGACGGCGGTGGTGGCAACGACGGCCCTGCAGTCGAAGCTGCCAATGGTGGCGAAGCGATCTACGCGATTGATACACCGCTGCTGTTGCTCGACCCGAACGCATCGCCGGCGGCACAGGATGCGCGCGTTATGCGCCAGGCGTTCGATAACCTCGTCGCGTTCGATGACGACCGTGAGCTCGTCCCGTGGCTTGCCACTGAGTGGTCGGTGAGTGATGACGGCCTCGAATACACCTTCAAGCTTCGTGACGATGTCACGTTCTGGGATGACACCCCGTTCAACGCAGAAGCTGTCTGCTTCAACCTGGACCGCATCAAGGATCCGGCAACGGGATCCCGGTATGCCGTGAGCCTCATCGGACCGTACGAATCTTGCTCCACAACCGACGAGTTCACCGCAGTAGTCAAAATGTCGGCGAAGTACTCACCCTTTATGTCGATTCTCACGTCGCCGTTCCTCGGAATGGTCTCACCGACCGCTGCTGCTGCAGTTGCGCCGGCTGACTTCGGCATCGCACCCGTGGGTTCGGGCCCGTTCATCATTGAGAAATACACACCAGCTGACAGCGTCGAGATGGTCGTGAACGAAGATTACAACTGGCCGGCAGGCAATGCGACGCACGAAGGTCGCGCCTACCTCGACAAGCTCACCTACCAGATCGTTCCCGATTCGACCGTGCGCCTGGGTTCGCTGCGTTCGGGTGCATTCCAAGCGATTGGCAACGTTCCAGAGACCGAAGCAAAGGCTATTGAAGACGATGCAACGCTGAACTTCTTTGCACAGTCACAGTCGGGCTCTCCGTTCCAGTTGCACATGAACGCAGACAATGCTCCGTTTGATGACCCCGAGGTCCGCAAGGCGGTTCGCCAGGGCTTCGACATTGACTCAGCCGTTTCAGCACTGTACCTCGGTGTCTATGAGCGCGCTTGGGGCCCGCTGTCGCCAACCACGGGTTCATACGATGAGGGTGTAGAAGGTAGCTCCGAGTTCGATCCGGATGCCGCTGCAAAAGCGCTTGACGAAGCCGGGTGGGAAGTAGGCTCCGACGGCATCCGTGAGAAGGATGGCGAGAAGCTCGAGATTCTCTATGTGGAATCGACCCCGAACCGCGAGAAGCGACAGGATATTGCTGAGTTCTTCAAAGCGAACATGAAGGACATCGGAGTCAGCGTCGAGATCAAGCTCGGTCAGGTCGCTGAGATCACCCAGATCTCACAGGACGGTAGCTACGACATTCTTGGGTTGAGCCTGGTGAATGTTGACCCGAACGTGCTCGACTCGATCTACTCCCCGCAGTTCGTTCCGGAGCCCGGATACAGCGCGTTCAACTTCTCGCACACTCGGGATGAGGCGCTCGCGCAGCTCTTGATTGATGGTCAGGAGGAGCAGGATCAGGCGGCTCGTGACGAAATCTATGCAGAGGTGCAGAAGGACGTTATCGACAACGCGCGAAGCATCGCGGTTTACGTGCCGACCTACACCATGGCATCGAATGGTATTCAGGGCCTCCGCTTCGATGCAGAGGGATACCCGGTCTGGTACGACGTCTCGATGGCACAGTAACTAGCGAGTCCCCGAGCAGACACAACGAAGTGAGGAACCTGTACAAATGGGATTTGTAATTCTGAAACGGATATTGGTCGGTATTCCGACCCTTATCGGAGTAACCATCATCCTGTTCATCGCACTTCGAGTGCTGCCCGGGGACCCGGTATCGGTGATCCTCGCAGGAGCGCCCACCACCCCAGAGGTGGTGGAGCAGCTCCGCGAGGAGTTCGGGCTCGATCAGCCGATCTGGGTCCAGTACTGGGACTTCCTAGTGAAAGCGTTCACGCTTGACTTTGGAGATTCGTACTCGACGAGGCAACCGGTGCTCACCATGATCGGTCAGCAGATCATGCCGACGCTGCAGCTTGCGCTTGCAGCGGCGCTCGTCTCGGCAGTCGTTGGCATTATCCTCGGCTCGCTTGCAGCCATGTACCGCAACAAGTGGGGCGACAACCTCATTCGCGTGCTGAGCCTCGTGAACCTCTCGATGCCTTCGTTCTGGGTGGGTGTGATGCTCATCATTCTCTTCTCGTTCACGCTGAACATTTTCCCCGCGACGGGCAACGATGGCCTCAAGGCCCTCGTCCTTCCGGCGATCACGCTCGGGTTGTCTGCGGCGGGAACAGTGACCCGACTTGTGCGCAACAGCGTGCTTGAGGTGCTCGGAGAGAATTTCGTCACCTCGCTGTACGCTCGCGGGCTCACAAGGGGAGTCGTGATTGGACGCCACGTTCTTCGCAATGCGATCATCCCGACAGTCACAATCGTCGGCCTCCAGCTCGGCGCATTGATCGCCGGCGCGGTCATTGTGGAGACAGTATTTGCCCGCCAGGGCATCGGGCAGATGCTCATTCAAGCAATTGCCGCGCAAGACTTCCCGGTTGTGCAGGGCGTCGTGCTGGTCATCGCAGTTATCTACATCACTATCAACATCATCGTCGATGTCTCATATGCGTACATTGATCCGCGCGTTCGCGACGCGGTCAAGCGCTAATAGGAAAGGAACTCCACCAAAATGAAGCTCTACACAGCACACCGACTGTTTACTCAGGGTGAGGCCGGAGACATCACCGACGGCGCTGCCGTTCTCGTGAATGACGACAAGTTCGAGTGGGTTGGCCGCGAAGCAGACTTCCCTTCGAGTGATTATCCCGCCGACCTCGAGCGTGTTGATATGGGAGACGTTACGTTGCTCCCGGGTCTCATCGATGCGCACGTGCACTTGGGGTTTGACGGTGGCCCAGAGCCCGTGAACCGGATGAACGCGGAGAGCGACCCTGAGCAGACCGTGCTGATGATGCGCAGCGCACGCGAACTCCTGAGCGTTGGCGTGACGACGGCCAGAGATTTGGGCGCGAGAAGCTATCTCGATGTTGTCGTTCGCGACTCGATTTTGAACGGTGTTGTTCAGGGTCCGCGCCTCATCACGGCTGGCTCACCCATCACTCCAACGGGTGGCCACTGCTGGTTCATGGGCGGCGAAGCAGATGGCACTGATGAGGTCCTCAAGACTGTGCGCAAGCATCACCGAGCCGGTGTCGATGCCATCAAGGTGATGTCGACGGGCGGGTTCATGACTGCCGGATCCGCACCCTGGTTCGCGCAGTACGAGACGGAGGCGCTTCGAACGATCGTTGAAGAATCGCACCGCCTCGGCAAGATTGTCGCCGCGCACGGGCACGGCGTGCAGGGAATCGAACGCGCAGTCGAGGCCGGGGTCGATACGATCGAGCACTGCTCGTTCGTACACGACGACGGGTCGATGGGAATTGTTCCCGAACTTGCGGATCGGATCGCAGCGTCCAAGTCTGCGGTCTCGCCGACATGCAACTTCCGCGCGGTGGACATGGCGAAGTCAATCGAGGGGTACCAGCCAGCATTCATTGACCTCTGGAAGCGCGGGGCAACGATCATCGCGAGTACCGACTCGGGCATCGACAACACCCCACACCACGCATTCATCGGCGCGCTCGAGGCCATGCACTACTTCGGTATGGACAATGACACGATACTTACCTCGGCCACTTCGCTGTCGGCAACGGTGCTGGGCGTCGACGACAAGGTTGGTTCAGTGACGGTTGGCCTCGATGCAGACCTCCTCGCGGTGAAGGGCAACCCACGCGAGAATCTTTCTGACCTCCGCAATCTTGAGCTCGTGCTGTCACGCGGCGAGAAGTTCACACCTGATGCGCTCAGCCCGATCCCTGAGTTCAACATGGAGAACACGAGATTCGGTCAAAAGCGGGAAACGAGCTCGCGATGACCATGAAAACTGAACAGATTGCTGTTCAAACAAGCAAGGCCAAGGCGCGAAAGCGCAAGGTCAGTGGCGAACTGGTGGTATCACTCGTCGCACTCGGATGGGTTGCGATCGTGCTCATCGTTGCGTTCCTACCGAACGTGTTCGCCAACGATGATCCAACTGAGCTTCACCCCGCACGGGCGCTTCAAGGGCCCGGGGTAGAAACTCTCCTCGGCACCGACCAGTACGGCAGAAGTCTCTACACCCTTCTCGTCCACGGGGCGAGCCAATCGGTCATCATTGGCCTCCTGGCTACCGCACTCGCGGTAGTGGTCGGCGGAGTCATCGGCCTCTGGGGCGGCTATGCCGGTGGCGTGACCGACATGATTCTCGGTCGTATCATCGACACCCTTATGTGTTTCCCCGGTGTGCTGCTTGCACTGCTTATTGCGACTGCGCTTGGACCGAGTATTCCGAACCTCATCATCGCAGTGGGCGTTGGTACCATTCCATCCTTCTCTCGCGTGATGCGCGGTCAGGTGATTTCGGTGCGAAGCAGGCTGTTTATTGAGGCCGCAAACGCGCTCGGTTTTGGTCAGCTTCGCATCATTTTCAAGCACGTGCTTCCGAACGCGCTCGCACCGATCGTGGTGCTCGCGACAATCAGCATCGGTACCGCGATCGTGGCAGCCGCATCGCTGAGCTTCCTCGGTCTCGGTCCGAAAACCTCCGTTCCTGACTGGGGGCAACTGCTTGCCTCGGGTCAGCCGTACCTCAGCTCGGCATCGTGGATCTCCATGTGGCCCGGCATCGCTATCACCCTCACGGTGCTCGCCATCAGCCTCCTCGGAGACTGGTTGCGTGACCGTCTTGATACGGACTAGGCAGGGACGACGGTAATGACAAACCCTATTGAGGATTCGCAGGTGAGCGCAGTGACAACTGAGAACACGGTGGCAGCTGAGAACAAGAAATCGGTCGAGCCTATCCTGAGCGTGCGTGATCTTCGCATCGCCTTTGGCCCAGAACACGAGCCGAACGAGGTGATTCACGGAATCTCGTTCGATATCAACCCCGGTGAGAAGCTCGCGATCGTCGGCGAATCGGGGTCGGGTAAATCGACCACGATGCACGCAGTGATTGACCTGCTGCCTGGCACCGGCCGGGTGACCGGCGGGTCTATTAAGTGGCGGGGCCGCGAAGTGGTGGGCCTGAGCAATAAGCAGATGGAAGGGATTCGCGGCAGCGAGATCGGTTTTGTTCCGCAAGACCCGATGTCAAACCTCGACCCGGTGTGGTCAGTTGGCTACCAGGTGGAGGAGGCGATCCGAGCGAACGGACTCGCCAAGGGGAACGCGGCGGTGCGAGCACGGGCAGTGCAGGTGCTCGAACAAGCTGGGCTCGAGAATGCTGAGCAGCGCATGAAGGCATACCCGCACCAGTTCTCGGGCGGAATGAAACAGCGTGCGCTTATCGGCATCGGGCTTGTGGCCGACCCGCAGCTGCTGATTGCGGATGAGATCACTTCGGCGCTTGACGTGACGGTGCAACGCATTGTGCTTGATCACCTTGACTCACTGATGACCGAGATGGGCACCGCGGTCTCCTTCATTACGCACGACCTCGGCCTTGCTGCTGAGCGCGCCGACAAGATCATTGTGATGTACAAGGGCGAAATCGTGGAAACTGGCTCGAGTCGCGAGATCCTGCAGCGTCCGCAGCACGCATACACGAGGCGTCTGGTCGCGGCAGCTCCGAGTCTTGCGTCAAGGCGCATTGGCACAGATCCCGAAATGCCGCCATCCCCGACGAACACGCTGAATATTGCGGCGCTGCTTGACGAGGAAGATCGCACGGTCAAGCACGGCGAACCCATGATCGAGGTGAATGATCTCGGGAAGGTGTTCAAGATCCGCAAGGGAAACTTCGGTTACGAAGATTTCCATGCAGTGAGTGGCGCAACCTTTACGGTGAACCGTGGCGAGACTATGGCGATCGTGGGCGAGTCGGGATCCGGAAAATCCACGATCGCGAGAATGGTGCTGCAACTTGAAACCCCAACCACCGGGTCCATCCAGATCGAGGGTAAGGAGACTGCGGGGCTGAAAGGGAAGGAACTGTTTGACCTGAGGCGTATGCTGCAGCCGGTCTTTCAGGATCCGTTCGGCTCATTGAACCCGAGGCACACGATTGGTGACATGATCATGGAGCCGCTCAAGGTGCATGGTTGGGGGGATGTTGCGGAACGCAAGAATCGCATGCTTGAGCTCCTGGATCAGGTGTCGTTGCCGCGAGACTTCGCGTCGCGTAGGCCGCGAGCACTGTCGGGTGGTCAGCGGCAGCGCGTGGCGCTCGCGCGTGGATTGGCGCTCAAGCCAGACATCATTGTGCTTGATGAAGCAGTGTCTGCACTCGACGTGCTCGTGCAGGCGCAGATTCTCGAGCTGCTCGCAGAATTGCAGCGCGAGCTCGGCCTGACCTACCTCTTTATTACGCACGACCTTGCGGTGGTGCGGCTCATCGCAGATCGTGTGTGCGTGATGAAGCAGGGTGAAATCGTGGAGCAGGCGACGACGGCCGAAGTCTTCGATAATCCGCAGACGGCGTACACGCAGAACCTGCTCGATTCGATCCCGGGCGCGAACATCGAGTTGGGAGTCAATGGCTGAGCACATGTAGCTCGGTTTCACCAGACGCATTGATGCCCGCCTGACCGTTTCTTGGTCTGGTGGGCATCGTGCATGCTCGGGTTCTCAATCTCGTCAGGCGTTCACAGTGCGCCTGACCTCTGCCCGTTATTCTTGAATAGTGGAACTCAACGAAACACGCGCCTGGAATAACTTTTATGCGACGGGGACTCCGGTAGATATCGAACCCGCTACTGGGTCGCTCAGCGACTTGCTCGATGAGCGGTGCGCTGAATGGGCGGATCGAGACGCGATCAGCTTCTTTGGAGCAACGACAACCTACCGGGAGCTCGGTAATCGAGTCACTCGCGTTGCTCACGGACTCAAGCAGCTCGGTGTGCAGGCCGGCGACCGAGTGGCGCTCATCATGCCGAATGCGCCGCAACACGTGGTGGCTTTCTATGCGGTGTTGCGCCTCGGTGCGACGGTGGTTGAACACAATCCGCTGTACACACGCGATGAGCTCGAAGTGCAGTTCCGCGACCACGGTGCTCAAGTGGTTATTGCCTGGGACAAGGTTGTGCCCACCGTGCAGTCGCTGCCAAAGGATCTCGGGATCCAAACGGTTATTGCGGTTGACATCACGCGTGCGATGCCTTTTTCGACCCGCCTGGCGCTGAAGCTACCGATCCAAAAGGCACGCGAGTCGCGCGAGAAGCTTACGGCCCCGACGACTGGAACCGTTTCATTTGCGCGCATCGAGCGCACAGATCCGCTCCCAAGCGATCATCCGCGCCCCAGCATGAATGATATTGCGTGCCTGCAGTACACCTCAGGCACGACGGGTACCCCGAAGGGCGCCATGATCTCGCACGCGAACCTTTGGGCGAATGCGCGCCAGGGCGCTGCGTGGATGCCAGACTTTACGCGCGGGGAGGGGAGCATTTATGGGCTGCTTCCTATGTTCCATGCATTCGGGCTGCTGCTCTCCGTGATTTATTCGGTCGAGACCGGGTCGCGAGCTGTGCTCTTCCCCACGTTTGACCCTGCGCTTGTCTCGCAGGCCGCGAAGAAGTTTCCACCCACGTTCGTGCCGGCGGTGCCGCCGATGTTTGACCGGCTCGCGCGCGTTGCTCGTGATGGTGGGCTCGATTTGAGTGGCGTTGTCTATGCGATCTCAGGGGCGATGACACTGACGCCCGCGGTCGTGAAACGCTGGGAAGATCTCGCGGGCAGTATGTTGAACGAAGGGTATGGACTCACTGAGACGAGCCCCGTAGCTCTTGCAAACCCGTTTAATGATGCGCGCCGCATTGGTACGATCGGCCTGCCGTTTCCATCGACCGATATTCGGGTCGTGAATCCAGATGAACCGACGACCGAGGTCGCGCAAGGCGAGACGGGTGAGCTGCTCATCAAAGGGCCGCAGGTATTTCAGGGGTACTGGAACCGCCCTGAGGAGACGGCAGAGACGCTGCTCGACGGCGGATGGCTGCGCACCGGCGATCTCGTGGTGCAAGATGCAGACGGGTTTGTGACCGTGGTGGATCGCAAGAAAGAGCTCATCATCACGGGCGGATTCAACGTGTCCCCGAGTGAAGTGGAACGCGTCATCAACGAACTCCCCGGCATCGTTGAAACCGCTGTGGTCGGCGTGCCACGCGGTGGAGGAGCTGAGGTCGTGACAGTTGCGGTGATTCTTGAGCCCGGTGCTGAGTTCGATGAGGCCGCAGCGCGTGAGTACGCCCGCGAACGCCTCGCTGAGTACAAGCGCCCCTCAACGTTCTCGGTGTGGGAAGAGCTGCCGAAATCGCTCATCGGCAAGGTATTGCGCCGGAAGGTGCGCGACGCGCTCATCGCGGATCGCAAAGCCGTGCGCGCTATCGTCGAAGACGAATAAACGCTCGACTAACTGTTGTAACGTCTCAGGAGCGCTGCGAGGGCTTGTCCGCCACCAATGCACATCGTTACAACCGCATACTCGAGATCACGGCGTTGGATGTCAAGTGCTGCTCTCAGGGTGAGAATAGCACCTGTCGCTCCGACAGGATGGCCGAGTGAAATTGCGCCGCCATACGGGTTGACCTTCTCAGGATCAAGCCCCGCATCACGAGTAACCGCGACCGCCTGGGCCGCAAATGCCTCGTTCACCTCGAACACGTCGACATCTGCGGGAGTGAGGCCGGTTTGTTTCCACAGTCGTTCAAGCGCAATAACGGGTGCGTAACCCATGAGTTCTGGTTCCATTGCTGCGGTGGCTACGGCTTCGAGAGTGACTAGACCTTTGAGGCCTCGCTCGCGCACGTCTGATTCACGCATGAGTACCGTCGCGGCACCGCCGTCATTGATGCCCGACGAATTTCCTGCGGTGACGGATCCCTCGGGGTCAAATGCCCCCCGTAAATTCGCGAGGGTTTCGATCGTAGTATCGGGCCTTGGATGCTCATCGCGCGAGACGTTAACCGGCTTTCTGCCGCCCGAAGACACCGCGATGATTTCCTCGGAAAATGCCGTCTGGGCCTCCGCGCTTGCCGCTCGCCGTTGCGATTCCACGGCGAACTCGTCTTGCTGCGTCCGCGAGATGCCGTACTTGTTCGCAACGTTGACGGCAGTGAACCCCATGTGTTTGTTACTGAAGGGGTCGGTGAGAATTGCGAGTGTCCCGTCGAGAAGCTTTCGATCTCCGAGCCGTCCGTTGCCTCGAGCGCCAAATTCGAGGAATGGTGTTCGAGACATCGACTCGTTTCCACCCGCAACGGCTGCTTCGAGATCTGGAGACCATAAGAGCTCTTGCGCTGCTGACCAGATTGCCTGGAGCCCTGAACCGCACAGGCGATTTACATTGAACGCGGGAACGCTGCGATTTAGACCTGCTGCAAGCGATACCCTCCTAGCGTTGTATGCGTCGGGCCCGACCTGAGAAATGCAGCCCATCACTACTTCGCCGATAGCATCCTTCTCAACACCGGAGCGCTTGAGCGCTTCTATGGTTGCAGCTGCTCCAAGCTCGTAGGCGTCCACATCTTTGAACGCACCACCGAATGACCCGATGGGGGTACGGGCGCCGCCAACGATGACGACCTTTTCGCGTTGGGTGTTCTGAACCATGTGAGCACTCCTTCGTAACTCTAATTAGTGTATGCAATATAGGTTAAATTGTCACATTTTTAGGACGAAAACTCTTCCTAACGCATACGCTGTTGAGTTATTTGGTGGCAAATGCACGAATGCGCTTGTCGCCTTCCGCTGTGGTGGAAGCAGCGCCGATCGTCCGCGCCTCCTCCGCAAGTTGATCTCTGAATGTGCGCTGGGGCTGCGAACGAATGAGGCGCTTTGCTTCACCATACGCGTGTGCATTGGTAACCCAATGGGAAGCAATCACCTCGGCTCGGTTGAGGACGTCCGAGTCTTCGACCTGCTCTGCAGCGATGCCCCACGCCACGGCCTCATCAGCACGAAGCATTCTCTCCTGCAATACGAGCTGCAGTGCTCGGCGCTCACCAACCGTACGCGCAAGCTGAGCAGAAACCGACAAATCTGGCGTGAGTCCGACGCCAGCGTAGAGACTGCCGATCTTTGAGGAGGTGCCGATGATCGCATAGTCACTCGCGAGCAAGATACCGAGACCACCGCCGGCGGTTGCGCCCTGTGCCGCGGCAACGACGGGTTTCGCTGATTCGACGAGATGAAGGATGCCTTCGTTGATGCGTGCCGCAAGACGCGTGAGCGCTTCTGCGCGATCTGTCAGCTCTGCCATAGAACGAACATCACCGCCCGCACAGAATGCGCGCCCTGCTGCACTCACGAGAATCGCCCGCACCGAATCATCGGAAACTGCGGTCTCGGTAGCCACCGCCCACCCCTCAGCCATCTCGGCATCAAATGCATTGAGCCGGTCTGGGCGGTTTAAGGTGATGTGGGCAATTCCAGCTTTAATCTTCAGCAACACTGCGGTAGTCATATGGCGATCATAGGGAACTTCCTATCATTTTCGTTGAGAAGTCTCGCTTGGTGGGTAGCTCGCAGGACACCATTGAATGGATTATTCTCTGTTATTTGGTAAGCCGTAGATGACTTTGCATATGTGGACGAGTTCGACTCAGGGTATTGAATCGTTTGCGGCAGTGCGTGAGACTGCAGTCGAGCATGGTCGGTCGTGTGTGATAGAAATTGACATGCTGGCTTTAGAGCCAATGCGAGTCGCTTATAGCGCCCAGGATTTTGTGAGCAGAAGGTTTCTTGAAGAGGAGAAGCAATGAAGTTGGTTGTGCTGGTTAAAGAGGTGCCGGACACGTATGGTGATCGGAAACTGAATCTCGAGACCGGGCTTGCTGATCGTGGTGCCTCAGATGCGGTGCTCGACGAAGTGACCGAGCGGGCAATGGAAGTTGCGCTTTCGTACGCTGGAGCGAACGAGGGCACCGAGGTTGTTGCGTTGGCGTTAGCGCCTGCGGGGTCGGTGTCAACGGTGCGGAAGGCGCTCGCGATGGGCGCGGATCGTGCGATCCATGTCACAGACGAAGCGTTGCTCGGCGCGGATGTGATGCTGACGGCGGAAGCGCTCGCCGCGGCAATCGAGCGTGAGGGTTTCGACGTCGTGATCACTGGCAACTCGTCTACTGATGGGTCTGGCGGGATGGTGCCTGCCGCGATCGCGGAGTTGCTCGGCGTGGCACATGCTTCGGGGCTTGCGAGTGTCGAGCTCACCACTGAAACGGTGTCTGGGTCTCGCCCGGTCGATGGCGGGGTACAGCAGGTGACCGCCCAGCTTCCCGCGGTGATCTCGATTACCGAAGCGCTCCCCGACCCGCGCTTCCCAAACTTTAAGGGCATTATGGCGGCGAAGAAGAAGCCGCTTGACACTGTGTCGCTCGCTGACTTGAATATCAATGCTGAGGATCCGGCGAATGCGCGGTCGATCATGTTGACGGTGGCGGAGAAACCTCCGAGGGCTGCGGGGGTCAAGATCGTGAACGAGGGAGACGCGGGCGACAAGCTTGCCGAGTTCCTCATCGAGAACCGTTTGGCGTAAGGGAGCATCATGACTGAATTTGCTACTGACTCAATCCTTGTTGTCTGCCTTCCCGCTCCTGCGGGGGATGCGCTTGCGAAGGCCGCGGCGGAACTTCTGGGTGCTGCGTCTCTCGTGGGGACCCCGGTCGCGCTCGTCACGAGTGCTGCGCTTGCCGCTCAGGCGGCGGAGCTTGGTGCTGCGCAAGTGATTGTCGCCGACAGCGTTGGTGAGAATTTGGAGGATTTGGCGGTGCCGATCGTGGACGCGGTCGTTGCGGCAGCGGATCTTTCGCAGCCCGACGCGATCCTCATCGCGCATGCTGCGGACGGGCGTGATATCGCGGCCCGCGTAGCGGCCCGCACAAAACGTGCCGTGTCGGTGGATGCGGTGAACATTGCCCGCGATGACCTCGGCGTGATCGCGCATCACTCTGTGTATGGTGGCGCGTATCAAACCTCATCGTCGGCAACATTTGGGGCACCGGTGATCACGATCCGTCAAGGATCTATCGATACCCGTGCAACCGCGCAGGCGCTGGTTGAAGTGCCGCTCACGGTTGAAGCGTCGGGGAAGCCCGCCGCGAAGGTCGTTTCGTTCGAAGAAGAGACAGAAGTATCGTCACGCCCCGAGCTTCGGGGAGCTGCGAAGGTCGTTTCTGGTGGTCGTGGGCTCGGGTCACAGGAAAAGTTCGTACTCGTTGAACAGCTCGCTGATGTGCTCGGTGCTGCGGTGGGAGCGTCGCGTGCCGCGGTAGATGCCGGGTTTGTGCCTGCGAATCACCAGGTCGGGCAGACCGGGGTGTCAGTGTCACCGCAGTTGTATATCGCGCTCGGTATTTCTGGGGCGATTCAGCACCGGGCCGGCATGCAGACCGCGAAAACGATTGTCGCGATCGATAAAGACGCGGACGCGCCCATTTTTGATGTTGCAGACTTTGGTGTCGTGGGTGACCTGTTCGAGGTTGTGCCGCAGCTGATTACCGCGCTTGAGGCGCGAAAGCAGTAGTCGTGGCGACGTATTCGAGTGAGATACGGCAGGGGTTGCCGCGCGTTTCGGGCGGTGAGCCCTGGCCCGCTGGTGGTGCGCTTGCCAGTGGCGCAGCTGTACAGGCTGCTGCTCCTGTAGAGCCAGTGGTGGTTGTCGACCAGGTGCAGGAGGCAGCTCCGACCTCAGCCGATGCTGTGGCACCTGTGGAGGAAGCTCCGGTTGAAATCAACGTACCGGTCGCGTCGGCGACCCCGACGGCTCCTGCTCCTGCGGCGGGTTCGAGTGTTTCGCTGAGGCGTGGCCTTCCGCGTGTTCCGGGTGGTGACGCGTGGCCTGCCGTCGGCACGGCTGCAGTACCGGCCGCTGTTGGTGCTGCAGCGACACAGGCTTCGGAGCCGGCCGCGAAACCTGTGGTGGCTGCGAGACATGCCGCTGAGACCCCCGCGGTGGAGACCACTGCGGAGACCGCTGCGTCTGCGACCCTTGCAGCTTCTGCCGCGACGGTGCCCGCTGCTGAGTTTGTTGCGAGCGAGACGCCGCTGAGGCGTGGGCTCCCGCGCACTCAGGGTGGTGAGGCGTGGCCCGCGGAGGGCTTCGCACCCGCTATGGCGAGTGCCCCCGCTCCCGTGGTAGGTGCTGCGGCACCCGCGGCGCCTGTTGCCCCGAGTGAAACTGTTCCGGTGGCCGCCTCCAGTGTCGCTCCTGCGCAGACTGCGTCCGCGCCAGTAGAGGAAGCATCGCCAGAAGCGCAGCCGTCAACATCATCGCAAGCGTCAACACCGTCGCAGCCGGTTCCTGCTGCTACGCGGGAGCCAGCACAAGCAGCAACCGAACCAGCAGTAAAGGCAGCGAAGCCGAAGCGTGACCCGATCATGATCGGGGCGAAGACGCTCTCCCAGTGGGTGAAACTTGCGATCCTCGGGATTGTGGGTGCGGTCGTCGCGGCAGGCATCATTGTGCTCGCGGCCCGCGGTGTGACCACGCTGCCCGGCGTTCCAGAGTGGCTCGTGCGCTACCCGGGCGAATACGCGCTCCCCGAAACCGCGGAGCCTGGGTTCCCGTGGTGGGCGAGGTGGAGCCATGCGCTGAACATCTTCTTGATCGTGCTCATCATCCGCTCGGGGTTGCTGGTGCGGCATCAGCAGAAACCGCCCGCGTTCTTTACGCCGAAGCGCGGCGGCAAAAAGATCAGCATCAACCTGTGGCTGCACACCTCACTCGATGTGGTCTGGCTCGTGAATGGTGTCGTGTTCGTCGTGCTTCTGTTCGTGTCTGGGCACTGGATGCGCATCGTGCCCACCAGTTGGGAAGTATTTCCTAACGCGATGTCTGCGATGCTGCAATACTTGACGCTTGATTGGCCGACAGAGCATGGCTGGGTGAACTACAACAGTCTGCAACAGCTCATGTACTTCATCATTGTGTTCATTGCCGCCCCGCTCGCGGCGATCACTGGGGTGCGGATGAGTGAGTGGTGGCCGAAGAACGCTGAGAAGCTGAACAAGTTCTACCCCGCGCCGCTTGCGCGTGCGGTGCATTTCCCGACGATGTTGTTCTTCGTGTTATTCATCCTGGTGCACGTGTTCTTGGTGTTCACCACGGGGGCGCTCAGGAATCTGAATCACATGTTCGCGGGGACTGATTTTGTGAACTGGTTTGGGTTCTGGATGTTCGCGCTGACGATCTTCCTTACTGCTTTGGGGTGGGTGGCAGCCCGGCCGCTCGTGCTCGCACCGATCGCGAGCCTGTTCGGCAAAGTCAGTAACCGCTAACGCAGAGACAAAAATGTCGGGTGGACGACCCTGAGGTCATCCACCCGACATTTGTATTTGGACTGCTGGGCAGTCGCACGGCTTAGATAATGCCGGTGAGCTCGTTCTCAATCATTTGCTTCGGCATTGCGCCGATGATCTCGTGGACCTCTTCGCCGCCCTTGAACACCTTCATCGCGGGAATTGAGGTGATGCGGTACTTTGCTGCGATGTTGGGGTTCTCATCAACATTGAGCTTCGCAATGATGAGCTTGCCTTCCTGCTCACTCGCGATCTGATCGAGTACCGGTGCCACCGCGCGGCACGGGCCGCACCACGCAGCCCAGAAATCTACGAGAACGGGAACTTCGCTCTGCAGCACAACCTTCTCGAAAGTCTGCTCATCAACAATGACTGGTTCATTCATGATTCTTGCTCCTTGTAACTAAGTGGTAAAGCGTTAGCCTGCGACAGCTACTGGCGTCTTGCTTTCGAGCGCTGCGAGATAGTGCTCAGCGTCGAGAGCGGCGGCAGTGCCTGAACCGGCTGCGGTGATCGCCTGGCGGTAACTCGAGTCGATGACGTCGCCCGCGGCGAATACTCCTGGAACAGAGGTGCGCGATGAGCGTCCGTCGACAGCGATGGTGCCTTCCTCCGTAAGATCGAGAATGCCGTGCACGAGGTGGGTACGCGGATCGTTGCCGACCGCGATAAAAAGCCCCTCGATGGGAAGATCGCTCTCGGTGCCGTCGACCGTATTACGAAGCGTCAGGCGATCCACCGCGACGTCACCGTGGATTTCCTTCACCTCGGAGTTCCAAATGAACTCGATCTTCTCGTTGTCGAACGCGCGTTGCTGCATGATCTTCGACGCCTTGAGCTCGTCACGGCGGTGCACCACGTAGACCTTGCTTGCGAACCGGGTGAGGAATGTTGCCTCCTCCATCGCGGAGTCGCCGCCGCCAATGACAGCAATGGTCTTCTCACGGAAGAAGAACCCGTCGCACGTGGCACACCATGAGACACCGTGCCCCGAGAGGCGCTCCTCGCCGTCTACGCCGAGCTTGCGGTAGGCAGAACCCGTCGCGTAGATCACGCTCTTCGCCTCGTGCACATTGCCATTCGTGTCAGTGAGCTTCTTGATCTCGCCTGAAAAATCGACCTCGACGATGTCGTCATACACAATCTCAGTACCGAATTTCTCGGCCTGAGCCTGCATCTTCTGCATGAGATCAGGGCCCTGAACGCCGTCAGGGAACCCTGGGAAGTTTTCAACGTCAGTGGTGTTCATGAGCTCGCCGCCCATGCTCACCTGACTCGCGAAGAGCAGGGGTTTCAGCTCAGCTCGGGCGGCATAGATTGCCGCGGTGAATCCGGCAGGGCCCGAACCGATGATGATGACCTCGCGCATGTTACTCCTTCGCGTTGCGGTGCGGGGTGATCCCCGCAAGTAATACAACCCATCCTAAAGGTGAGCTATTCCCCGCTAGCTGCACGTCGCCGACGTACGCTTCGCCAAATACCGAACCCAAAGAGCAGTAGTGCGGCTGCGACAAGAATTGCGATGGCAATTGTCTCGAGCGAGGTGCTGACCGTGACCGGCAGCACGTCTGTTGATGTCGTGTACTCGCCATCGACACTCGTGACCGTCAGCGTGATCGCCGATTCGCCAGATGAGACGCGACTGCGCACCGGAACGAGCACGCCCTCACTTGAATCTTCAGGGAGAGCAATCTTATTGAAGTGCCGCTCCGGGATCGAGAGGGCCGCCGAAGTCGGTGCGACGTTGAGGTTTACGATGGCGTCGAACGGCAGGGGGTTTCTGAGTTGAACGGGGATGCGACTTGAGGCGCCGACGAGTTGCGCGTGTTTCGTGCCGACGAGCTGCACGCCACCATGAAGTTCTGCGTCGCGTTTTTGGAACGCAATCGAAAAGGCGCCAAACTCACTGCTGGGAGCCGCGTAGCGTGTCGCAAACAGATTCAAGAGACGCATGCGCTGGTAACTATCGAGGTACTCGGGATGAACGAGCAGCGCGCGGGTTTCGAGAACCACGTCTTCGTTTACAGCGGCGGTGCCGAGCAATGCGACCCGCTCCTCGCCTGGGGCGCTCTCAACGAGCGTTGCTGTGCCTTCTGGCTGAGCATCAAAGGCAACCGTGTTCACCCAGCGCTGCGAGGTGAGCGCTTCGAGCGCACTCGAAGGGTCTTCAGCATTCGCAATCCCACCTCGATCTACGCCGATGACAAGGCCCGGGACTCCTGTGTGTGCTGCAAGTGCGAGACGCGCAGTGGTTTGGGCTGCGCCAAGTTCGCGTTCTGCGCCCGTTTCCCCCTGGAGCGTGAGCTGCATGCCCTTGTCGAGCTCGGCGTCCGTGATGATGGCGGATCCGCTCGGCCCCGCACCGTCGGTGAGCGTAGCGCGTGGCCCACCGTTCACCTTGACGTTTTCGAACGAAAGCACGGTGTGGTCAAGGCCGGCTCGCCCCAGGAACTGCATCGTCTTGGTTGACACCTCACCGTTTGCGGGCCACGCACCCTTGAGGCCTTGCGGCCACGCGCCGAGCGCGTCGAGCGTCGGTTCTCCCGTTACTGGGTCGGCAGCAGTGTCGACGGTCGCAGGAGTACCTCCGGCAGTGGGCTCACCGGTTTCTGCGCCGGGGTCTGTCTCCGTGTTTGCCTCAGTATTCTCGTCAGTCCCGTCGTCAGTGCCGTTACCAGTGCTTTCGGACTCGGCGACGTTATCGGCGTTCCACGTACCGTACCGAGTGAGAAAGTCCATACCGTTTGGAGCGAGCGGTCCCTCAAAATCGAGGGAGGCCTGCGCCGCCAGATCCGCATCTGCGTACTGCAGCGTGAAACTTGTGAGCTCGGTTGATTCAAGCCTGGTGAGAAACTCTCTCGCCGCCTCGGGGGCACCGTCGCCGTACCCACGAATCGCGGCAAGAATCCGGGGATCGATAGCAAGAATAGCGTCGGAGCGGGTTGCGAAGTCGAGCAACGATTCGAAGGTGGGGAGCGCGTCTTCGAGCTGCGGCCGCGTCGGCATCGAGTGCACAATGTCGGGAAGCACGAGCGGCACGATGAGGGTGAGATCCACCGACGCAGAGAGGTCGCTCGTGCCCTGCCACACAAAAGGGCTGTAAGCCGTGAGCGTCGTATCGGTGCGTGACTCGCTCTCGACATACGTTGCGAAGAGCGGATATACGCCTCGCTCACTTGCAGATGTGAGCGGGAGATCCTCGGTCGGCACCGTAATGGTGAGCTCTTGCGCATTCTCTGCATCGGTCGCATTGATCTGTTCAGTCGCGACGACGACCGGTACTTCCCGTGTATCGCTTTCGGCAACTTCGGGTCCGATGGGTGCAAGCACACTTCCGGCGACGATCTGCTCGCCGATGGAAAGCTCGATTGACCCCGCTGGGAGGGAGTGCGTGCCAGTGTTTCGCAGCAACACACGGAACTGGGCCTCAGGCTCGGTGGCGAGCAACACCGGCGACACGGGGGCGACCACTAGCTCCGCCGGAGGTGCCGCCTCGGTGTCATCAATCTCGGTCTCATCAACCTCAGTACTGTCAGCCTTGCTGCTATCTGCATCGGCGTCGTCGGCCGGGGCGGTGGAATCTGTCACGGTGCGGGTCGTCGCGTGCGCGTGAGTCGAAGCTGTGCCGCCCAAAACTCCCACGAGCGGCAGTGTGGCAGCGAGCAAATAGGCAACCCAGATGCCGGGGCGTCGTGATACTCGCATGAGCTTAAGCTTAGGGTCGCAAAGCCCCGGTAACCTTAATGAGTGCTTTCTCTTGCAGAATCGATGGCCGCACTCAAGCGGATCGCAGACTCCAGGCCCGTGGCGACACTCGCGCGGGCGTTCGCTGACGCCGGTTACGAGTTCGCACTCGTCGGTGGCCCGGTGCGCGATGCGCTGCTTGGCAGATCGGTCACCGATCTGGATTTCACGACCTCAGCAACGCCCGAGCAAACCCGCGCGGTCCTTGAGCAGCTCACGAAGAATATTTGGGATGTCGGGCGTGAGTTCGGCACGATCGCAGCAAAGCTCGATGGAGAGTCGGTTGAGATCACCACCTACCGCGCCGACACGTATCGTGATGACTCGCGAAAGCCCGAGGTTGCGTTCGGTGACACGATCGAGGGTGATCTTGTACGACGTGATTTCACCATCAATGCGCTCGCGCTTCTCCTCCCTGAGATGCGACTTGTTGATGTGTCGGGGGGCGTTGAAGATTTATTGAAGGGGCGGATCACGACACCCGGATCCCCCGAGGTGTCGTTCACCGATGACCCGTTGCGCATGTTGCGGGCGGCCCGCTTTGCTTCGCAACTCGGATTTGAGGTGGATCCGGATACCCAAGAGGCGATGGTGCGCTTCGCTGAACGCCTCGACATTATCTCTGCGGAACGCGTTCGCGATGAGCTGTCGAAGCTGCTCAAGACCTGCGACCCCGTGCCGGGCATCAGGCTGCTTGTTGACACGGGTCTCGCTGATCGCTTTCTTCCCGAACTCGGAGCGCTCCTCACCACGCAGGACGATCACGGCAGGCACAAGGATGTGTATGAGCACAGCCTCACTGTGCTGACACAGGCGATCGACCTTGAACGGGAGCGTGGGGGTGGAGACGAGGTTACTCCAGACCTGGTGCTTCGCCTCGCGGCCTTGCTCCACGACATCGGAAAGCCTGCGACCAGACGATTTGAGCGCGGCGGCGTTACCTTCCATCACCATGACATGGTGGGCGCGAAGCTCGCACGGAAACGGCTGCGAGAGCTCCGCTTCGACAACGAGACCATCAAACGGGTCGCGCGGCTCATCGAACTGCACCTGCGATTCTTCGGGTACAGCGACCAGCCGTGGACAGACTCAGCGGTGCGGCGCTACGTGCGCGACGCTGGGGGCGAACTCGAACAACTCCACATCATCACCCGCGCTGACGTGACGACACGCAACCGGCGCAAAGCAGAGCGGCTTGAACACGCCTACGACGATATCGAGCAGCGAATAGCGGAGCTTGCAGAGGCCGAGGAGCTTGCCGCAGTGCGCCCCGAACTCGACGGCGCCGAAATCATGCGGCTGCTCGACATCCCTCCCGGGCCTGCAGTCGGTCTCGCGTACGCGTATCTGCTCGAAGTGCGACTCGACGAGGGCCCAATAGGAAAAGAGGCCGCAGAAGCCCGGCTGCGAGATTGGTTTAATTCGAAGGAACAGAATGAGTGAGAACGTGGTTGCACCACACGTGAGTTCGAACGCGCAAGATTCAGCGGTGCACGATGCAGCCGTGCCCACCTGGTTTGGTGGCGCCCAGCGCGTTCTGTTCGTGCACGCACACCCCGACGACGAGACGATTGCGACAGGTGGAACGCTTGCGGCGCTCGCCGAAGCCGGCCTCGAACCACTCCTCATCACGCTCACGCGTGGAGAACAGGGCGAGGTCGTCGCAGGCCCGCTTGAAGCTATGGTTGCCGCGCACGGTCTCGCAGTAGTGCGGCAGAACGAATTGAAGAACGCGCTCGCAATGCTCGGGCTTGAGCGCCACGCCTTCCTCGGAGTTTCTCCGGCACGCGCAGATGGAGCTGACCCCACGATCTACGAAGACTCGGGCATGGAGTGGCTGCCCGATGGTCGCGCGGGCGCCTCACCACATGCCTCGGCTGATGCGCTGACGAGTGTGCCAGCGGTCGAGTCCCTTGGAGACCTGCTTGCGGCCGCACATGATTCGGGTGCAGGCGCAATCGTGAGCTATGACGACGGTGGTGGCTACGGCCACCCAGACCACGTGCACGCTCACCGTATCGCTCGCTCTGTCGCAATGGCGCTCGGGCTTCCCTTTTGGGAGATCGTCTCGGCACACGGCGCCGCTGATCGACTCAAGGGAGCGCCTGGCGCCACCGACGGTATTGAAACCTACGATGTGTCTCCATGGTACGAGCGCAAGCAGGCCGCGCTCCGAGCGCACACGACGCAGCTCACCGTTGAGGGTGACGAGATCGTGCACGTCGGTGGGCAACGGCAGCCCATCGACAGGGTTGAGCGGTTTCGGCTCGTGAACGATCCGCGCAACGACGCAGACAGCGACGTTTAGGCGCCAAGTGCGGAGTACAGTAGATCCTTGGGCCACGCGCCCTTGTACAAGTTAGAGAATTGAGAGATCCATGAGCGTCAAGGTTGCCCTCGCGGGTATTGGTAATTGCGTAAGTTCACTTGTGCAGGGTGTTGAGTACTACCGAGGTGCCGACGACACCGAGCAGGTGCCCGGTCTCATGCATGTGCGGGTCGGCGGCTACCACGTCTCGGATCTCGAATTCGTTGCCGCGTTCGATGTCGATGCAGAAAAGGTTGGTCTCGATCTCTCCGAGGCAATCTGGAACGGCCAGAACAACACCATCAAGTTCTCCGATGTGCCGCACATCGGCCTTGAGGTGCTTCGTGGACCGACGCTTGACGGCCTCGGCCTCTATTACGCCGACACCGTCGTGGAATCGACCGCTACCCCGGTCGATGTTGCTCAGGCGCTCCGCGACTCGGGTGCTGAAGTGCTTGCGTGCTACCTGCCTGTTGGCAGCGAAGAGGCCGTGAAGTTCTACGCACAGGCAGCACTCGAAGCTGGCGTTGCGTTTGTGAACGCGATCCCGGTATTTATTGCGAGTGACCCCGAGTGGGCTGCGAAATTTGTGGAGGCTGGCCTCCCCATTGTCGGAGACGACATCAAGAGCCAGGTAGGCGCTACCATTACGCACCGTGTGCTTGCACGCCTCATGGAGAGCCGCGGTGTGGCACTCGATCACACGTACCAGCTCAACGTTGGTGGCAATATGGATTTCAAGAACATGCTCGAGCGTAATCGCCTGCACTCCAAGAAGATCTCAAAGACTCAAGCGGTGACCTCGAACATCAGCGCGAACCTTCCTGCCGACGATGTGCATGTCGGCCCGAGCGACCATGTGCCGTGGCTTGAAGACCGGAAGTTCGCATTTGTTCGTCTCGAAGGCCGTGGCTTCGGCGACGTGCCGATGAGCATCGAGTACAAGCTTGAGGTCTGGGATTCACCGAACTCTGCTGGCACGATGATCGACGCGATCCGCACCGCAAAGGTGGCGCTCGACCGCGGTCACGCTGGCCCAGTCGAGGCCGCGTCTGCGTACTTCATGAAGTCACCGCCCGTGCAGAAGCCCGATGATGAGGCGCGCGCTGAGCTTGAGGCATTCCTCGGGGGCAGCTAACGCTCCGTGTGGTCAGGCTCTGTGGGTCGGGGTGGCTCAGAGTGCAGCGTAGATGCGCTCGAGCGCTGATGCGTGCGCGATCCAACTGTGGGTTTCTGCGTGCGTGCGTGCCGTTCGACTGAACTCGGCCCTGCGCTGCGGATCCGCGAGGAGTGCGGCAATCGCGCGCGCCCAGTCAAGCGGATCGCGCCCACTCATGTGTATCCCGGATGCGTGCTCTGGCGCAGCTTCGAGCAGCCCCGTATGCCCTCCCACGATGACAGGCACACCCGCAGCTCCAGCTTCAAGGGCTGTGAGCCCAAAGGTTTCAGAGTGAGACGGCACGAGCACGATGGCGCTCGCCGCAAGGAGAGCCGCAGCTTCCGCCCGAGTTTGCGCGGGAAGGAACGCCACCTGATCGGTGATGCCGTACGTAGCCGCTAGCTCCCGCAGGGATGCTGCGTAAGCCTCAGCACCCGGTGTCGGTTCTCCCGCGATAACGAGCTCGGTATGTGCTGACAGCTCGGGGCTGAGTCGCGCAAACTCTCCCATCGCCCGTACCGCGAGATCTTGCCCCTTGAGCGGCTGCACGCGGCCGAGCACAGTGATGCGCAGGGGGTGTGCGGCTGAGTGTGGCGCAGGGTAAAAGAGGTCGGTATCGACTCCCGGGTGCACGACCTCGGAACCGTGTGGTGGCGTGCCAGCGAGTCGTGTCGAACCGACTAGCTTCGCAACGGCAGCGAGCTCGTTCTGGCTCGCGGCGACCACAAAGCACCGAAGTGCGAGTTCACGTTCAGCGTCGAGTCGTGTTTTCGGCTCGGGTTGATCGCCCGGGGCAAGGCGCTCATTCTTCTGTATGCCGAGCGTGTGAAACGTGATCGCTGGAATTTGGTCGGTACCCGAGACAGCGTCAAGTGCCGCGAGCCCGCTGAGCCAGTAGTGCGCATGTATCGCGTCGAATGGGCCGAGCGCGCGCACACGCGCCGCGAACTCCGAGATGACGCCTGGGAGCGCTTCCTTACGGAGGTCAGGGTGCCCCGCCGGAACTGCGTGCAGCACGACGGTGCCAGTCGCGCGTCCAGTCGCGGTGCCAGCCGCGGGGCCAGCCGTGGTGCCAGCTGCGGGGGCGACCGCGGTTGAAACCTGTGTGACGCCGGCCGGGAGGTCGGTTGTCGCCCGGGTAACAAGCACAACCTCATGACCGAGTGCGGCGAGTGCGTCCGCGGCCTCTG
>JBQEBC010000035.1:23796-28199 GCA_052106035.1 Leucobacter sp. | reverse complement strand
CCACTAAATACATTGCGAAATGCTCGACCGAACGACCATGCCTTTTCTGCCATGTTTCAAGACTACCGACAACACACACCGTCAAATATGCGGTTCGGATGTTTCGTATCGGCAACAATGCGAGCGGGAGTGCGCATGTTGGCCATTTCTTCTCACAAGCGACGATATTGTTATGGGCAGTTATTGCCCGAACGTAAACGCGCGACGCAGCGCGGACCAACGGAGGTCATGTGAACCACGTTCAATTGCGGAGACCCATGCTCAAACGAGCGACCCTGCTCGCACTGTTTGTGCTCCTCGCAAGTTTTTTTGCCCTTTCATTTCAATCAATGCCCGCTCAGGCCGCTGATTGCGTACCCGACGCGCAGACAGGTTGTGTGCAAGGCCTGATTAAGACGAGCGACGGCGAGCCCGCCTCTGATATCGAGCTTTCGCTCACCGGTCAGGGCGCAGACGAGCAGGCCTCGACCGACGCGAATGGTCGCTGGGTCTTCAGTGTTTCTGAACCGGGCGAGTACACCGTTACCGCGGATCAGAGTTCGTTGCCTGAAGGCCAGTACTTCAAGTCGGCCAATACCCGCACAGTGCAGGTCGCGCTCTTCGAGTCAGTGAGTGCGTTGTTCCCGCTCACCGATGACCCTGCTGCTGTGAGTACCCCTGAGCCGGCACCAGACGAGGAAGCACCGAGCGCTGCTCCTGGCGATGAGGCGAACGCACCAGCTACAACCGGCACGGACAGCGCATCGAACAGCTTCTGGCCGAGGTTCTGGCAGCAGGGCGCTTCTGGCATTCGCATTGGCCTTCTCCTCGCACTCGGGGCGGTTGGCCTGTCGTTGGTGTTTGGCACCACGGGGCTTTCCAACTTTGCGCACGCAGAGATGCTCTCTATGGGTGGCATCCTCGCATTCCTTTTCATGCAGCTCACGGGCAACATTTGGCTTTCGGGGCTCATCGTCGTCATTCTCATGGCGGCGTTTGGCTGGTTCCAAGACGCAGTGCTTTGGAAACCCTTGCGAAAACGACAATTGAGCCTCATGCAAATGATGATCGTGTCAATCGGCCTCTCGATCGTGCTGCAGAACATTTTCCAGTTCTTCTTTGGTGCAAGCATTCTGCGAATCGATCCGTCATCACCGAAAACGGTGACGCTGCTCGGCGTCACCCTCACCGTGCAGTCCTACATCGCTATGGGCATCTCGCTCGTAGCGATCATTGCGGTCGCCCTCGCTATGAAATACACGCGCTTCGGGCGGGCGACGCGCGCGGTTGCCGATAATAGGGCACTCGCAGAGGCATCTGGCATCGACGTGGATCGAGTGATCCGCCTCGTGTGGACTGTCGGTGTGGCATTCGCGGGACTCTCAGGCATGCTGCTCGGCCTCGTGCTGAATGGCATCGCGTGGAACACCGGTTGGCACTATCTACTCCTGCTCTTTGCCGCGGTGATTCTCGGCGGTATCGGCACAACCGTTGGCGCAATTGTTGGCGCAATGATTATTGGCGTCATCGTCGAGATGGCGAATATCTGGCTCCCGGGTGACCTCAAGCACGCCGCAGCCCTCTTCATCCTTATCGTCGTGCTGCTCGTCAGGCCACAGGGCTTGTTCGGGCGCAAGGAACGGATCGGTTAGGCCCATGGAATTCTGGACAGACTTACTGCAGGCAATCCTGCAGACCGCGCTTTCACCGATCACGGCCGCATTCGTCATCGCCGCAATCGGCCTCAACATCCACTTTGGTTTCACTGGGCTGATGAACATCGGCCAAGCAGGCTTCATGCTCGTCGGCGGGTATGGCTTCGTGATCTCTGTGATGTATGGAGTTCCGATATTCCTCGCACTGCTCATCTCAATGGTGGCTTCCGCTGCCTTCGCGCTGCTCCTCGGCATACCGACAGTGAAGCTTCGAGGCGATTACCTTGCGATCGTCACAATTGGCGCGGCAGAGATTCTGCGCATGACCGCACGTCTCGCAAACCTCTCGCCGTTTACCGGCGGCCCAAGCGGGATTCAGAGCCCGAAGTTTCGAGAGCAACTCAATGCGCTCTCGCCGCTTCCCGAGGGGCGCACATCATTCCTCGGCCTCGATTACGTGAACACCGGGGTGGACGACTGGTGGACGCGCATTCTCGCTTGGAGCCTGGTTGCGCTCTTCTTACTGATTACCTGGCTCCTCATTCGTAGCCCGTGGGGGCGCGTACTCAAGGGGATTCGCGAGGATGAGGAGGCGGTACGCAGCCTTGGCAAGAGCCCCTTCTCCTATAAGCTCCAAGCGCTCATTATTGGTGGCGTGATGGGCGGCTTCGGCGGCATTCTCATGTCACTCCCCGCCGCGATCAACCCTGACGGTATGGGCCGCGCAACCACGTTCAACCTCTGGATGATCATGTTGCTCGGTGGGGCCGCCACGATCCTCGGCCCGCTGCTCGGTTCGATTTTGTTCTTTGCGCTGCGCCTCGTCATCACAAGCGTTGCCTCTGAGTTCATTCCCTCACACATATTGAGCGCACAGCAGTCAGAGATTCTCGCGTGGATCCTCATCGGTCTCCTGCTCATGCTGCTCGTGATATTTAGACCGCAGGGAATTCTTGGAAATAAGAAGGAGTTGGCGTTCAATGTCTAATCCGAACGTACAGTCCGCGCACGACTACCCCTACGATCGCAGTGCGCTGCGCGCGAAACTCGGGGGCCTCGAGCAGACCCCGGGGGTAGCAAAGCCGGACCCGATTCTCATCGCTGACAACGTGCAGCGTCACTTCGGTGGCATGACCGCTGTCGACGTTGACCACCTCGAGGTGCAGCGCGGCGCGATCACCGCCCTCATCGGACCAAACGGCGCAGGCAAGACGACGTTCTTCAACCTCGTCACCGGCTTCGACAGACCCAATGCACCGCGTTCTGAAGGCAAGACTGCGAGCTGGAGCTTCAACGGTCAGTCGTTTGGCCGCCCAAGTGCAACGAAGGTTGCTCGCTCTGGCATGATCCGCACATTTCAGCTCACCAAAGCGCTCACCAAGATGACTGTGCTCGAAAATATGCTCATAGGCGCATCGAACCAGCCAGGTGAAAATCTCTTCGTCGGTCTCGTGAAGCCGCTTTGGGCGAAGCGTGAGCGCGAGAATATAGAACGGGCAGAGGAACTCCTCCGGCGTTTCAAGCTCGACACGAAGCGTGATGACATGGCGGGCGTTCTTTCCGGTGGTCAGAAGAAGCTGCTCGAAATGGCGCGAGCACTTATGTCGAATCCGTCGATGATCATGCTCGACGAGCCGATGGCTGGTGTGAACCCGGCCCTCACACAGAGTTTGCTTGAGCACATTGAGCAGTTGCGCGACGAGGGCACCACTGTGCTCTTCGTTGAACACGATATGCATATGGTCAGACATATCTCTGACTGGGTGGTTGTGATGGCCCAGGGAAAACTCATCGCCGAAGGGCTGCCCGAGGATGTGATGACGAGCTCGGCCGTCATCGATGCGTATCTCGGCGCCCATCACGATCGCGATCTGGGAGAGGTAAGCACCGAGATGATTCGCACAATCGAAGCCGAAGCTGAAGAGGAAGCGAAGGAGGAGGCTCGATGACTACCGAACAGGCATCCGCAAACACGTCCGCAAGCACGTCCACAAACACCGATATCGTCATGCAGGCACATGCGCTCCACGCGGGCTATCTGCCAGGCATTAATATTCTGAACGGCTGCTCGATTGAAGCGCGCGCAGGCGAGCTCGTCGGCATCATTGGCCCGAACGGGTCAGGCAAGTCGACGCTCCTCAAATCACTGTTTGGGCTCGTAGACATTCGAGATGGATCAGTGTCGCTGAATGGCGACGACGTTACTGGGATGAAAACCAACCAGCTCGTGCGGAAGGGAGTTGGCTACGTACCTCAGACAAACAATGTCTTTCAGGCGTTGTCGATCGAGGAGAATCTCCAGATGGGCATGTTTTTGAAGCCTAAGGAGTATGCGACGCGATCGCAGGAAATCTGGGACCTGTTCCCCATGCTCGCGGACCGCCGCAAGCAGCTTGCTGGGTCGCTGTCTGGTGGCGAGCGACAGTCGGTTGCCATGGCGCGGGCTCTCATGATGGAGCCCAGCGTGCTGCTGCTCGATGAACCGAGCGCAGGCCTCTCCCCCGTGCGACAAGATGAAACCTTTATTCGCACCCGTCAGATCAACCAGACCGGGGTCACCATCATCATGGTTGAGCAGAATGCGCGCCGCTGCCTCCAGATCTGCGATCGGGCGTACGTGCTCGATCATGGCACAAACGCGCACGAGGGTACCGGTCGTGAGCTTGCTGAGGATCCGAAGGTCATCGAGCTCTACCTTGGCACGCTTGCCGCAGATGTCGAGGCAAAGAACAAGCACTGATAGGCGCTGCCAAGCGTTCACGCTACCAA
>JBQEBC010000035.1:0-23696 GCA_052106035.1 Leucobacter sp. | reverse complement strand
CCAAGCGTTCACGCTACCAACGAAAATGGCTCCGATTCCTTCACAGGAAATCGGAGCCATTTTCGTGTGCGGGCTTAGCCCTCGATCTCACCCACCGCGTTCGGGGTGTTCTCGGCGTCATACTGGTAAATACCGATGAGCGCAGATGAGGGCTCGTTGTCCTCATTCAGCGGCCCGCCGCCAGCCTGGCCTTGGTAGTGAATATCCTTGTCGTCCTGGAGAAGCGCAACGCAGTCTGCGTAGGTTTCGCAGGTTTCGCCACCGTCAGCTCCAGACACGGCATGCAGGTTGTCGACGATCGTCTGCGTGTCAGTCGCACCACCACGCTCTGCCGCGAGTGCCACGAGAATCACCGCGTCATACGATTCGGGAGCGAATGCAAGACTCTTGCTCGCAGTGTCGTCAGCGGCAAGCAACGCGTCCTTGAAATCGCCGACTGTTGCGCGACCTGGGGTCGTGCCCTGAGCTCCCTCAAGAATGCCAGCGTCGAACTCCGGGTACGGCACAGTGTTGCCATCAACAAGGTAGATCTTCGAGAGATCGAAGCCCTGTGCCTGAAGCTCTGGGATGATCTGCTTTGCTTCTTCGTAGCTGATGATCGCGATAGCGTCTGGGCTTGTTGCAAGAGCCGCGGTCACCTCAGAAGTGAACGTCGTCTGGCCTTCAGGAAACTCTTCGCCCGCACCCTTGGCACCATAGGTGACTTCAGCGCCGGCGCCTTCGAGTGTCTCCTGCAGGTTGTCGCGAAGACCGTTGCCGTAATCGTTGTTCTGCGCAAGAACCGCGACCTTTGAGGGCGCGTTCTGCAGAATCAGGTTTCCGAGCGCACGCCCCTGAATGATGTCGGAAGCAATCGTGCGGAAGTACAGATCATTGATACCGGCGAGCGCAATACCCGTATTAGAGGGCGATCCCATGAGGATCCCTGCCTCAGTAATGCGGGGCATCGCGGCGTTGGTGTTACCCGTGCCCATCGCGCCGAGCACGAATGCGGGGTCAGCCTTGATGATCTCGTCAACACTCTTGCTCATGATCGTTGGATCAGACGCGTCGTGCTCATTCGACTCAACAACCAGCTCAACGTCTTCGCCGAGCACGCCGCCAGCCGCATTGATATCTTCGATAGCGAGTTTCACTGCGGCGCGTGGGCCGTAGATGAGATGCTCCAGCGTGCCAGTCTGCGGCAGCAAGGTACCGATGCGCAGCGGGCCAGCTTCGCTTTCGCCCGAGTCAGCAGAGGTGTCGGCGCTGGTGCTTGTGCAACCAGACAGAGCGAGCGCAGCGCCGGCGATCAGTGCGATCGCGCTGGCTGCTTTCTTGGTGTAAACCTTCATTGGTTACGCCTTTCCGTGAAAAGTGAAACGCCCCACCGTTGGGGAGCTACCTTAAGTAGCGTACTGGTGTGGCAAGCCTGAATTTGCACAGACACATACGCTGAGACAGATTCGTTAGAATTCGGCAGCGTTTGCTCCGTTTGCCGGTGCTTTTCGTCAGCAAAGCTACTCTTCCGTAGCTCGACTCGTCAGCTACTCCTCCGCAGTGAGCCGCTGCCCGACGACCGCCGAAATGCCGTCCCTGCGCATCGAGACACCGTAAAGCGCGTCCGCGATCTCCATGGTGCGCTTTTGGTGAGTAATGATGATGAGCTGCGAGTTTTCGCGCAGCCTCTCAAACACCTGCAGCAGTCGTCCAAGATTCGCATCATCAAGCGCCGCTTCAACCTCGTCCACGATGTAGAACGGGCTGGGCCTGGCCTGGAAGATGGCGATGAGCCACGCCACCGCAGCGAGTGAGCGTTCCCCGCCAGAGAGCAGCGAGAGCCGCTCAACCTTTTTACCCGCTGGTCGCACCGCGATATCAATACCGGTTGAGAGGAGGTCATCCGGGTTCGACAACGCAATGTCTCCCGATCCACCAGGAAAGAGTATGGGGAACACCTCGGCAAACGCAGCCTTAGTGTCTTCGAACGCGGCGCTGAAGATCCCCTGCATCTTTTCATCGAGATCTTCGATGATCTGAGTGAGATCGGCACGTGTGCGCGTCAGATCGCCGAGCTGCTCGACGAGGAACTGGTGGCGTTGCTCGAGAGCTGCGAACTCTTCAAGCGCCAACGGATTGATACGACCAAGCTCGGCGAACCTCTTCTCGGCACGAGCGAGACGCCTTTCTTGTTCTGCACGAATAAATGGCACCGTGTGCGGCGAACCGTCTGACTCAGAATCGGACTGCGCGACCGGGATCTCATTCGAGGGACCATACTCGGCAAGGAGCACATCTTCGACGAGGCCCAACTCGCTGCCCGCGCGTTCAAGCAGAGAGGAGAGCTGGAGCTTCCGCTCGTAGCTCTTGAGTTCGGCACTGTGCACGCTCTCGGTGAGCTGCTGCAGTCGCGCTCGAAGTTCAGCCTCTTCGGAACGCAGGAGTGTCAGCTCTTGACTGTTCTTTGCGCGTTCGTGCTCGGCGGTTTGTTGCGCAGTTCTGGCCTCAGACAGTGACCGGTCACACGCATCAAGGATGTCAGGCAGTGCGGCTGCCACACGTTCAGCTCGTTCGACCTGACGCGCGCGCAGCACCGCCCTGCGCGCTGTCTCTTCAGCGGCAACGCGCTCTGCCTCGAATTGTTCGGCAATTGCGGCCCCGCGCTCTTCGGCAGCGCGCACGCGCTCTTTCGCGGTCTCATATGCGAGACGTGCGTCCATCTCGGTGGATCGCGCCCGCTCGAGCTCGGCCAAAACATCGTCTCGCTGGCTCGCGTCAAGCATCGGCCGAGGAGTTGCTTCGACCTTCTCAAATGCGCGTCGTGCGTGCGCGAGCGAAGTTTCTGTTTCGTCGAAAGATTCGGCAGTTCCATCGAGCGCGGTCTGGGCGCGCTCGGCCTCGGCACGAGTCGCCTCGGCACGTACGACGAGTTGCTGTCGCTTGCGTGCGTGCTCAGCCATCCGCGCATCAGCCTCGCGTAGCTCAGTGTAGGCCTCGCGGCTTTTTGCTTTGAGACTCGCCGCACGTGCGCGCTGGTCTGCGAGTTGCACCGCAGCGTCTTCAATTTCAGATGCGAGTGCCGCTTCACGCTCTCGCGCATCACTCAGCTCAGCGGTGAGTTCGAGGCGCGAAGGGGCCCGCCCTGAACCACCCGAGAGAGTGTGCTCGGTGAGCATGTCACCAACCGCTGTAACAATTGTGAAAGTACCGTCGGTCAGCGATTCTCGAAGCGTTGCTGCGCCACGGATCGCAGCTGTGATGTCGTCAGCAATATAACTCCGCGCAAGCAGCCCACGAACGCCATCCGGCGCTTCAAGCAATACATCATCGATGCGCGTGAGGCCGGGAGCATCGTTCGTCGCAGCCTTCGCCCCAGGCCGCGCATTGGCAATCACCGCGCTCAGGCGACCAAGATCATTTGCGTGCGCGCTTGCCACAGCTTCGCCCGCTGAATGGGCGTTGTCTGCAAGCAATGCGTCACCGAACGCACCGAGCGCAGCTCCAACTGCGGCCTCAAAACCGTCTCTGACCCTCACATGGTCAGCCACGCGCCCGCTGATGCCGAGCTGATTCCCGTCTAATACGGCGCCTGAGGCATCACGCTGGTCGAGCGACCGCGCGAGGGCGCTCACGCGCGCTTCGACGCCCGCGAGTTCCTGTTCGAGGGCATGGAGGCGATCGCGGGAGTCGCTGATACGAGATTCTGCCTCAACTTCACGTTCTTGCGCATCGCGGTATGCCGCATCGAGGCCACCCTCGGGAAGTTCAATGACCTCGCTGTGGATCTCGAACTGCTCAAGCTCGTGCTGTGCCGTGTCGGCGCGTTCGAGCGCCTGGGCGAGCGCCTGCGTGCGCCGTTCAACCTCCGCGGTGACGGCGTTCTGCTTCTGCTGAGCTGCCTCGACGCGGCCGCGCAATGCCGAGAACTCGAGGTCGTGCCGTGAAACCAACTCACTTTGCGCCTGGATATGCTCGTCAATTGCGTCGAGCGCACCCCGCGTTTGCGCCGTTTCTCGAGCAGCCTGCTGCCAGGCAGCTTCCCGCTCAGGCAACACACCAGCGAGGCTGCGCGCCTCCTCTTGAGCTTCGTCTACTGCCGCGCGAGTCGTGAGGTTCGTTTGCTCGGGTGCCTCGGCTTGTGTCGCGAGGAACGTCAGCCGTTGCTGGGATTGGGCGTAGAGTCCGCGAAGTTTTGACTGGGCTGACTCGAGTGTGAATGTCACACGTCGCACTGAATCGAGTTCGTCGCCCTGTTGATCTTGCTCAAGGCGCGCAACACGGAGCTGCTTTTGTTCAAGTTTCTCTTGCAACACGATGCGCTCAGAGTGCCGCTCAGACTCGACCTGCGACAAGCTCTCGAGCTCTCCGCGTAATCGGGAGACATCGTCTGCGAGTAGTCGCGCCCGGGCGTCGCGAACCTCTGCCGCAATCCCCTGCGCTTGCTTTGCAACCTCAGCTTGTTTGCCAAGGGGTTTGAGCTGCCGTCTGATCTCGCCCGCCAGATCGTTCAGCCTCGTGAGGTTCGTCTCCATGGCATCGAGTTTGCGAACCGTGCGCTCTTTGCGCCTCCGGTGCTTCAGAATGCCCGCGGCCTCTTCGATAAAACCGCGCCGATCCTCCGGCGTCGCACGCAGCACAGCATCGAGCTGCCCTTGCCCGACAATGACGTGCATCTCGCGTCCGAGACCTGAATCGCTCAGCAGCTCCTGAACATCAAGCAGACGACAGCCCTCACCGTTGATCGCGTACTCACTTGAGCCGTTGCGAAACAAGATGCGGCTGATTGTCACCTCAGCGTACTCAATGGGGAGCGCTCCGTCCGAGTTATCAATGGTGAGCTTGACCTCTGCTCGGCCAAGCGGCCCGCGGGTTGAGGTGCCCGCAAAAATGACATCCTCCATCTTGCCGCCGCGCAAGGTTTTGGCCCCCTGCTCCCCCATTACCCAGGCGAGCGCATCGACGACGTTCGACTTGCCTGAGCCGTTTGGCCCGACGATGGCGGTGACACCCGGTTCGAACTGGAAGGTCGTCGGCTGCGCGAACGACTTGAAGCCGCGTAGCGTCAGGCTCTTCAGGTGCACGCCGCCTCCTTCCTGCAGTTCACGCGCGTCAGGCGATGTTTCTCAAACTGTACCGGGTGGATCAGCACTTCCCGCTGCCCAGTTTCAGCGTTGCGTTCATTCACTGTACTTTGGTGGGAGTAGGCCACTCTCCGCAGGGATATTGCGTGTATCCCTGCGCTGCATCGGAGTAGCTTTCGCAGACTGGGCCGCTGTAACCTTCCTCGCGCTCCTGAGCAAGGATCCCTGAAAATGCGAGCGCGAGCAGTGTCCCGTACAGCGCAAACGTGATACCACCCATTCGCCAGATACACTCTTTGCCATATCTTGTCGATGACCAGATCGCGAGCCCGAATCCAATGCTCGAGACGAGCCCGGTCGGTAGCCCGAAAAGGTATAGCGCAAACATCACGTCGCTGGAGGACCCCCCAGTATGTGGCAGAACGAGCACGATGAGAACCATCGCCACAATCGCGATGACGCCCATAAGTAATGACTGCACAACTGGGTCGAAGCGGCGTAACCACGGTGCGATCACGGCGCTAAGTGCCGCGCACAGAAAAGGTATTCCGAGTACAAGGAAGAGCGACATCCCGGGCAGCGGAGCGAGACCGCCAGTGACCATCAGGGAGCAAGCGACGCTACCAATCATCCCCGCGATGAGTGTTGTGAGCGACACCCGCCACGTCATCGACCATCGGGAAAGTTTCTCCCATGGGTGTCTAGCGAGCTGCTCAGCCTGATTAAGGTGAAGTTCGGCCATGCTCACGACTGTATCCATCGGCGATTGAAATACGAAGCATACGCATTATGTCGAGACAATCGGCAGGGCTGACACTTCGTCGGCCCAAACCGATTATTACTTGACAACTTGGCAAGTAATATTAGACTTAACAACATGGAAAGTAACTTTGAAGGTGATGTGCCGATAGGGAACGACAACAATTACTCAGGTGACCAGGCACGCGAAGTTCTCGCAGGCTTGAACGCTGACGGGGCGCGTCTCGCTGAGCGGATCGTCACGCCCCCTTGGTACCACCCGTTAATCGGGCTCATCGTGGCAGTGCTGGTTTTGTCGCAGGCGCTCCCAGGTTCATATTCGCTCCTCCTCATGGTGCCCCCGCTTGTCGCGCTGCCGATACTCGCCATTACCTATACCCAAAAATATGGAGTTTCGTTGACGCGCCCGACCGGCCCTCATTCCAAGCGCTTCCTCTACGCCATGATCACAGTGTTGGTGCTCACAATGATCGCGGCCGCGCTCATCAAACTCAACAATGTTTCCCTGTGGTGGGTATGCATCCCTGTAGTCGTAGCGACGACAGCTGTCGTTGTGCTGGGCCGGCGATACGACAGCGCTCTGCGCACAGAGGTAGCCGAGGGCATAGGACCGCGTTCATGAAGCCCGCCATCGCAGCCGAATTCAATGAGCTTATTCACTCCCCCGTGCGCCTGCGCATCTGCGCGCTCCTCAGGCCCACGGAAGAACTTGAGTTCTCAGTGATTCGCGACACACTCGCGCTCAGCGATCCTCATCTCTCTAAGAATCTCAAGGCGCTGCAAGATGCAGGCTTCGTCACACTCCGAAAGGATCGGCCGCTCTCTGGCACCGACGCACGAAGACGCACCTGGGTCGGGCTCACCCCTGCGGGCCACAACGCGCTGGAAGGCCACCTCGCAGCGCTTACCGCTATCGCAAATGGTGACGAACGGTAGGTATCGATGCAATACTCTCTCGCAACGCCCTTTCAGAGCGCGATCAGGTCAAGCATGCTCGGCTCAATCGCGTAGCCCCCTGTTCCTTTCGTGGATCAAGCGGAACCACCGACGGCGTGCCCGTGACCGGATCCGGCACCACGAGCGTTTGGATCCCGAACACTTGCTCAATAAGTTGCTCAGTGATCACCTCCGAAGGCGCACCGCTTGCGACGATCGCTCCCTCGTGCATCACCATGAGATGACCCGCGTACCGGGCTGCCTGGTTGAGGTCGTGAAGCACTGCGACGATCGTCTTCCCCGCTTCGTGCAGGGTGCGGAAGAGCTCCATGAGATCGTACTGATGCGCAATATCGAGAAACGTGGTCGGTTCGTCGAGCAGCATGATCGGCGTCTCCTGCGCGAGCAGCATGGCGACGCAGACCCGCTGACGCTGTCCGCCCGAGAGTTCGTCAACGAGTCTGCCCGATAGCTCGGTCAGGCCTGTCGCTTCCAGCGCTCGGGCGACGGCCAATTCGTCGCTCTGCCGCCACTGCTGGATGAGCGACTGATACGGCCCACGACCTCGGGCAACAAGGTCTGCCACCCGGATCCCGTCGGGCGCGATCGACGTCTGTGGGAGTAGGCCTACGCGTCGGGCGACGTCCTTCGTGCGCAGCGAGTGAATCGGTGCCCCGTCGAGGAGCACGCGCCCCCTTGAGGGGGTGATCACCCGAGCGAGGGCGCGCAGAAGTGTTGACTTCCCACAGCCATTCGGTCCAATCATCGCCGTGAATGAGCCCGTGGGAATCTCCGCTGAGAGATCTTTGAAGATCACGTGACGGTCGTACCCGACAGTGGCCTGTTCGATCGAAAGAGTCACGGTCTTACGCCTCCGTACTGTTTGCGGGCCTCGCGGATGAGAAGCCAGATGAGATAGACCCCGCCGAGGCAGACGGTGATGAGGCCGACAGGAACTGGCCGGAAAACCTGGGCTGTTAGCAGCGAGACCGCGTGCGCACAGACGAGAAGCGCCGCCCCCATCGCCGCCCCTCCGAGCATGTTCACGCCGGCGGACCTGGTCAGCCTGCGGGCAACTTGGGGGGCAGCGAGCGCGACAAATCCGATCGGCCCGGCGGCGGCCGTCACGAGTGACGTGGTGGCGACACCTACAACGAGCAGCGCGATTCGTTCGCGATTCACGCGCGCCCCCTGCGTGATCGCCGCGTCGTCTCCGAGCTCCAATCTACGAAGGGCTGGAGCGAGTGCCGCTGCGGCGCAAAAGATCATACTGGCGATGACGAGTGAGGGAATCAACGACGACCACGTGATGCGCGCGATCGACCCAGCGCCCCAGAATCCGACGGTCATCGCGTCGGTGATCTCTGCGCGAGTGATGAGATATGCGTTCATAGAACCGAGCATCGCCGAGACACCGATCCCGATGACAATGAGGCGAAAACCTTGAATACCCCTTCGGTAAGACAGCATGTACACAAGCACTGCCGTCGCAAGCCCGCCGATGAGCGAGGCCCCGGTGAGCGACCAGGAGTCACCGCGCCCGAACATGAGAATCACGATCACGACGGCCGTGTAGGAGCCAGCGTCAAAACCGATCACGTCCGGGGAGCCGAGCGGATTGCGCGTGAGCGACTGAAAGATTGCCCCGCCGAGCCCGAGCAGCGCTCCGAACACGACGGCGGCGATCGCGATGGGCATTCGCCACTCGACGACGACCATTCTCGCGAACTCCTCACCTGTACCGGTCACCGCACCAAGCACTTCCGTGACCGTCAACGGGAAATCACCCAGGCAGAGGGCGAGAAGCGCCACGCAGATGGCCGTCACCAGCAGTGCGATCGCCACGGACAGCAGACGCATCGGTGCTTGCACCGACACCCAACGCGTGCGCACATTCCAGGTGCGGTAGCCAAGGTCGATGTGGGATCGTTCGATCACAGTCCGCTCACCTTCTTCCCCCGGACGAGTGCGATGAGCATCGGTGCCCCGATCACTGCGGTGAGTATCCCGACCTCGATCTCGCTCGGGTAGGCGATGACTCGACCGAGGATATCTGCGAAGAGCACGAGCACCGGCGCGGTGACAGCGGAACAGAGAATGATCCACCGCTGATCGGGGCCCGTGCACCAGCGGACGATATGCGGCACCATGAGGCCGACGAAGGCGATGCCTCCGGTCAATGCTGTCGCCCCGCCGGCGAGCAGTGTCACGGCGATGACTGTGAACAGGCGGGCGATTCCCACCCGCACCCCGAGAGACGCTGCAAGATCATCACCGAGTGCGATCGAGTTCAGCGGTTGCGAGAGCATGAAACCGATGAGGAGCCCCGTAGCGATGAAGGGCAGAACCGTCATAGTGTCGGTCAGCGAGCCCCTCGCGATGGACCCCAGCCCCCAGTTCTGTACAGCACGAAAGGTGTTCTCATTGATGAGCATGAGGAACGTGCTTATCCCGCCGAGTACCGCACTCAGTGCCACGCCAGCGAGCACGAGCGTGACCGGGTGCATTCCACCGCGCCCTGCGGACCCGATGAGCGATACGAGCACGGTCGCGGCAGCAGCGCCGATGAACGCGAACCACACGTACCCACCCATGGTCGACGCCCCCAGCAGGCCCGCACCGATTGTCACGGCGAACCCTGCGCCCGCGTTCACGCCGAGAATGCCGGGATCCGCGAGCGGATTGCGAGTGAGCGCCTGGATGAGTGCTCCTGCAACGCCGAACGCGGCGCCGGCAACGATGCCGAGAATCGTTCGCGGTCCGCGGAGCGTCCACACGATGAGCGACGCCTCCGACTGGTCGCGCACCAGGAGTCCGCGCCACACCTCTGACACCGAAAGCGGGTTCGCGCCGATAGCGATGCTGCCCAGAACGGCGAGTGCCAGCCCTGCCGCAACGCACAGGAGCAGGGTGATACGACGACGCGTCAATGGAGCAGCAACGTGAGAGGCTGTCTCCGTCGCCGTTCCACTGATAAGGCCGACATGCATTGAGTTGCTGGCCTAGCTCAGCGCCTTGGCGCCCAGCTCAGCTAACCGCTCGGACACCCAGGGGATACTGATCGCGCTTGGCACGTTGATGCCCCAGGAGAGATCATTGATGCCAGTCTCCGGGTCTGCCGGATCGATGACGAGACGACCATCGACGAATGCCGGAAGAGCCTTGAGCAAGGGTGACTCAGTGAAGTAGTCGGTGTCTGCGGCCTCGCTGCTTCCCAGGCTCACAAGCACGAAGTCAGAATCGACGAGTCCGATGAGCTCGTTACTGATGACGTCGTCATCAATGAACTTGTCGGCCGCCTCGGGAATCACGAATCCGAGATCCTCGAAGACGGGCGCCGCTTGGTAGCCCGGCGCGGTGTTGTACGACGCACCGTATTCCTCGGGGTACACCATGACCTGGGTCGCGGTTTTCCCTTCAAACTCCGGATGAGCCGTGCGAATGTCGGCAACCGCGGTCTCCGCAGCATCGATCGCATCGGACGCGGCCTGGCCGAGATCGAGGGTCTCACCGAGCATCTGCGTGAGCTCCTGCCAGGTGAGCTCATCAATCCCTGCATACAGAACGGGCGCAACCGAGCTGAACTTCTCGAACTGCGCCTGGTCGAAGGTCTCGTACGCGTACAGGTTTACGATGAGATCCGGCTCGACCGCGGCAACCGCCTCTGCGGACGCTTCTGCCCCGGCCTCAGACTCCCAGAGCACCTCGACCTGGTCCACGACCCCATCATCGAGCCAGGTATTGCGCTCGACCGTGGACGGCGCGAAGACCGGGAGCCCACCGAGCGCAACGAGCGCGTCGGTGTCGACGGTAGAAGCTGTAATGATTGCGACGCGTTCCGGCCGTTCTTTGAGCACGGTGTCGCCGTACGGAGTTTCGAGAGTAAGCGGGTAGTCGGTTGTGCCCTCAGCAGCAGGGAGCAATGCCTGAGCGGCGTGTTCGTCAGCGGAAGGTGCCGCGTCGGATGCGCAACCGGAGAGCAGCAGCAGTGATGCGATCCCAGCAGCGAGCAGCGCGCGGGCACGAGGTCGTGAGTGAAGCACAGTGTTCCATTCGTTAGCGAGAGGTCCCGGAGGACATAAGTTGTGTGACTGGCATGCGCGCGGTTGGCGCATGCCAGTCGACGAGGAGGAGCCGCATAACGGGTCGAATTTAGGTTACAGTTATCTTCATCTGATGAATGAGCAGAAAGCGACAACCCCTATGCAGATCACGACGCCATTGAGGAAGCAGTGACGACCGAATTTATCGTCCGAATTCCGGGCGTCGAACTCACCGAACGGGTACATGCGCTTGAGCACCTCGTCCTCTGGCAGGTGCGCGGGCAGACGGAACTCACCTGTCTCGGTGCCAAGGTGACTCTCCGGGAAGGCCAAGCCGCCTGGATTCCCATGAATACACCGCACTCACTGCGTGTGCGCGAGAACTCCGTCACCGCACCACTCTTCATCTCAGTGATACGCACCCCCACGGTCCTCGACGCGTTTACGATCGTTTCGATAGCCCCTGACGACAAGCTCTACCTGCTCTCACTCTGGAACAGCCAGAGCAGCATTATTCAGCCCAACGTCGACCTATGCGGCCAGGTCGTCGGCATCATCGAGCGCGCGGCGCACGCGACGGAGCTTTCAATGCCGCGCACCCCTGAGGTTGCGGCCGTCGCTCGGGCACTCGTCCGAAACCCGGGCGATTCGCGCCAGATCTCCGAGTGGGCCACAGAAGCCTGCATGAGCGGCCGCAGCCTCGAGCGCGCCTTCGTCGCTGAGACTGGCCTCTCCTTCGGACAGTGGCGGAAGGAATGCCGCATGATCGCGGCCAGGCGCTTGTTGACCTCGGGTGAGACCGTGCAGAACACCGCACGGGTCGTGGGCTACGAGAACCCCAGCAGCTTCTCTCGCGCATTTCGGGAGTACCACGACGTGCGTCCGCGAGATTGCACGCCGACCCTCCAGCGCGCGTAGACGATCATCCCGCGGAGCGAGTCAAGACGACGCTGAACGCCTGGTGTGCGCCTCCCAATACCGCGCATACACGCCACCCGCGGCGCAGAGCTCCGCATGAGCACCCTCCTCGATGATGCGCCCACGTTCCAAGACCACCACCCGATCAGCGCTGGCCGCCTGCTCGAGCCGATGCGCGATAACAAGCGCAGCGCGCCCGTGAGTCACCCGCGCGGCGGCGTGCTCAAGTCGTCCCCCGTCGGCCGTGTCCGCCTCCGCGGTCGCCTCGTCGAGGATCACGAGTGCCGGATCGGCGAGCAGCACTCGCCCAAGCGAGACAAGCTGTTCCTGCGCCTTCGTGAGAAGTTCCCCGCCTCGCCCCACACGGGTGTCGAGCCCGTCGGGCAGACTGCGTACCAGATCGCCCGCGCCGATATCCTCCATCGCTTGGAGAAGGAGCAGATCCAGCATCTCCCCTGGGCCATCAGAATCGTCGTGCGCAAGCGTGAGGTTTTCCCTGAGCGTCCCGTCAAATAGGTGTGTTTCCTGCGCAACTGTGGCGATCCGCACCTTGCTCACCCCCCGCTCGATCCGGCCGGAGGTCGGCGAATAGTCGCCCGCAAGCAACGCGGCGAGGGTCGACTTCCCCGAGCCCGTCGCCCCAACCACGGCGACCACTTCGCCTGGCTGAATGGTGAGCGTCACGTCGTGGAGCACGGGCACCTGAGCATAGGCGAAGGACACCGAGACGAGCGCCACCTGGCCTGGGGCGGATCCCTCTGAAAGGTGCCGTTCGCCCTGACCAGCTCCCTGTGTCGTCCCCCGCTGAACCCCAATGACCCGACCAAGTGCCGCAGCTGCCTGCTGGAGGTCATCCATGAGGAAGAGCACGGCATCAATCGGGGCGACGGTGCGGAGGTAGAGCAGCGCCGCGCCCGTGACCGCGCCCACGGTCGCAGTTCCCTCGAGCGACTGCCAGACTCCGACGCCGAGAATCACTGCTAGGCCGACTCCCTCAGCAATATTCAGTCCACCAAACAAGCGGTTTTGCATGATGCGGGTCCGCATCGCCCACTTCACCGTGAGCCAGGTCGCGTCCCGAATTCGGTTCAGCTGCTGTCCGGTCAGCCTCAGCGCGATCACCGTCGAACGTTGGGTGAGGGTCTCGAGGATGTGCTGCGCGCGCTCGGAATGAGCCGAGCGCGCATTCGCATACGCACCGGGTGCCACGCTGAGGTAGCGGCGCACTGTATAAATGTAGACCGGTGTAGTCAGGAGAAACGCGAGCAGGTAGCGAGGATCGAGCGTCGCGAGGCTGCCGATAACGAGCACGACGGTGAAGAACGACACGCACAGCCTGGGAATCACGGCGGGCAGCGTCTCCGAAATTCTCGCGATGTCATCGGAAGCGCGGGTAACGATGTCCCCGGAGGTTGAAGCGTCGAGCTTCGACCTGGGGAGGCTAAGCGCAGCCTCGACGACATGCTCGCGCAGCTCCGCCACCACGGTCTCTGCGAGCCGCGCCAGTGCGGTTCCGCCTGCCCATGTGAGCACTCCGGCGGCGAGCGCCGACATCGTCATGCACACGATGGGGAGGAACATTACCTGGAGCGGCGCGCGGACCGCGACCGCGTCGACGATCCCACCTATGGCCACCGGGAACACGAGCGCAGTGGCGGCCTCCGTGAGAAATAGCAGCAGGATCGCGGAGAGCATCACCCACCGTCCCCGCATGCGCGACCTCAACTCCGTCATGATGTCTCTGCCAGAGGCGATAGGAAGCTGCACGGTCGCCTCAGGCATGCTCGCTCCTCACCCGCAGTGACCTTTGGACTTGCCCCATAGCATCGGCCCACGCGGCTGATCCCGAGATGACAAGCGTCGTGCGCCCCGCACGGTGGTCGCGAAGCGCTCGCGCGATGCGCAGTTCGGTAATCGCGTCCACCGAGGTTGTCGGTTCGACAAGCACGAGGATCTCGGGGTCGGCAGCAATCGCGCGAGCCAGTGCGATTCGCTGCCGTTGTCCGCCCGACAAACAGTTTCCGCTCGGGCCGACCTCCGCATCGTAGCCGCCCGAGAGTTCCTCAGGTGAGATACCTGCAACGGAGAGCGCGGTGTCCACCTCGATGTCGCTCGTCTCCGTACCGCAGCGCACGTTGTCGCGCACACTGCCGGCAAAAAGCCCGGGTGTGTGCGGGAGGACGAGGATCCGTGAGCGCACTGCGGCCGGATGCAGAGACCTCAGGTTTTGCCCACCGAGGCATACCTCGCCGCTGACCGGGAGACGGTGTAGCACGAGCAACTCCGTAACCAGGGTCACCTCCCGCTGATCGAGGTCGAGCACAACGAGCGCACCCGCAGGGAGCGTCCCGTCGATGTGGATTCCGACACCGGCCTCGACGCTTGAAAATGTGAGTGTTCCTGTGCCAGGTAGACTCTTGCGCTCTCCTAGCGCGGCAGGGTTCGCCGGTTCCGCGAGCACGCCCAGCACACGCGCGGCCGATGCCTGCGAACGCGCCCAGAACGTACCAAGCGTACTCACGAGCGAGTCGAGAGGTTCGACGAGCACCACCGCAACCCCTGAGGCGGTAATGAATTCGCCCACACTCATGCGGCCGGAGTGCGCCAGGAGCGCAGCGGTAATGGTGACGGCCGCGGCGAAGCACTGAGCGGCCCCGACGGTCAGTCCGTCGAAGGCCGCGAGCGCGCCTCTCGCCTCAATCGTCGTGCGCAGTGCACGCTGACTGAGGGTGCGAAACCTCTTCGCCGCTCGATCCTGTGCGTGGATTCCGCGGAGTACTCTGTACCCGCGCACGAGGTCCTCCGCTGTCGCTGTCGCGTCCGCAAGATGAGATTGCTCTGCTGTGCTGCGTCGCACTATGGGGCGTGCCGCGAGGTGCATGAGCAAGAGCACGAGCGGCAAGGCCACGACGACACCGATGCCGAGCCACGGATGCACCTGAAACAGCACGATGACGCCTACGGCGAGGCCCACCGTTTCGCCTGGCGGATAGACGGCCGCATACATCACGAGACTCGTGCGCTGCACGTCTCCGGTGCTCACTGCGAGCGACTCCCCCGGTGTCCGCTCCCGCGTGCCGGATCCGCGCACATCGAGCTGGCGCGCGAGGAGCGCCATCGTGAGCTCGTGCTGAGTGCGTTGCACGCCGTACCACCCCAAGCGTCCGCCGAAGCGCCACGACAGGTTGATTGCTACGTAGAGGCCGAGGAGGGCAGCGGCCCAGCGCAGCATCACCGAGAGTATCGACGCGAACTCGACTCCGGCTACTGCGGGCGCGATGACCTCGTCGATGAATGCACCAATGACTACGGGCACGAGCATGGTGGCCGCATTGAAGACCATGACGAGCACAGCGCCGCTAAAGACCCACGGCCAACTCGCTCGGAGGATTTCGCCCGACATCCTGCGTGGGGTCCAGCTGGGATCCAAGCGCAGCCTCGTTCCGCCGGGAGTGGACGGCGCCTCCCACCAGCCCCAGCGGCGCTCGACTGACGGAGGGGTCACGGGATCAGGAACGGTCGCCCGGTGATACGGAGTACAGCGAGTATCCCCATCCGACGGTGTGCTGCGCAGGAACGGGCAGCCCCGCAGCTTCGAAGAGCGCGAGGTGTTCTTCGGAGGTACGAAGCGCACCGCGGTGAAGGACGAACACGATGAGATCTTCTTCGTAGTCGTGATCGAACGCGAGATCGATATCGAGCGGCTCGCTGAAGAGCCACACCTGACCCGAGCTTCCTACGCTCGCGGCTGCTTCGCGAAGTGCGTGAACGGCGTCGGCTTCGGGGAGCTCCCGGAACGCATCGACGAGGAGCACTGCATCGTACTGCTCACTTCGCGCCTGAAGCAGACTTCCTGCCTCGTAACGAATGCGCTTGTGCGGCCGGTGCAGTGTGCTGAGCACTTCAATTTCCGACGGTGCGGCGACCACGGTCGCCGCGACTCCCGGGTACTTGCGAACGATCGACTGAGCAAAGCCCACGCCGTCGGTGCCCAAAATGGCGATCCGACCGTGTTCTGGAAGTGTGATCGTCTCCGCGAGAGCTCCGACGACATATACGCCATCCTCCGCATCGTGTTCGAGTCGCTTGGCGAGCCTGCGTGGGTCATCTCGCTCGGACTCTGCGTACGACGGGCCAGCGGGTTCCGCTTCCGGGTTGCGGATCGCCTCAAGCAGGCCAAGCATCGCAGTCACTTCGCGGTGCGCGATCGACCCATCCAGATTGAGATGCTCGGAAAGGTGCTCGTTCTCCAAGCCGCGACCAACCTCAGAGAGCTGGAACGCCCCGCCTTCCGCGAACTCCACCACTCCGATGGATTCGAGATAGCGCAACAGACGCTTGAGCCCGGCCGTTGGGACCCCGGTGTGCGCTGCGAGTTCGTCGAGGCTTCGCTCTCGAACCCCGAATGCCTCAGCGAGACCGATCGTGGCCGCTACTCGCAGCGCGAACCCGGGAACGATCTCACCGAGGGTGTGCAGCGTCTCCTCGTCGTCTCCAGTGGCGGCAAGATCCACCTGCGTGGCGTCCTCGGCCGAAACGACGACGTTCTGGCGCCGCCAATAGCCGGTGACGTCAAGCTGCTGTTTGTCTAGGCCGCGCTCGTTTCGCAACCAGCGTCGGATCGGCGTGAGAGTGAGCGCCTCTCCGGCCAACCAGGCAAACGTTGTCCCTTCCCACCATTGCGCGGCGCGGATCGCGTCGAACAGCAGTGTGGTCGTGCCGGCCTCCGCCCCGTCCCGAGTGAGCCACGTGATTTCGACTCCGGGCGGTTCAGGCAGCTCCTGTCGGTGCTGGGCCTCGGCAACCTCGATGAACACCTGCGCTTTCGCGCCCTCCGGCCACTGCTCGAGCCATCGTCCAATCGCGGGGAGCGCCGTCTCGTCACCCGCAATAAGCGTCCAGTCGGCTCCCTCGGGGTGTCCCGCTGACATCTTTGGTCCTGCAATTTGCACGCACTCTCCCGGAGTGACTGTCGTTGCCCAGGTGGTCGCCGGGCCGAGCCCGTGAATCACAAAGTCGACGTCAATCTCGCGGGCCGCAGGATTCCAGTGACGCACGGTGTAGGTACGAAGGAGCAGGTGCTCGTCGCCACGTGGCCAGTTGAGAATCCCGTCAGCCTGCGTCGGTCCAACCGCCACCTCTGCATCCGGGTGCTTAAGAAGAATCTTGAACTCGTCATCGAACCCGTCGGAACGGAACGCGGCGACCGGATAGCCGTTTGCTGCGATATGAGCGGAAAGCTCCGCTCCGCCGAGTGTCACCCGTCGCATACCGGGCGTTACATCAGTGACCCGGAGCACCTCAAGCGTGCGAGTGGTGATCGGGAACACATCGAGTGGTCTGAGACTGCGCGCCATCGTTATTCCTTAAACAATCCGTCGAGTGCCGCATTAAGTTCGTCCATCGTCCACGAGACTGAGAGCACGTTCGGATAGCTGAACGCCCAAGCGAGGTGCAGCAGCCCACTGTCCTTTTCGGCGTCAATGTAGGTGACCTTCCCACTTTGCACAGCGTCCAGACGCTGGTAGAGCAAACTACCCTCTAGCCAATCGGTCGCTTCCTCAACCGTTCCGGTGCCCCCGTGTCTCGCGACGAGCAGTGCATCGGCATTGATGAGTCCGATGTTCTCGAGCGATACATCGCCCAATTCGAACGAGCTGAGCTCCGCGACGTGTTCCGGAGGTGCAAACCCCAAGGTTTCGAGCGTCTGCTCCGCCACTGACCCGGTGGTATTCACAAACTCGACGCCATCCGCCTCGCCGCGGTTGATGATGATGCTCACCGTTTGGCCGTCGAACTCGGGGTGCATCTCACTCGCCTCGACAAGGTGCTGTTCGGTTTCGTCGAGGAGTGCGGCCCCTGCAGCGGCGAGATCCGTGGCTTCCGCAACGCCCGCAGTGAGATCTCGCCAGTCCCAGTCAAAATCTCCGACGGGGTCGACGACGAGCACCGGAGCGATCTCGCTGAGCCGCTCGTAGTCGTCTGCAAGTTTCCCATAGGTACTCGCGATGATGAGATCCGGTTCTGCGCTGAGCAGCGTTTCGAACGCCAGCGCATCGGCCCACGGGTCGATGAACTCGGGAATCTCGTCTTGTGCGGTGCCATCGAGCCACGCCCAGTTCGCATCGTCTGATCCAACGACCGGAGTGATGCCGAGAGCGAGCACTGCTTCCTGATCACCCAGCGCCCCGATAACCGCGATGCGTTCCGGGCGCTCCTCGAGCACCGTATCGCCATACGGGGAGGTCAGCGTGAATGGATACTTCGTGGTTCCCTCGGCAACTGGAACGAGTGCATCATCGCCACGGCTATTCCCCGATTCCCCCGCGGTTGCGGCGCACCCCGCGAGTGCAAGTGACGCCGCGAGCGTAAGCGCAACGAACGGTCGACGGAAATTTGGCATGGACAATCCTTCGATAGAGATACTGGGGAGCGCGTGATCTTCAGTTCACTGGAGTCCTTCAGCGATACGGAGCGCGCCGCGACGCGATACTTTCGCACTGAGTTTCAGCCTATGCAGGTGGCACATCGCCCACTGTGCCCCAAACGTCAGATGAAGTGCGCAATCTGACAGGATCATGCATCGCGCCCGATACGATCATCCCCATGACAGCACTCGCCACACTCCTCTTTATCAATGCCGCCTTCAACGTGATCGTGTGGCCGCAGTTTTACAAGCGAGTCGCGAACGATCCGCGCGCACGGGACGCCGAAGGGAAAGCGACGAAGTTCTTGACGGTCCATGCGATCCTCATCGTCGTCGCGCTCGTCATTGCCCTCCTCTCACTCCTCGCGGGTATCGCAGCGCTCGTGGGCGTATTCTCTTAAGAAGTTCCGGCAGCGAATATGAACACGCACCCCACCACTATTCATCTGACGAATATAACTTGATGTCGAAGTCTCGCCGGTTTCCCCCATAGGATGGAAATGTCACACAACGAAAGTACTTGAAGCTTCACATGACACTCACCCCAACGAACGCCCCTTCCGCTGATGCGGCAGGTCTCGATCGATTCCAGAACGAAGAATTTCTCACTACGTTCTTCAAAGATCCGACCCTCGGGCAGGTCATGAGTCAGCTTCTCCAACTCAACGTTGGCGCCGCCCTTCCCGGAGAACGTGATCTCGCAGAGCAACTCGGAATCAGTCGAACGGCGCTACGCGACAGAATTGCGCGTCTGTCTTCCCTCGGGATTGTCACGAAACGTGAACGTGAGAAATCGGTGTTCTCTGGCGTTCACCCAGACGCACTCGGTGACGTATTGCTACTCGGGCTACTCAGCGTGAACTTTGACATTTATTCGTTGGTCTCACTGCGAAAGTCGCTTGAGATGCAGGCTGTGATTATTCTCACGACCCAGCAGGGCAAGTTTGACCTTTCTCGCGCGAAGGCGGGTCTTGATCTCCTCACACACGCCAAGTTGGGCGAAGACATCGTGCACGGAGATACCGAGTTTCACCTCGGCATCCTTGAAGCCGCAGGCCTCACGGGCCTCATGTTCTTCTGGCGGGCGCTCGACCAAGTATTCAAAGTCACCCACGACAGCATTGATTACGCGCACGACATCGACACGTTCATTTGCAAGCACGAAGAGTACTACGCAGCTCTGCGAGATCGAGACCTCAGACTCGCAATCGAAAAGGCTGACGCACACTTCACCTGGCTGATTGAACTCCTACAAAGAAAAGGGTTCTGAGTGCCGATGCTGTAATCAATACAGCGGCACCCAGAACCCATTCCGTTTTTACGACGTCGGATGCGTGCATCCGCATCTGACTCAGTGGTCGGCTACTGGAACCGTCGCACGCTGAATCAAACCGCCGTCAACGGGAAGGCATATCCCGTTGACATACTTCGCGGCATCACTGGCAAGATAGACCGCTGCAGCTGCGACGTCGTTTGACTCCCCCATCTTTCCGGTGGAGCTCAGCGCATTTCTGGCTGCCACCATCTCTTCGACGGAGTCGTATGCACCGCTGATTTGGCGGTAGATCATAGGTGTTTCGATGTACCCGGGTGAGATCGAGTTCGCGCGTATTCCCTGCGAGGCATATTCCACCGCGATCGTCTGCGTGAACCCGATGAGCCCCGCTTTCGTCGCAGTGTAGCTCGGGTAGTTGTACCCGATGTAGCGCATGCCACCCACTGACGCAACGTTCGTAATTGAGCCTTTCCCTTGCGCGAGCATGTGCGGAAGCACGTGCTTTGTCGTCAGGAACGCGCTCGTTAAGTTGACGTTGATCACGAGGTTCCACTCGTCGAGATCCATCTCAATCGGCCCGCCCATGCGGGCGATACCGACATTGTTGTGCAAGATATCGATCTTGCCGAATGCTTCGATTGTCGCTGTAACCGCAGCTTCCACCTGCTCTGAATCAGTCACATTCGCCTGCAATCCGATCACATTTCCCGATACTTTACCCGGGAACTCGTGTTCGAAACGCTCAAGCGCACCAGCAACCGCTTCTGCGTTCGCATCAACGAGCGCCACCTTGGCTCCTGCCTGAGCAAATGCGAGGCATGCGGCAAGTCCATTATTCGTCTCGCCGCCAATCGATCCGCCGCCAAACACGAGCGCGACTTGATTCTCAAGGGAGAACATCTCTTTCCTTACTTCTTAAGTGTGCAGCCCCGTGAAGGTGCAGCGCGTGTTACTTCGGCTGAATTGCTTCGTAGAGTTCAGGAGTCCATACCGGAATCCATTCCTCATATACGGGTTCAAGCGCCTTACGGAACTCGGCGATCTCCTCGCCTGAGAGCTCCTTCACCTGCATCTGCTCCTTGATGTCTACAAGCTGTTCTTTCTCCGTGTCACGGATCAACTTGATCTGGTAGGCATTCGCTTCGGCTGCTGCGTCGAGCATGAGCTGTTGATCCGACTCGCTCAGTTCGTCAAACATTTCCTGGTTCATCATGAGCAGGAGTGGATCGTAGACGTAGTTCATGATCGTGAGGTATTCCTGAACCTCAGCAAGGCCATTGGAGTACAAGAGATCAACTGCATTCTCCTGACCGTCAACTGTGCCTGTCTGCAGGGAGGTGAAGAGCTCAGAGAAGCTCATCACCAGTGGGTCTGCGCCGAAGGTCTGGTACATGTCCATGAAGAGCTTTGAGCCTGCAACACGAATCTTCAGGCCATCAAGATCCTCAGGCCCATCGATCTCCTGTGTGTTGTTACTGATCTGGCGCATACCGTTCTCACCAAATCCGAGCATCTTCACGCCGTATTCCTCAGTAAGTCCCGCGTAGGCATCCTGCGCCTCAGCCGATTCCAACACCGAGTCGACCTCATCGTAGTTACTGAATGTAAACGGAGCAGCGATCGCGCTGAACCGGTCATCGATGCCAGACATCTGAATTGCAGAGTTATAGCTCAGCGCCTTGTCGCCATTCATCAGCTGTTCGACACCGGCAACTGCGTCACCGGCCGACAAGGTGTCGTTTGCGAACACGCTGATAGTGATGCGCCCATCGCTTTGCTCATCAACAATTTCTGCAAATTTCTCTGCGCCTCGGTACCACGTCGATGTCTCACTCGTTGTGACTGACATGTCGAAGTCGTAGCTCTCTTCACCATCAGCCGTCTGGGCCTGCGCAGTCCCGCTACAGGCTGACACTCCGAGTAAGAATGCCACTGCAATAGGGACAATAGTTATTTTCTTCAATTCTCCTCCTCGAGAATCTCGTAACTAAAATGCCCTTCCACTGGGTGGGGAAGGGCATGAGTGACTCTTTCGAGTCACAGGTCCAGTACGAGTACTGGAGTCTTAGACCGTGAACAGCACGGTGTCATTACTTCATTCGAAGCCTGCTCCCCCTTTGTGAGGAAGGAGTCGCGGTGTTCGGGGATACCTTCGAGCACAACTGTCTCGCAGGTGCCACACGTGCCCTCGCGGCATGACGATGGCACCTGAATGCCCGCGCGCTGCACGGCATCAAGAATGCTTTCATCCGCGCCAACCTCAACCTCTACATCTGAGTAATCACAGATCACGGTGAAGGGGAGGTTGATGGTGCCCTTCGGCAACTCCTTCGGCTTAAAGTGTTCGATGTGCAAAGCGCACGATAGCTCGGCATCGAGCGCCCCGAACTTACTTTCGACCGCTTCCAACAGCGGGCCGGGGCCGCAGCAGTACACCTCAGTTCCCTCACCCGGAGCATCGAGCAGCCCGGCAAGGTCAATATGCCCGTTTGTATCTTGTGGCCATAAAGTGACGCGGTCTCCGAGCGCGGTGAGCTCATCGGTAAACGCCATCGAACTCACCGAGCGGCCACCGTATACGAGTCGCCACTCAGCGCCCGCCTCGTGGCATGCCTTGATCATTGGGATAAGAGGGGTGATCCCAATTCCACCCGCGATGAAAAGATACTGCTTGGCCGGGCCGAAGTTAAAATTGTTCTTAGGTTCACTCACCCAGATGGTGTCGCCTGCTTCGAGCCGGTCGTGGATCGCTTCAGAGCCACCGCGACTCGCAGGCTCACGCAGAATGCCGATACGCCAGTTCGATCGGTCACTCGGGCTTCCGCTCAGCGAATACTGTCTGATGATCTCGGGCGTGACATGCACGTCGATGTGCGCTCCGGGTGCCCATTCTGGCAGTTCTTCACCGTCGGGGCGTGTGAGTGTGAGTGCGCGAATCCCTTCGGCCGCGTCTGTCACGGCGGTCACAGTGACCGGAAACGTGCCCACTGTGGCGCTCGCGTTTGGAAAAAAGGCAACTGTTTCTTGCACTGCGGTACTCATGCTCGTTCTCCCGTCGATGGCAACTGGGTGACGCGGGTTGCGCGCCTGGATTGGGTGCCGCGGCGTGCGCGGCTCGTGTCGACGACGACCATGTCTGCTTCGATGCTGACGTGGTAGCCCTCGAGTATGTGAGGCCCCTTTTGGATGCCCTGGCTCTCAGCATCGATGACTGCTTCGGGTGAGCCTTCAACTACCTCAACGTTGTACTTCCGCACACGCGCGTTTGCTGGGTCGTAGAAGGATTCACCAGTGCGGATATCAAATTCCCATTGATGCCACGGGCAGCGGATCGAACGCTTCGATTCGTACTTGATGACGGAGTCTGGGCCCTCTGCTGAGGACTTTCCGAAAAGTTTGCCGAAGCTGCACAGTGCAGCTCCCGCGTGGGGGCACTGATCGAGAAGCGCAAAGTACTCCCCGTCAACGTTGAACACTCCGACTGACCGACCGTCGAGTTCGACGACGATGCGCTCACCGGGCGCAATGTCTGAAACGTTGGCAACCATGTATTTCGCCATGACTGTATTCCTTATCTGTTTCGTGAGTTAGTCGAGCTTGAAGAAGCGCTTGCCGTTGTTCAAGAGAATGTCTTGACGCATTTGTTCAGGCATTCCTGCGGGGAACGACGAATCAGGTGAGTCGAAGTCGAAGTGTGGGTAGTCGCTCGCGTACAAGACGTTCTGTGGGCAGAACTCTTCGATCATTTCGAAGAGGTGCTTCGGGTTATCTGGCTCATCGAGCGGCTGAGTCGACAGCCAGATGTGATCCTTGATGTACTCACTTGGCTTCCGCTGCAAGTCGGGCACCTCGCCGCGCATGATTTCCCAGTGATAATCGAGACGTTCGATGAGCGGTGCGAAGTGCGCCACGTTGCCTTCAACAAAAAGCACACGGAGGTCCGGGAACCGGTCGAACGTACCCGAGAGAATCAGGCTGATGATCTGGTTCTGGAAACTTTGCACCTGACCGGTGTGGTATTCCGGGTGGTAGGACGTCCATCCGGTACCCGTATTCGCGTGCCCGCCACCCTGTGAGAGGTGGATCTGGAGCGGGAGGTTCTCGTCGATCGCTGCCTGATACAGCGGCCAATACTTGCGTGACCCGAGTGGTTCGGTCGTCTTGATGAGGCCAAGAACGGAAACCACGCCGTTGTCGCCGCCAATACGGTGGATCTCTTCGGCCGCGAGGTCAGGAGACTCCCACGTGCAGGCCATCGCGAGACGCAAACGCGGCTC
>JBQEBC010000034.1:8817-28237 GCA_052106035.1 Leucobacter sp. | reverse complement strand
ATGGTGCCTCCAGTTCGCGGTTCATCTTCGCGGTTCATCCCAGCCTAACTGTCACAGGCAGGGTTCGATACATTCCAGTTTTGAAATATACCGCCTTCAGCTGAAGGCTTTCAAGACGGTTGACGCTACTCGGCGATGCCGGTAAGTTGTCGACGCAGCTGAATGGCGCGCTGGCGGGCATGGGCAAGACTGTCACCGAGTTCACTACCGAAAAGTTGCTCTCCGCAGACAAGCACCGTTGGATAATTCTCAACGAATGCATCTACGCGCTGCATCCCCGCCTCGCGTTCGGCATGTGTCGCGTAGGGTGCAGTCTCGGTGTATGACGTTAAATCGTCCGCGCGAACGTCGCACCCAAGATCCGCCACCATAGCGATCAAGTCCTCGGGTCTTGTCGCTGGTCGCTCGCGGTCAGCCGACGGGCCTGAAAGTTTCACTGCCCATGCGCCATGCGCTTGCTTTCGAGTTCGAGCCGACCACGTGCTCCCGTCGCGGGCAGCGACAAGTCCGAGCATCTCGGCATTTTCGTTCTCTGACTCTGCCGGCGCCGGTGGGTCGATACCAATTTCGGCATATTCACGTGTGCGGTCGGATCGTAGATTTCGGACGACGTCGAATAGCTCGCTTGCGGCAGGAATCGTATCGTCAACCCCTGTGATAATCGCGTCCATCGTTCGTGGACGGCCCGTTTCGTCAGTGATGATCCATGCATTTCCATCTTCGACTGCCTCGACACGCACGATGGCAGCATCGAGCCGCTCGGCTCCGTATAGCGAGAGGCGCTCACGTAGCACTGCGTCAAGGCCGGTCCACCCCGATGCGGGGGCAACGAGCGTTTCACGTGCAACGAGACGCTCGAGATGCTGCAGCGCACCGCCGCTCAATGAACCCACTCGAGTCAGCGCTTCATTTAGGCCTGGGGCAAGTAAGGAGACGTCGACTTCACTCGCTTCCACGCCCATGCGTTCGAAGACAAACGGTTGGGTAAGGAGGTTGAGCACCTGTGCCCCCATACGTGAGCGCACGAGTTTCGCGAGGTTTTCCTGTTTTCCGATCGTCAGTACTGGTTTGATGCGGTCAAGGTATGCCCGCACCGCGCCACCCGTGCCCAGAATATTAATGCACTCATGCGACAGCGGAACCGTCGGAATTCCCCAGGGCGCAGGGGTGGGCTGTGGCTTCCATTCCCCGTCCTTACTGCGTAACAACACCGGTGAAGGGTGCGTGACGACGCCGTTCGCTTCGGGTGCTGGCGACCCTCCCTGCGCAATCGGCTCAGCAAGTTCCGCAAGAAAGGTCGCGATCTCGCCATCGGGGTCACGCACGGGCTCTCGGGGAAGCTGCGGACTCACATCTGCGATCCACACCTTAATGCCAACCTCGGCAAGATCAAGCGCCGCGGCAAGGGCCGGCACACTCCCGCTCGTCAGCAGCACACTACTCATGCGGGAGGATCCTGCGAGGCCGGTGGCGCAGCAGCAGGTGCCGGCAGCAATGAAGTAGGTTTCGTCGAAGCAGGAACCGACGGCGCCGGTCGCATCACGACGTCAATGCGCTCACGACCGTAGCCGTGCTTCTTGAAGATGCGCAGTGTGAGCCAGGCAAACACTGCAAGTCCCACAACTTCACCGATGACGAGCTCAAATCCACCGGAACTTTCAACCTGCGCGGTCTCACCGGTTATGCCAGAGGCCATAAACCCGAATGCAATGAGGTTGTTCAAGACGTGGATCGCAATGGCGGCTTCGAGGCCGCCCGTCTTCCACGTAATCCACGCAGCAACGAGACCCATGAGGCCAACCGCGAGCAGACCCCAAATGTCATAGATGTGCATGGCAGCAAACACCACGGAAGAGAGCCCGATCGCGAGCCACGGCGACTTCATCCACGAACCAAGCACCTGAAGTGCGAGGCCGCGAAATACCACCTCTTCGGCAGCGGCCTGGAACGGCACGAGCAACAACACGATCACCATGGAGATAATCGCAGCATTGATACTAAAGTCTGCCGCAGTTTCATTCGTGGGGACGGGAGCGGTATCACCTGACACCGCAGTCATAATCATGTCGATGCCTATGCCGACGCCGTTCATAACAAGTACGCCAACAAGCGCTGCACCCATTGTGCGACCAAGCAGCCCCCATCGCACGCGCCCAGCAACCGACCACACGCGCCCTGTTGGGCGAATGCCAACCGCCAGCATGGCAAGCAGCACCGAGGGAATCATAATGATGATGAGACTCAGGTTCAGCACGAGTGACCATGGGTGCTGCGTGTCGAGCAGCGGATCAGTCTGCATGAGAATCGCGCCGTTTGCGTACTCTGGATCGAAGATAAATATCAGCGGAGCCAGAAGTAAACTGAGCCCGATATTTAGCGTGAAGAAGATGCTCGCAGCGAGCACGAGTACGACGAGCGGCTTCCACCACTTGAAGTTCGGGGCACCCCGATACAACCGGTGGTATTCAAGAGGTTCCGTCTCGACCGGCACGAGCGCCATTGGGGGCTGCACCCACGCCCACTGTGCCGTGTTCTCGACACCAACGTTCTCGGCACCAGTGCTAACGGGGCCGCTTGCCCCGGATCCGGCGGGTTCCGATGCGCCAGCAATCTCCGCACCGCCCTGTGCTTCTTGCCCTTCGAGCGGTGGTTGCGTCATAGCTTCAGCCTTTCTTAAGTTACGCTCCGCGCAAACGAGCTGCGAGGTACGCGTGGAGTTCCGCGCGAGGCACGCGCTCCTGCTTCATACTGTCGCGATCACGAACCGTTACCGCGTTATCGTCGAGTGAATCGAAGTCGACCGTGACACAGAACGGTGTCCCGATCTCATCCTGCCTACGGTAACGACGGCCGATCGCGCCCGAGTCATCGAAGTCGATGTTCCAGTCGTCACGCAGATCCGCCGCGATCTCGCGTGCGAGTGGCGACAACGCCTCGTTGCGACTGAGCGGCAACACGGCAGCCTTTACCGGCGCGAGACGCGGGTCAAGCGCGAGCATCGTGCGGGTGTCGGTGCCGCCCTTTGCGTTTGGCACTTCCTCCTCGCGATACGAGTCGACAAGGAACGCCATGAGCGAGCGAGTGAGGCCAGCGGCCGGCTCAATGACGTAGGGCACCCAGCGTTCGTTCTTCGTCTGGTCGAAGTAGCTCAGGTCTTTACCCGAGTGCTCCGAGTGCGTCGTGAGGTCAAAGTTTGTGCGGTTCGCGATGCCCTCGAGCTCTCCCCACTCGCTGCCGGTGAAACCGAAGCGATACTCGATGTCAGTGGTCTGCTTTGAGTAGTGCGAAAGCTTTTCTTTCGGGTGATCGAAGAAGCGCAAGTTCTCGGGATTGATCCCCAGCCCGACGTACCAGCCCATGCGCTCATCCATCCAGTACTGCTGCCACTCGTCATCGGTGCCAGGCTCGACGAAGAACTCCATCTCCATCTGCTCGAACTCACGAGTACGGAAGATGAAGTTGCCGGGAGTGATCTCATTGCGGAAGCTCTTGCCGATCTGGCCGATGCCAAACGGCGGCTTCATGCGCGCTGACTGCAGCACATTCGCGAAGTTCACAAAGATACCCTGTGCTGTTTCGGGGCGCAGGTAGTGCAGGCCTGCCTCGTCATCGACTGGACCGAGGAACGTCTTCAGCAGGCCAGAGAACGCGCGGGGCTCGGTGAACTGGCCGCGGGTGCCACACGCCACACAGACGATCTCAGCGAGCCCGTCCTTTGGCTCGCGACCTTTCTTCTCTTCAAACTCTTCGATGAGGTGGTCTTCACGGTACCGTTTGTGGCACTGCAGGCACTCGACGAGTGGGTCGCTGAAAACCTCAACGTGGCCTGAGGCCTCCCACACCTTCTTCGGAAGAATAACGCTCGAGTCGATACCGACGACGTCATCACGCTTTTGCACCATCGCCTTCCACCACTGGCGCTTGATGTTTTCCTTGAGCGCGGTGCCGAGTGGGCCATAATCCCAAGCAGATCGTGATCCGCCATAAATCTCACCTGCTTGGTAAACAAAGCCGCGGTGGCGGGCGAGTGAGATTACTTTATCGAGACGGGACTGTTCGGCCATGTTTTGTTCGCTCCAAGGGGCAGACGGGGATCTTGGGTAGTGCAGCGCGCGTTCTAGCACGTAGACCACCCCAGTCTATCGCCGTGAATCTTTTGTCCAGCTGAGTGATTCTCGCCTCGACCGAGGCAAGTTGAGTTACCTGTGCCAAATAGTGGATCGGGTAACGCAACACGACTCGGGTAGGCGCGGCTATAGGCGCGTGAAACGCTCGGGATCGGTGCGGATCAATTCAGCAACCTCGCCTCGACGAACCTTGCCGCTGACGGTGCGCGGCAGCTCGGATACCGTGTAGAAACGCCTCGGCACAAACTGCGGCGCAAGCAGATCCCGGAGGCGAGCGAGAAGTTCACTCTTCACCGGGGGCCACGGTGCAGTACTGGCCGTGGTGCCCTGCTTCGGCGGTTCGATCACCGCAACCACTTCAACGCCAAGTGTTTTGTGTGGCAGTGGTACCGCACAGGCGCGCTCGTACCCGGGAATGGCCGCGAAAGCCCGCTCGATCTCGGGGAGGGCAACCTTGTGACCTCCGGTAGACACGACGTCACCTGCACGGCCAGCAAGCACAACCTCCCGCCCAAAACTGCGCGCCTGGTCGTCGACTGTTGCCCATCCGGTCGCATCTCGCAGCTGCACAGACGTGGTCGAAGCGAGGTATCCGGGTACGCACATCGCATCGACGCGCAACCACAGGGTGCCAAGTTCACCTTCGGGCAGCACCTCGCCTTCAGGCCCGCGAACCTCTGCAAAAACGCCGTCAAACAGTCGCAGCCTCGTGCCATCGCCAGAGTTGCTCCAGCCGAGAAACCCAATTTCGGCCGCCCCAAAGTAACTCACCAGCCGAGTGTGAGGCGCCGCCTTCGCGAACTCATCCCGCACCGTGGGGCCAAGGTTTGCCCCGCCGACGATTGCCCAGGACAGGCTTGCGAGGCTGCCGGGGTCGCGGCGTTCGAGCACCGCGAGTGCACGGAGCGTGGCGGGGACAGCGACGAGGCGATCAACCCGTTCCTCGCGAATCACTCGAACGGCGTCGATCGGCTCGAAGCCGGCGGCAACGATACAGCTTCCCCCCGTGCCGATCGCTTCGACGAGCCCGTAGAGCGTGAGGCTGTAGGCGAGCGACCCGGGAACGTAGCTTACGAGCCCGTCTGCCACCCCGAAGTGGGCGTAACTCACCGGAAAACAGGCACGCCACTGCGCGCGGGTCTTGATGAACCCCTTCGGTTTATTCGTGGTGCCCGACGTGAACAGCAGCAGGTAGGGCTCATCATCGTCTCTCACGATAACTTCGCCAGGTTGCAGCACGGCTGCGCAGCGAACGTCGAACTCTGGGACGGTACATATCTCCACTGCAGCCTCAAGTTGTGCCGCACCCGCACGAATATCGTCGCGGTCGGTAATCACGACGGTTGCGGCCCCGCGCCGAATCGTTTCCACACAATCACCGAGCGGCCAATTCGTGTCAATCACCGTGACGATGGCGTTTGAGGTCATCACCGCGCAAATAGATCGAGCGAGGTCGAGAGGATCCTCGATTGCGAGCGCCACGACCGGCACACCGTTCGCCTCTGCGGGTGGCGCGATCGCGGTGCCCGCGGCCGCCTGGTCAGTAAACGTGCGTTCAAGCACGACCGACGTGCGTGCGCAGAAAACAGCCAGCTCACGGTAGGTGATGCGGCGGTCAGTGTCGGTAAGCGCGAGACGCTCGGGGTGGCGGGCCGCAGTTTCGGCGATGGAATGTGAGATGGGCAAGGGAATCCTCTCAAGCAACGTGCGGGTCAGTGAGCGACGGGTCTGTCGAAATTGAGGCAGCACGTGCGGCTGCCACGAGTTCGCGGGTATATGGATCGCGCGGGGAAGCGAGCAGTTGCTCGGAGCCTCCTATTTCGACGAGATGGCCGGTACGGAACACAGCAATGCGGTGCGCGATGCTGGCGACGGCACCGAGATCGTGCGACACGAGCACAAAGCTCACCCCGCGAGCGCGCTGAATGTCGCGCAACAGTTCGAGCAGCCGCGCCTGCACTGTCGCGTCGAGTGCCGACAGCGCCTCATCGAGGTACACGAGTTCTGGGTCGAGTGCGAGGGCGCGCGCGATCGCAACGCGTTGCCGCTGCCCTCCCGAGAGCTGTCGGGGCTTGCGGGCTGCGAGCTCCTCGGGCAACTGCACAAGACGCAGCAGTTCCCCCACTCTCGCGTGCTGCTCAGCACGCGTCCCGACACGGTATGCGCGCAGCGGCTCCGCAATACAGCGGGCAACGGAATAGCGCGGATCGAGTGAGGCGAACGGATCCTGCTGCACCAGCTGGAAGCGTCGGCGCAATGCGCGCAACTGCTCACGACCGAGTGTCGCGAGATCCACACCATCGAAGCTGATTGTGCCATTCGCCAATGGAGCAACACCGAGCGCCGCCCGCACCAACGTACTCTTGCCTGCCCCAGATTCGCCCACAATACCGAGGGTCTCGCCCGGAGCAACCGTCAGCGTTGCGTCTTCGAGCGCGGGGGGTGTCAACCCGTAGCGCACGGTGATCGAATCAAGGGAGAGTAGCGGTGCTGGCTGTTCAACGGTCAGGGAAGTAACGGAGCGTGCGGGTGCCGCGCTGGGGAGTGCGAGTTCCCGAGCGGCCTGCACAAGCTCCTTGGTGATGGGTGATTCTGGTGCAGCGACGAATTCAGCGGTGGACGCTGCTTCGACGATACGACCTGCGTGCATCGCGATCACGCGATCACTCAGCGCAGCTGCGAACCCGAGATCATGCGTAATGACCAGCAGCGCGAGCCCTCGGTCTCGCACCAGCGAACTGAGCTGTTCGGCAACAAGCTGTCGGGTGGTTGCGTCGATCGAACTCGTCGGTTCGTCAGCGATAATGAGTTTCGGTTCTGTAATGAGGGCGAGCGCGATGAGCACCCTTTGGCGCTGCCCACCCGAGAGTTCGTGCGGGTAGCGGCGCACGATTTCTTCAGTATTGGGAAGACCCGCGTCAACGAGTGCCGCACGCACGCGCTCACGGCGATCCGCGCTTCGCACCGCCTCGGCGAGCTGGGCACCAACCCGCTTGTTGGGGTTCAGCGCCGCGAGCGGATCTTGCGCAATGCGCGCAATCACGCCTCCTCGCTGCTGCCGCCACGCACTGTTCGAGGCGTGATGCATGTCTGCCCCCGCAATCAAGAACTTCTCGGCCTGCACTTCGGCGCGGCCCTGCAGCAGCCCGAGCAGAGCCCCGGCCGTGGTGCTTTTCCCAGACCCAGACTCGCCGACGAGTGCAACAACTTCACCGGGGGCAATATCGAGCGAGAGGTCTGTGACCGCGTCGACCTTGGCGCCGCGGTATCTCACGCGTAACCCTCGTACGCTCACGAGCGGCAAACTGCCTACTACAGTCACGGTCGCACCTCCTCGAGCGTGCGGGCGATGTGGTTGAGCGAGAACACGCTGAGCCCCACGACCAGTCCCGGAATGAGTGGCACCCATGGCGCGTTCACGAGCGCGGCACGCCCGTCTGAGATGAGCGAGCCCCAGTCGGCGAGCGGTGGCTGCGCACCAAATCCCAAGAAGCTGAGGGCCGCAACCCATAAAATAGCTCGCCCAAAGTCGAGCACCGCAAGTGCCACCACGGGGCCAGCGGAGTTCGGCAGCACGTGCGCGAACAAGATTGTGCTTGGGCGCTGCCCGCACAGCATGGCTGCCTCGACGTACGGCGCGTTTCGCACGCGCAGCACCTCTGCACGCGTCGTCCGGGCGAACCCCGGCAGGAGCCCGATGCCGACGGCGAGCGCGACTGGGACCGTGCCATACCCAATTGAGGTAATGATCATGAGGGCAAGCAGCAACCCCGGGATCGCAAGTGTAACGTCGACGATGCGCATGATGATGGTGTCGGTGATACCGCCAACGAACCCAGCTACGGCCCCGGCGAGCACACCGATGCTGAGCGCAACGGCGAGCGCTACGCCCGCGGCCATGAGCGTGAGGCCTGCCCCGTGCGCAATGCGGGCAAGCATGTCTCGCCCGAGCTGGTCTGTGCCAAAGAGATGGGTGAGGCTCGGCGGCGCGAGAATCGCGTCAGAGTTCACCTGGGCAGGGTCAGCATTTGTGAACACCGTGGGCCACAGCGCCGCGAGCACGGCAAGCAGCACCCAGAGGATCGCGAGTACGACGCCGGGTCTGCGTGCGAGGGCACCCGCGATCGACGTTCTAGCGCCACTCCAATCCGATACGGCTGATGCCTGGTGTACTGTCTCTCTCACGCGGCCACCACCTCAACCGGTGCATCGGCACGCTTGAGACTGTTGCTGCCGCGCTGGCGTGCGTCGAGAAGCGGATACACAAGGTCAACCGCGAGATTCACGGTGACAAATACTGCGGCGCCGAGCAGCACGATCGCCTGCACGACGGGAATGTCTTGGTTCATCACTGACTCCTGCACGAGTCTGCCGAGCCCAGCCCGCGAGAACAGCGTCTCAATGACGACGGTGCCGGTGAGTAGCCCCCCAAGGATGAGCGCGAGCATGGTGAGCGCCGGGGCAAGCGCGTTCGGGAGACCGTGAGTAACGAGGATACGGAATTCGCTGAGCCCCTTCATACGCGCCGTGTCGATGTAGTCGAGCCGGTACACGTCGTCGAGCCCGCGGATGAGGAGTTGCGCGATGATCGCCCCGTACGGAATCGCGAGTGTCACTGCGGGAAGGATGAGGCTCGCGGTCGTGCGACTCCCGGTCGCGGGTAGCCACCCAAGCGTGAATGAGAAGAGCTGCACGAGCAATAATCCCGTCCAGAACGACGGGAGCGAGACGCCGACGGCCGGCAGCCTGAGCAGCACGGTGCGGAGGGCTCGAAACACCGTGAGCGTCGCCGCGCAGGCGAGGGCGACGCCGATGAGCACTGACAGCGCCAGGGCTGCGAGCGCCAGGGCGAGAGTGCCGCCCGAGCGCTGCGCGATCATCTCGGCGACCGGGTTTCCTGTCACGTACGAGACGCCGAGATCGCCGGTAAATAGGCCCGTGATACCTCGCAGATATTGTTCGAGGAGCGACTGGTCGAGCCCCGTACGGGTTTGGAGGGCGGCGAGTTGCTCGGCGGTGACTGAGTTCTGGTCAAGCCCTGCAGCGCCGAGCATCGTCGTTACGGGGTCGCCCGGCAGCAGCCGAAGGATCGCGAACGCAGCTGTGTACGCGACGAGCAGCACGACGACTGCCTGCCCCGCACGCAGCGCGATCCCCCGAACCGTGAGCACAGTGAGTTACCGGTTGAGCCAGAGGTCGTGGAAGGCGAGCATGCCGTCAGAGGTAAAGCGGACGCCTCCGAGTTCAGGCGTTACTGCGGCCTGCTGCTTGCGATCGTAGATCGGGTACGCGGCACCGGCTTCGAGGATGTCCTGCTGTATTTCATTCGAGAGCTCCTTCCGGCGATCAGTGTCGACGGTCGTGAGTAGCTCGTCGATGTTTGTCTGGAGTTGCTGTTGCAATTCGTCAGACATCGCGTTTCGCGCAACCGGCACCTCGCCCGCGTATCGGGTGTCGAGCTGGCGCGCGATCACCGACGGGTCGTTTGTGTAGGAGAAGTTATAGGTGAGATCGTAGTCACCGGCTTCGCTCACGCTATTGCGCTCTGCGACGGTGATGACACGGATCTCCAACTCGATACCGGCGTCGCGAAGCTGCGCCTGCAGCAGCTCTTCGCCGAGCGGGTTCGACTCATGGCCAAGGGCAACGAGCGTGAGCCGCTCGCCAGCAGCGTTCGCGCGATATCCGTCGTCGCCCATCTCCCAACCGGCCTCATCAAGCAGCTTGCCCGCGGCTTTAAGGTCTGCGGCGGGCAGACCGCCGGGTGCTGCTGAGGTGAGCGCGGTGTCGGCATCGTACAAACCGTCGATGACCGGGTAGTCGGGTCCATAGAGCACCTCGGCATATGCGGCACGATCGATCGAGAGCTGCAGAGCTTCGCGTACGAGAGGATCTGACAGCGGCCGATCGCCGCGGGTGTTCGGGTAGTAGGTGTAGGCAAGCCCGGTGAGCGAGCCTTGCTCGACGTTCAGGCCGGAAGAGGTGAGCTGCGACACCTCGGCGCTCGTGAACGGGTTGCGGGTCCAGCTCACATCGCTCTGCCCGCTCGTGATGTTTCCCAAGCGCACGTTAAGTTCATTCACGAAGGTGAGCTCGATGCGGTCGAGGTATGCGGCCCCCTCGTGCGAGGCGCGTTCCGACGTCGCGACGTAGTCTGGCCTGGCGACAAAGGTGATCGATTCGAACGGCACGAACTCTTCAACTTCGTAAGCGGCGGTACTCGCGTTGCCGACCGTGCAGCGCTCTTCGGGAGAGCGTTCGTATGAGGCAGGCGAGAGAATGCCCATGTTGCGTTCGGTGAGCTTTGCAAGGAACGATGAATCAGGGGCGCTCAAGTGCAGCACAACCGTGTCTTCGTCTGTGACGGTCACTCCTTCGAGCTGCTCGAGGTTACGTGCAAAGCTTGGATTCGAGGCCCCGAACGCGACGTCAGCGTCGAACGCGGTCTTCACTGCCTGCGCGTCGAAGGGTGCTCCGTCACTAAACGTGACATCCGGCTTGAGTTCAAACGTGTACTCGAGGCCGTCATCGGAGATGTCCCAGCTCTCAGCGAGCCACGGAACGATCATGCCCGTTTCGGTGTCTTGATCCACCAGGCGCTCGGCAAGGTTCGTCGTGAGCAGCTGCCATTCGCGCCCATAGGTCTGGAACGGGTCGAGACACGGGTTTGCCGACGTGTCTTGCGGCAGATCAATGCGCAGCGTGCCCCCCTGCACGGGGTCGCCAGCGGTCTGGTTGCCGGAATCGGCGCCCGGTTCGGTACCGTTTGCCGAGCAGCCCGCGAGAAGTGCGGCGGCGAGGCCTAGGGCAGCGAATGCGCTCACGCGCTTCAGGGTGGGGGTCAAGCTCACGAGGGGGTTCCTTCGGGTTCAGTTCGAGTGCGGTCAGTGCGAAGCGAGGTGATGGTCCGGTAGTTATGGTCCGGTAGTTACGACGATTGTCCGAGTGCGGATCGTCCGAGCGTGCGAAGCGTCACGTCCTCCTGCGGTGGGTGTGGCCTCGCGCAGAGCACGTCGCGAAGATGGCGGGCGAGATCGCCGCGTTCTGCGAGCGCGAAGCCACCGCCGACGCGCACAGCTCGCTCGACGATGTCGATCGCGGCCGTCGTGCAGAGATGTTTCGTTGCGGCGAGGCGCGGATCAGGCGTCGCGCCCGGTTGCTGCTCGTCGATGAGGCGCGCATGTGAGAACAGAACGGCCTCCGCTTCAATAAGTCGGGCTTCCATCAGACCAACCTCGAGCTGAATGCGATCGATTTCGGCGAGCGGGGTGCCGAGCCCGCTCGGGGACCGCGTCGTGAGAAAACGGGTGAGCGCGTCTCGCGCCGACTGGGCGATGCCCAGGTAGAGCGCTGCGATACCGAGTTCAAATTCCGGTGCAAGCCCGACGAGATTCGCCCCGGTAGGAATGCACCGGTACGCATCGGTCAACTCGACGTCTGCGTAGATGACATCATGGGTGCTCGACGCGCGCATGCCAATCATGCCCCCGGCGGGAACGGCTTCGACTCCGGGAGCTATTCCCGGCACGATGAGGCGGCCGGTTTCTCCGCTGTCGGGGTCGAGCGCCCATACCACGTGGTAGTCGAGGTGTTCGGCTCCGGTCACGAAGCGTTTGCGGCCGTTCAGCACCCAACCGTTACTGGTTCGGCGCATGGTGGTCTCTGGTGATCCGCCCCGTGCAGCCGAACCAAGGCCCGGCTCAGCGCGCGCCGCATTGAGGAGCACCGGTCGGTTTGCTGCCTCGCCCAAGATCTCACGATGCAGCTCCTCGGGCCAATCGCGTCGGCGCATCGCCACGACGTGCTGGCTCACGGTCATGAGTGCTACGAGAGCTACCGAGGGGTCGCCCGCGCCAAGAGCAACAAAAGCTCGAGCAAAGTCCACGGCAGGGGTATTGGAAGCGGACATATCGGAGCCGAGGCCGCTAATCGGAAGCGTGAGCAGGCCGGCTTCGAATGCTGCTTGAATGCCGCTCTGCGACAGTTCGGCATTTTGATCGGCTTGAGCGGCGCCAACTTTGAGGTCGTTCGTAAGATCTTTGAGCGCAGTCTTCGAGAGATCCGGGGTCGGAAGCGCCTTGAGTTCAGCTGTGAAGTTGTCGCTCATGAACGCTGCTCCGCCCGCTCGGGCACTGTGGCAATATCGACGGGGTGCGGCCCCCGCACGAAGTCTGGCTGCGGCACGATCTCGCCGCGTTGACCGGTGTTCTTGCGGTGTGCGAGTTCCTGGCGCACAAGTGGCAGGAGGTGCTTACCGTACTCGATCATGTCTGCTTGATTGAAGTATCCGCGCATGCTGATCATGCTCACCCCCATCTCGATGTAGTCGAGCATGGCCGCGGCTACCGTCTCGTAGTCGCCCACAAGCCCGGTCGTTGTGCCGATGCCCGCGGCCGCTTTCGAGGTTTCGAGCCACGTCGCCCGGTCGTGCATGATGCCCGACTCATGCATGTCGAGAATCCGCTTCGTCGCGGTGCTCTCGGTCTGCACCGTGGTGAGCGTCCAGGCGTTACCGAGGCCCGAGCGGCGTCGCTCGCGGAGCGTGTGCACGATGCGGTGGGCTTTCTCCCACGCCTGCTCGTTCGTGGCTGCGACGATTGGGCGGAATGTTGCCCAATATTTCGGGGGCGCGGCGCGGCCGGCAGCAGCGGCAGCAGCATCGACGTTGTCCATAAGTGAGCGCAGCGGATCCATCGGTTCACCCCACATGCCGAAGAAATCTGCCTTCGCCCCTGCGAGTGCCTGCGCCTCGGGTGATGCGCCCCCGACACCAATACGAATGTGATCTTGCACGGGCTTCACCGCCGAGTGGAAATCCTCGAAGCTGTAGTACTCGCCACTGTGGTCGAATGACTCGGCACTCGACCACGTCTTGCGGGCAATGTCGAGGTATTCGCCCATGCGCGCGTAGCGTTCAGACTTTCCGAGCCTGTCGCCCTCCCGGGCTTGTTCTGCGGTGCGACCGCCAGCGATGAGGTGGAGGGCGACACGACCCGCGCTCACCTGATCGAGCGTTGCGAGTGCCTTCGCTGCAAACGTCGGGTAGACGAGGTTCGGGCGCAGTGCGACGAACGCCCCGAGGCGTTCACTGTGCTGAGATATGACGGCAGCGAGACTGAACGGATCTTGCGTCGCAGCCCCATAGGCAAGCAAGGCCTGGTCGAAGCCAGCGGCTTCCATCTCGCGAATGTGCTGGGTGAAGAACGGCATATCAACGCCGGTTTCACCCTTTCCGTTCATCTCGTTGCTGTCGTTCAGGCTAATGGCATGGATGAACTCTACTTCTGTCACGCAGTAAGCCTACCTCCTTCTTGTACTCCGTCCAAAAATGAAGATGACTCTCTGTCGTCGACCACGTTGATGCTCCGTCCGATAGCGTGGAAGTACTCTTTCCCCTGGTATTTACTGCGCAGAGAATGGACGGCAATGACCGAGACCACCCCGGTGATCGACACCCAGATGCACCACCGCTCGGTGCGGCGCTACGCTGATACCCCCATCGACGATGCGCAGCTCGAACTCATCATCGCCGCGTCGCAGCGCGCCTCATCATCGTCGAACCTGCAAATCACCACGGTCATTGCGATTCGGGATCAGGAGCGCAAGCTTCGCATCTCCGAAGCGATTGGCGGCCGTCGGTACGTCGAACAAGCACCTGTGTTTCTCGTCTGGGTCGCCGATTTCTCACGGAACGCCGAGATTGTTCGCGCACACGATGCTGAGCCCGAGACTATGGCCTTTATGGAGAACACGCTCGTGGGGGCCGTCGATGTGGGCATTGCGGCGCAGAGCGCGCTGCTCGCCGCAGAGTCGATGGGGCTCGGCGGAGTGTTTGTAGGTTCGATCCGCAATAATCCTGAGGCCGTGAGCGCCGAACTCGGGCTCCCCGAGCATGCGTTTCCCATCGTTGGGTTGTGCCTCGGCTTCCCGCATCCAGAGCACACCACCGGCATCAAACCGCGTCTCCCTCTCGCGGGTGTGCTGCACCACGAGACGTATAACCATGGCGTTGGCGGGCCTGCGGTCGACGCCTACGAAAAGGCTTACCGCGAGTATTTTGAGACTCAGGGCGTGCCAGATCGCAGTTGGGCTCGCACAGTCGTAGGACGGGTCGCCACGGCCGAGGGTCTGCACGGCCGGGACACCATGCGTGAGTCGCTCAAAGCTCGCGGGTTCGCTTCCGAGTAACGCGACTCGCTACCAGCGGTTGTGCACTTCTTCGGCCCAGCCGATGATTCCTGAGAAGTCGATCCGCTCACCGAATTCGGTCGTAAACGAGCCTGCCCACTCACCAAAGCACTGGTCAGTGCGGGCCGAAATGATTCCGAGATTGGTTCTCGATTGCTTGTTGTGGAACGGCGTGAATGTCGCAACGAGCCCACCGCCTCGAATGCTCCAGGGAGCCTTCCAATTAGCGAGGTCGTAGGTCCATTCGGTCTCACCGTGGATCTTATGCATGCGCCCGTCGATGAAGAACGCATTTTCGGAGACCCCGGTTCCCGCGGTCCACTGCGCCCCCACCTGCACGCCGATTGTGTGTCCGCCTGATCGCCCTGACCCGGCACCCCAGTTCCACTGAATGTTGTATGGCCATCTACCGCGCCCGTGGTCGAGCACGGCCCAGGATTGACCTGCGGGTACGTCGATCTCAGTCTCGCCGATGCGCAACACCCCGGACGCAGGCCGCGCGACATCTTTCACGGTGTACTGAAATCGCGTCTCAGACCATGGCACGACAAGTGCGAGCCGCTCATGCTCATCAGGAAGCTCAGCGACCACATCAAACGACAACCCCTCAATTGAAGCTCTGATGCGGGTGCCACTCTGCACCTCGTCGATATCAATCGAGAGCCCCTTCGCACGCGCAGACGAGCGCCCATCTTCCAGACGGGGCACAAGCGTCGCTCCGTGTGGCGGAATGACGGTCGCATTCTTCGACCATTCACGGCCAGTCTCAAGCTCGAATGCCCAGACCTCGTGCACGCATGCGTAATCGATGCTCGAAACGGTGAGCGCGAGAATGTGGGTGGGCGTGACGACGTTCCAGTACTCCCACCGCTTATTGCGGCCGCGGCCGACACCGATGCCCTTGGTGTCAATAATGGGTTGCGTCGCCCACCCGATTGCGTCAGGATTCAGGCGTCCGCTCGGCAGGGTGAGTGAGGTGGGTCCGGGAATCTCACGCTCGCGCACCGTTACTCAGCCCATTCACCGAGCACAATATTCTCAGGCTTCGTACCCGCGCGAAGATGCGCCACCTGTCGCTCGATGAGGGCGACCATGCGTGGCAGCATCGCAGAAGAATCGCCGCCCACGTGCGGGGTGATGAGTACGTTCGGGGCATCCCAGAGCGGGTCGTTTGCAGGGATCGGCTCCTGCTCGAATACGTCAAGTGCCGCACGCAGACGACCACTCTCAAGCTCGGCAATGAGCGCATCTGTTTGAAGGATCGGCCCGCGGCCGACGTTCACGACGAGTGCACCATCGGGGAGGGCCGCGAGTTCGGGCGCGCCGATCAATCCCCTGGTTTCCGGGCTGAGCGGCAGCCCAATCACTACAATTTCAGCGTCGGGAAGCAGTGCATGAAGTTCATCGAGCCCGTGTACATGCACGGGGTCTCCCGCGGCATTCACCTCATCACGGGCAGTTCGCGCAAGCCGAGTAACACTCGTTTCGAAACCCTGCAGTCTCGCGTCAATCGCTTTTGAGACGCCACCGTAACCCAGCAGCAAGACCTTGCGGTCGGCGAGGCTCGGGTATGACTTGAGATCCCACCGGTGTTCCATACCGTCACGAATAAACTTCGGCAAACCGCGCTGCGCAGCAAGCATGAGCGCGAGCGCGAGCTCGGCGGTCGATGCCTCGTGCACCGTCGTGGCGTTCGCGACCACAACGCCCTCGGGCGCGTACCGATCCATACCGTTGTACCCGATCGACTGCCACTGCACGAGCCGAACAGAAATGTCTGCCAGGCGAGCGAGCGGCTTCACCCCACCCCAATAGGGTGGCACGACAATATCGAAGCTCTCGCGAGGAGCCGGGCCGTCTAAGTCCCACTCAACGAGTTCCACCCCAGGGATCCGCTCAAGCGCTTCTTGCAACTCCGGATCACTCGGCACCGACACCACAAATTCACTCATGAATCGAGTCTAGGGGGTGACGCCACTGATAGATGGAACCCCGGTTTCAGAGCACGAGGGTGCGGCGAAGCTCGTTCACGAACGTGTCGATGGTTGCGAGCGCGTCAATGGTTGCCTGTTCAGATTCCAGCGGCCTGTTGAGATACCCGTGAACCGTTTCGGGTTGAATTGATTCCGACACCACGACCCCAGCGAAACGAAGCTGCTCTGCGAATTCCTCGGCCGAGGCACGCAGGTCATCGGCATCTGCGTTCACGATCACCGTTGCGGGCAGACCTGCGAGCCTGGCCGGCGGCAGCTCACCCGCGATTGGAGCCGAGCTGTCGCCCACATAAAAGCTGTACATCTCGGCAATGCGTTCTGCATCAAACTGTCGGGCCTCCGGAAGTTTCGCGGTAGCCGCCGCGATAGCTGCGTTCTCCCGTTGCACCCTGTGGAGCGTTGGGTACTGAAGAATCAACGCGTCCGCCTGACGTACCCCGGCACCAGTAGCAGCACGGTCAAGCTGGTCAAGTGTCGCCACCACCGCGAGATGAGCACCCGCGCTTGCCCCGCCAACAATAAGCGGGCCCGCATACTCATTTGCGGCCCAGGCCACCACCGCAGCGACATCGTTCGAGGGCGCCGGTGCCTTCACCGTATCGCTCGCGAGCGCATAGTCGACCGAGAGTACTCGCATCCCCGATCCCGCGAATTGCTGCGCCACCCAATCGGCTTCTGGCCAGTCGAGCGTGCCGCGCAGAAATGAACCACCGTGAGCCCAGATAAGCGTCGCCCACGGTTCGACGGGTGCTGAAGCACCCGTTTCTCCACCCTCGAGCGCGAGAGCGTCAGACCCCGGCATGTAGATGCGCACTGGGACCTCGTTTGACCCTGGCAACCCCTGCGCCGCGGGCCCGGGCACCTTGGTCGTCACAATCAGTGGATCAACAGCTGCCATCACATTCCCTTCGGCTTCAGTCGCGGCGCACGCCGAGGTGCCGCACGCCACACTGAGGAGGAGCACCAGGAGCACACCGGTTGATGTAAACCCCCGAGGCCTACGCATCTTCCCAGTATATTTTCGCCGCACACAGCCAAGGGTACGCAAGAATGGGCACCATGAGTGAACAGCAGGATCGACACGAACGTCATGACTTCACGTATGTCGACGCGCACGGCATTGAAATCAGTGCATACGCCTGGCTCCCACCCCTCGCACATTCACAGGAATCAGAACCGATTGCCGCCGTGCAGATCGCGCACGGAATCGGCGAGCATGCACTGCGGTACGAGGCGTTCGCCAAGTTTTTGGCGGGTGCCGGGTTTGCCGTCTATGCCGACGATCACCGGGGTCACGGTGAAACCGGGAGACGGCAACACGACGGAGACCTCTCACTTCTCGGGCGCCTAGGCCCTGGCGGGCTGCGCGCCACGGAAGCCGCCATCGTGCAGCTCACCGGCATTATCCGAGAGCGACACCCGGGCCTCAAGGTCGCCCAAATCGGGCACTCCTGGGGGTCGCTCATGACCCAGCGCATCATGAATGAGCACCCGAACCTCTGGGAGGCAGTGGTGCTCTCAGGCTCAGCGTTCCGCACGCTCCGGTATATGGAGAGCGGAGATTTGAACTCATCCTGGGCCACTGAGCCGAATGCGAGCGGCTTCGAATGGTTGAGCCGCGACCCCGAGACTGCGAAGGCATTCATCGCAGACCCCCTGTGCTTTGAGGCGAACATATTGAAGCTCTTCGGTGTCGCCGATGGGCTGCGTCTCTACGGGAAGCCGGGACCTGGGCTCAACCCCAAGGTTCCACTCCTCATCGTCTCAGGTGAGGCAGACCCGCTGAGCCGTGGAAATGGTCTCCAGCTGCTCGCCGATGCCTACCGCGCCCGCGGGGTGCGCGACGTGTCGGTGAAGCTCTACCCGGGTGCACGGCACGAGTTACTCAACGAGACGAATCGCGACGAGGTCTACGCCCTGCTCACGACCTGGCTGCTCGAACACGTCGGTGTTTAAGTCGGTATTTAATTCGGTGCTAAGCGCAGCGCTTAGTTCGGCGCTTAGCCCGGATCACATGCGCTCGAGCAGCGTGAGCCTACTCACCGTGCGTGCTACGTCGCGCGGCGGATCTTGCGCCTCAAGGAGCCCGTCGGGTGTTCCTGCCGCGCAGATATGCAATCGCGTTCCGCGGTCATGGAGCACATCGATAAGATTCGTAAACCTCGCGAGCGGATCGCGATCCACCGAAGCCAGATCAGGCACATTCGTCAGTGCGAGTTCTCGAAAGTGCTCACTGAGCCAAAGGAATTGACCGACCCCGAGTGGTCTCGCACACAACTCATCGAAGGTGAATTCAGCAGAGCCGTCTTTGGCACTCACTGCGCGCAATGCATGCCCTTCGGCATCAAGCACGGTGTTCGAGACCACGCACGCGAAGTCGGGGGCCACGGCACCTGGCGAAGCGTCGAGGCCTGCCCGACCCTCACGGCTCACACGCCACGTTCCCGCACCGAACCCCTCGCGAACGGCAGGTTGCGTCACTCGGTAATCTTCACCATCACCAAGGTGCACGACGTCGAGTTCAGACTGGATCAAGTTAATCGCAGGTCGGAAGCGCTCATGGAAGAACGGGTTTGGCATGAGCTCGGCAGGCGCATAGTTTGAGGTCGCGATAAGAAAGATATCGAGCTCGAGCAACGTGGTGAGTGCTTTGGTGAGGTATACGCCATCGGCAACGTCGTGCACGTGGAACTCGTCAAAAAGTATGACGCGGGCATCGCCAATAAGTCGCCGCAAAGAATCTTCGATTGGCACCCGTTCTCGAACGATCTGCGCCTGGAGGTCACGGAAAAAGTGGTGGAAGTGGAAGCGCCGCTTCCTTCCAGTGTCGATGGCCGCAAAGTAGGTGTCTGCAATGAGTGTTTTGCCTCGCCCGACACCTCCCCACAAGTAGAATCCATGAGACGAGGGGCGCGTGAGGGCAGCGATTGCGGCCGTCTGCGCTGGGTCAAAGCTGAACCCTAACTGCGCGATCGCGGCGTCGAATTGCGTACGGCTCGTGTGCACAATTTCTTGGGTACCAGGCTCATGGGTACCAGGCTCAAAAGGACTGTCGGAGAGCACGCTCATTGATCGCTCCCCTTCTCCCGAGGCACAAAGCGTGGCATCCAG
>JBQEBC010000034.1:0-8717 GCA_052106035.1 Leucobacter sp. | reverse complement strand
CCAGAGGAGCAACGGCGGCAACGAACGAGAACGCGAGCGGTGCGATCACCGCGCCGGCGTCAGTGAGCGTGCGCCACGAACCTAAGAACGGCGCCGGGTCATGCCCGGGAGCAAGGTCGGCACCCAGCGTCATGAGCATGCCACTCGACAGACCGTTGCCAAGTCCAATCACTCCCGCGAGCACAGCGAACCAGGTGCCAGCGGCACTCAGATCGTGCGTAAACGCCAGCACAAGAAACCCAAGCCCCATGAGCAGCATCGCTGGAACGACCGCCCACAGCCGCCCATACCGATCCATCACCTGCCCGCTCACATAAAAGAGCGCAAAATCGATCGCACCAGCGACACCCACGACAATGAGCACCGTCTGAGCATCGAGGCCAATCGAGACACCCCAGATCGGCAACACGATGTCGCGTGCCGACCGGATCGCCGACAGCGCCGCGGCTGCAACTCCCAACCGCGAAAGCACCGTGCGATGCTGCACCATCGTGCGGAATACCCCATGCCGTTCAACGGGAATCGGCGAGGTGAATGTTCCGGCTCCTGCGAACTTCACCCGTGCCGCAAACTCAGCTTCAGGGTCGGGGCCAAACCACACAAGTAGAACGGTCAGTACCAAACACCCAACCAAGAACCAGATCGCAGACGATTCGTGACCGGTGAACCCGAGCAACACGGCCCCCACAAACGGGCCCGCAAACATCCCGAGTCGGAAAGACCCCCCGAGCAGCGCAAGCGCTCGAGCACGGAACGTGAACGGAACACGCGTCGTCATGAAGGCGTGACGCGCAAGTGAGAACGCTGACGTTGCGAGACCCAGCACGAAGATCGCGAGCGCGAGCACGATGACATTCGGCGCCAGCAACATACCCACTGCACCCAGCAACGCAACGAACCCAGCAATGATCATCGCTATGCGTTCGCCCGATCGGGCGACCAACCAACTCGCCGGGAGATTACCGCACAGCTTGCCGATAACGAGCGCCGAAGCGATCACTCCCGTCGTCGCGAGGTCGGCGCCCAATTTCGTCGCCATCGTCGGAATCAATGGGATAACCGCACCTTCACCCAGGGCAAAAATGATCGTCGGCCCATAGATCATTGGCGCGAGGCGCCGAATCACTTCGCCACCCGATGGCTGCGGGTCCGTCATAGTCGTCCTCTCCCTCAGCAACACTACTCGCGTGTGCACGCTCCCCTCGTCCAAGCCGATACCGAGAGGTTATGGTGCCGAGCCCCGCAGAGAGTACCCTGAGAAGCAACTGGAGTAGGAGGCAGACATGCACGGTGAATACAAAGTCCCAGGCGGCAAACTTGTCGTCGTTGACTTCGGGGTTGAAGACGACAAGATCTCGGGCTTCAGCCTGTCGGGCGATTTCTTCCTCGAGCCCGACGAGGCCCTCCTCGACATCAACCGCGCGGTCGAGGGCATGAGCCCACAGTCCACAATCGACGAGTTCGCCGAAGCTATTCGCAAGGCACTCCCCACTGAAGTGCACTTGCTCGGGTTCACCCCAGATTCAGTCGGCATCGCGATCCGCCGCGGCGTCACCGGGGCAGCTCACTGGCGCGACTACGACTGGCAGATCATTCACGAGCGACCCATCGCCCCCATGCTCAACGCCGCCCTCGACGAAGTGCTCACTACCGCCGTCGGCGAGGGGCTGCGCGGCCCCACCCTGCGCATCTGGGAGTGGAACGAACCCGCCGTCTTCATCGGCAGCTTCCAGTCGGTCATGAACGAGGTCGACGAAGAAGCCGCGAAGAAGCGTGGATCCCGAATTGTCCGCCGCATCACCGGCGGCGGCGCAATGTACATGGAACCTGAGGCATCAATCACGTATGCCCTCTACATTCCGGGAGAACTCGTGCGGGGCATGTCGTTCGCAGACTCCTACGCGTATCTCGACGACTGGGTACTCGAAGCGCTGAAGTCGCTCGGCATCGACGCCGTGTACAAACCACTCAATGACATCACGAGCCCGCAGGGCAAGATCGGCGGCGCAGCGCAGAAGCGACTCGGATCGGGCTCGATTCTCCATCACGTCACCATGGCGTACGACATGGATGCCGAGGCGATGACCGATGTGTTGCGCATCGGGCGCGAGAAACTGTCAGACAAGGGTACTGCGAGCGCACAAAAGCGTGTGGATCCGCTCCGCAGCCAAACCGGGCTTTCACGCGAAGAAATCGTCGAGCGCATGATCGAAGTGTTCCAACGCCGCAACGGAGGCGTGATGAGCGAGGTCACCGAGGGCGAATGGGATGCGGCCGAGCGACTCGTCGAGAAGAAGTTCAACACCGAGGAATGGTTGCGGCGCGTTCCTTAACTCCAGAGCTGGGTGTCGCGCGAGATCGCGACGGCCTCGATGCCGTCGGTCGTGAGCAGAGCATCGGCACACGCCCTCGAACAGGCGATGAGGGTCGAGTCGAAGTCGATCTCGCTGAGCAGCATCCACTCGTGACCGTCCGGCCAGATAAGGTTCGGTGACTGGATCCACCACGACGCAGGGTCTTCAACCCATGGGGCGCGCAATGGCCAGAGCACACCGTTCGATCCCTCGAAGTCGCGGATGCCAGCTTCGAAACAGAAATAGCTGCGCGCAGGGAGCTCAAGCTTCGGCCCCGTGACAACCTCTCTCGGCAATATGCCTGAGCCAGCACTCGCGAACTGTGAACCGGGCAGAGCGCGAACCAGCGGAATTGATCCGACAAAAGCCCGGAGCGCTGAGGCAGTACCGAAGCGACGCCGACGTTCGAGAAACTCCAGGCGTCGCTGCTGGAACCTCAGCACCGGGCGCTGCAGCCAGCGGGGCAGCCAAGCCGGCGTCTTAACCATGAACAGAAACCCCATGCTCTGCCCACTCGTGAGACCACCCCAGCCTTCCCACACCGCGACAACTCCGTGGTCGGGGCTGGCCGTGTGCTCCGCGAGCACTGACGCAACGCGCGCGAGCACTGGGGCCACGAGGTTGCCTTCCTCGGGAGAGTGGTACCGCCAACCATCTGGCGACTCAGTGTCGCGATGCTCCCCGTAATCCAGGCCAAGCAGGGTATGCGACAGCGCATCAGGCCTGAGCGCTGTGCTGGAACCGGCCAGGGCGTGCACATTGGCCACCGTCTGCCAGGTGACCCCGGTCTCATCTACGCTCTCGGGTATGGGTGTGTGCGGGTCGGCCTCCTGCTGCTCGATGAGCTCAGCCCAAGTGCCAGTGACGAGGCGATCTCGCGAAAACGGGTGCAGCACCCTCACGAGCGCATCAAACCCATGCGGGATCGCGCCGCTCAGCGCGTCGGACTCGCCACGCTCAGCATCACCCAGGCGCTCCGCGATCCACTCACCGCGCGAGACGTCGGGCACCCAGGGAAACTCGCGATTCACGGAACAAGCACCACTTTGCCGGTCGTCGCGCGCGACTCGAGAGCCGTGTGCGCGGCCGCTGCCTCTGCGAGCGGGAAGGTTGCGCCCACACGTAGGGTGAGTGCACCAGCTTGAACTGCCTCGAAAAGCTCACGGTACCGCCACGCGCGTTCCTCCTCGGTGAGCAGAAAATCTCCGAGCGTCGGTCTGGTGATCGAGAGCGACCCACCCGCTGCGAGCCGTTGCAGTTCAAGCGGGGGGACTGGGCCACTCGATGCCCCAAACAATACGAACTCTCCCCGCACACGAAGCGAGGCGAGGGACTCATCAAACGTGTTCTTGCCGACTCCGTCGTAGACGACCGCGACCCCCGCACCATCGGTCAGCTCACGCACTCGTTCACCAAACCCCGCGTACTCAATCGATTCGATTGCCCCTGCCCCGAGGCTCAGTTTCCGCTTCAATGGCGTCGACGCGGTCGTAATCACGCGCACTTCACGAGCCGTAAGCAGCTGAGTCAGCAGCAAACCGACGCCACCGGCCCCCGCGTGCAAAAGCACGGTATCTCCAGCGTTCGCGTGCGCGGCAGATGTCGCAAGATAGTGGGCGGTGGTTCCCTGCAACGGTAATGCCGCAGCAGACTCGTTCGATAGACCGTCTGCGAGAGACTCAGGGATGCGCACGGCGCCCGTGGCCGGCACCGTGAACTGCTCGGCATACGTCTTTCGCCCCTCAGCGGTGATAATGCGGTCACCCACCGCGAAACCATCGGCGCTATCGCTCTGAACGCCGTCTCCGACCGCGATCACGCGCCCTACGGCTTCGGTGCCCGGGGTGAAGGGGCAGTCAACGGAATACGTGCCAGACCGCTTGTACGTATCGATAAAGTTCACCCCAACAGCGAGCGTCTCGACGAGCAGGTCGCCGGGGTCGAGCTCAGGAGACGCTGTCTCCTGGTAGCGAAGTACCTCGGGACCACCGGCTTGGTTGGCAATGATTGCGCGCATGCTTCCACCCTAAGCGCAATCACGATAACGACCTCTCGATAGAGTCATCGAGTGAGCAAGTTCGTCTGGCAGTTCGTCGCGGTGTTTCTTGTCGCCATGAACCTGCGCATGACAATTACGGGTGTCGGTCCGCTGCTTGACGATATTGCGGCAAGCCGCGAAGCAAGCGCTGCGACGCTTGGGCTGCTCGCGTCAATTCCTCTCATTGCCTGGGCGATCGTGTCTCCGGTTGCGCACAGCATTGCTGCAAGATTCGGTATGGATCGCACGATTACCTGGGCGCTGGTGCTCCTCGCTGCGGGCACGATCTGGCGCTCACTTACGTTCTCGCCTGCGAACCTCTGGTTCGGCACGGTGCTCATCGGGGCAGCACTCGCCATCGCAAACGTGCTCATGCCTGCGGTCGTGAAGCGCGACTTCGGGTCACGCACCACCGCGATGATGGGGGTGTATTCGGCTACCCTCGGTGGCGCCGCTGGCATTGGCACCGCAATTGCACTTCCCGTCGCACGCGCGGAGGTATCGGGTATCCCCCTCGGCTGGGAAGCAGGGCTGCTCGCGAGCGGGTGGGCGATCCCTTTCGCCCTCGTCGCTTGGATGCTCGTGTCACGGTTCGTGAATCGCGCAGTTCCCGCGGCGGCGCCCACGAGGGCAGTTGTTGACCGTCACCTCGCGCACGCTGGGCTCGGAACTCGCGTGTGGAGGTCGAAGACTGCCTGGTTGCTCGCCCTGTATATGGGCACGCAATCGACCTCGTTTTACATTCTTGCGACGTGGATCGTGCCGATCCAACTCTCACGCGGCATCGATGAAACGCTCGCAGGCATCGGCATCACGCTCTTCCACTTCTGCGGAATGGCGGGGTCGCTCCTCACCCCGATCATGCTCAGATTCGATGGCCGCTCTTTGTTGCAGGTTGCGCTCCCTGTCATGCTGTTCCTCGGCATGAGCGGCCTCGTATTCGTGCCCGCACTCGTCATCGCCTGGCTCGTACTCCTGGGGCTATGCTCAGGCGCGGCACTGAGTGTCTCACTCACGCTCATCGCCCACCGATCCCCCGATACGCACACAGCGAGCGCGGTCTCCGGAATGACCCAGTCCGTTGGCTATCTCATCGCCGCGCTCGGGCCGGTGTTGTTCGGAGGTGCCTACGATCTCACTGGTGAGTGGATCTTGCCACTCTTTGTCATGGGCTGCGCGCTCGCGGTGAAATTCACGGTGGGGTGGATCCTCCGCGATGGCCGCATGGTGCGGGTGTAACGCGTTACAGGCGCGGAGGTTCGTTACGAGGCAGGAGTCGCAGCGTCGCGGCCACCGAGCTGCTTGTCCAGGCTGAGCAGCCCTGAACCGTCACCTCCGAGGATCTCGATCCGACCGATAATGTCACTCACCGTCGACTCTTCTTCAACCTGCTCGTCGAGAAACCAGTGCAGGAGGGGACGTGAATCAATGTCACCTACCTCGTCGGCCACACGGTAGAGGTTACGGATCGCTTCCGACACCTTCTCTTCGTGGGTGAGCGACGCCCGAAACGCGTCGAGCGCCGAATCGACAGTCGTCCCCGCGAGTTCGATGCTCTGGATTACCGGGTGGTAATCGCGGTCGAGCAAGTACTGCGTGAACTTCTGTGCATGCTCGATCTCCTCTTCAGCCTGAGCATGAAACCACGCAGAAATGCCGCTCAGGTTCACCGCTTCCATATCTGCCGCGAGCTGACGGTATACAAGTGAAGCCGTGTACTCAAGGGCAATCTGAGCGTTCATCGCCTCAGCATATTTCAGGTTGATCTTCATGGTTGCGAGACTAGTGCGGAACCACGGTCAGTCGCAATAGAGTGGCGAACTACAGTGCGCGGAGCACCACGGCAGATCCCTGCCCGCCACCGCCGCAGATGCCGACGGCGCCGAGCGACCCGCTGCCGAGTTCTGCGAGCTGGCGCGCGAGGGTACCGACGATGCGAGCACCCGATGCGCCAATGGGGTGGCCAAGCGCGATGGCGCCGCCGTGCACATTCACGATTGCGGGGTCGATGCCGAGTTCGCGGGTCGACTGCACGCCGACCGCTGCAAAGGCTTCATTGATCTCGACCGCCGCAAGTTCTGAGACGCCCGCGCCAAGCTTGTCGAGCGCAGCCGTGATCGCGCGCGCCGGCTGAGAGTGCAGGTGGGTGTCTGGGCCCGCAACGAACGCGGTTGCTTCGACGCGAGCGATCGGGGTGAGGCCGAGCTTTTCGGACGCGAGCTCACTCACGATGACGATCGCTGCGGCACCGTCGGTGATCTGCGAGGCGTTGCCCGCGGTGATCGTGCCGTCCTTCGAGAAGGCCGGGCGAAGCCCCGCGAGCGATTCGGCCGTGGTGTCTGCGCGGATCCCATCATCAGCCGACACCACGGTGTCGCCACGGCGCGATGACACCGTGAACGGCGCGATCTCACCCGCAAAGAATTCGGCGGATGCAGCCGCGCGCGCGTGTGAGTCTGCGGCGAGCGCGTCCTGCTCCTCGCGCTCGATCTGCAGCGGCTCGTTTCCGGTTTCGGTGAGCTTGCCCATGGCAACCCGATCGAATGCGTCGGTGAGCCCATCGTGATCCACGGTGTCGATGAGGGTCGCTGGGCCATACTTCGTACCGGCGCGCATTGGCATGACGTGCGGAGCGAGCGACATCGACTCTTGGCCGACTGCGACAACGATGTCTGCCTCGCCTGCGTTTACGAGTCGCACGGCTTGCGACACAGCCTCGGTGCCCGATAGGCAGACGGCGTTCAGAGTGATCGCTGGCACGTTCATCGGGATCCCAGCGCCAACCGCGGTTTGCCGCGCCGGGTTCTGCCCCGCGCCGCCCTGCAGCACCTGGCCAGCAACGACCTGGTCGACCTGGTCGGGTGACACCCCTGCACGCTCAAGAGCAGCAGAGACCGCGTGCGCGCCGAGCACCGTTGCGGGTTGCGCCGCGAACTGGCCGGTGAACTTCACAAATGGTGTGCGGGCGTATCCGGCGATGAGCGCGGTCATGGGGTCTCCTCCTCGAGAGCGACGGTGTGTTGTCGCTTGTCTGCAGTCACTGTGACCCATATTAGGGTTGTTGGCATGAGTGTCGCACCTTCGAGGATGAGCCCGCGCCGCAGACGTCGACTCTTCGCGACTTCCCTTGTTGTGGTGGTGCTGCTCGGCGGAGGCGGCTATGTCACGGCCGCAGCACTTGCGGATCTGCCAGAACCGACGCTCGCGCTCGAGGTTGAACCGGTTCGAGAGGCGTCGCTCGATGAGGCTCCGCTCACCACTCTCGTCGACGGAGAATCAAGGCCCACCGCAGTGGGCTGGGGCGAGAAAGACACCCCCGTCTGGTCGAACGATGACGCCGCATATTCCATTGCGAGCATAACCAAGCTCGTGACGGTACTGGTCGGGCAAGAAGCCGAACCGATCGGCGTTGGTGAGGATGGGCCAACCTACACCTGGACCGCGCAAGATCAGCAGCTGCAAGACGAACTCATCGCCCTGAATGGCGTCGCATTCCCCGTGCTCGTCGGCACCGAGATGACTCGGCGGCAGATGCTCGAGCTGTCTCTCATCCCATCTGCAAACGACTTTGTCACTTCATACGCATACTCAATTTTTGGAGACCAAGCAGGCTTCATTGCAGCAGTAGATGACTGGACATCACGCCACGGCCTCGACTCGGTCGAGATTCATGAACCAAGCGGCATGGATAGCGAGAATCAAGCGAGCGCGGCCGACATCGTGCGCATTGTGCGGATGGTGCTCGCAGACCCCGCCCTCGCCGAACTGGTTGGCACCGAGAGCGTAACCATGCCGTGGGGCATAGGTGAGGTCACGACGACAAACCCGCTGTTCGGCCTCGTAGACGGTGTCGTTGGAGTGAAGACTGGGACCACCGATGCCGCCGGTTACAACCTTGCCGGCGCAGCTCGGAGTGAGTTCGAGGGTCGCGAGTTCACTCGCATCTCGGTGGTGCTCTCACGTGATAGTTACGGCGAGCGCGCCTCAGATAGCGTCGCGCTACTCCGCGCGATGGAACCGCTCCCCGCACGGATAGACCTCGTGACGAGTGGCGAGCCCATCGGAAAGCTCACGTCGATCGACGGTCAGGTGATCGATCTTGTTGCCGATGGCGATGCGAGCTCAGTTCTTGCACCGGGCGAGGTCGCGACCCGCACGATCGTCGATGATGCGACCTCGATTCAGGTGGTGGGACCTGATCTTGACACGGTCATCCCCATCACCCGGACGTCTGAGTTCACAGAACCGGATCTCTGGTGGCGGCTCACGAAGGGTCTGCTGTAGGAGTTGGTGACAGTTGATCTGTCAGGCCGCGAGTGCGACTG
>JBQEBC010000033.1:0-28900 GCA_052106035.1 Leucobacter sp. | reverse complement strand
TACTCGGTGGTCATACCGTAGAGAGCCGGATCGAACTCGGTGCCCTCGGGGTCGACGCCATCGTTTGCCTGCTTGAGGCTCAACGAGATGCGGCGACGCTCGAGATCGATGTCGATGATCTTGACGAAGACTTCCTGGCCCGCCGAAACGACCTGCTCAGCAAGCTCAACGTGCTGGCCCGAGAGCTCAGAAATGTGCACGAGGCCTTCGATGCCGTCTGCAACACGCACGAATGCGCCGAACGGAACGAGCTTGGTGACGGCGCCCGGTGCAATCTGACCGATTGCGTGGGTGCGAGCGAACACCTGCCAAGGATCTTCCTGCGTGGCCTTGAGCGAGAGCGAAACGCGCTCACGATCGAGCTCAACCGAGAGCACCTCAACGGTGACCTCCTGGCCAACCTCGACGACGTCAGACGCGTGCTCGATGTGCTTCCAAGAAAGTTCAGAAACGTGGACGAGCCCGTCAACGCCGCCGAGGTCAACGAACGCACCGAAGTTAACGATCGAGGAGATAACACCCTTACGAACCTGGCCCGGCTTGAGATCAGCGAGGAACGATGAACGCGTTGCCGACTGGGTCTCTTCGAGGAGTGCGCGACGTGAAAGTACAACGTTGTTGCGGTTCTTGTCGAGTTCGAGAATCTTCGCTTCGATTTCCTGGCCGAGGTACGGCGTGAGGTCACGCACACGGCGAAGCTCGATAAGCGATGCGGGGAGGAAGCCGCGGAGCCCGATGTCAACGATGAGGCCGCCCTTGACAACCTCAATGACGGTGCCGGTAACGACGCCTTCGGTTTCCTTGACCTTCTCCACGTCGCCCCAAGCACGCTCGTACTGAGCGCGCTTCTTCGACAGGATCAGGCGACCTTCTTTGTCTTCCTTCTGGAGCACGAGTGCCTCAACAGCGTCCCCGACCTTGACAACCTCATCAGGGTTGACGTCGTGCTTGATGGACAGCTCGCGCGAGAGGATAACACCCTCGGTCTTGAACCCGACGTCGAGGAGAACCTCGTCGCGGTCAATCTTCACAACAGTGCCCTCAATCAGGTCGCCGTCGTTGAAGGACTTAATGGTCAGTTCGACCGCTGCAAGAAAGTCTTCGGCTGAGCCGATGTCGTTGATCGCGACCTGCTTGCTCGTGGTCGTTACGTTTGTCATGTAATTGGTCTCCAGAATGGACAGAATATTCAGGTGGGTGCGCGCCAATTTTGCCGGATTCGAAATGATTCGATTCCCAGGCACGTCCCACACGTGGACATGGTTGAGTCGCCACAATTGTGACACTCCAGCTTACCTCTAGAATTCCCCCGATATCAAGCCGATGACGTGGTTGATTCGATGCCTCGTGCTGCGAGCCAGTTTGTGTGTGAACTCATTAAGCTGGATGGGTGCCACCCCGCTCCCCACTCCCACAACGTAACGGACTCGATCCAGCGTGGATCCGCACCCCAAACCGCGTGCGAAATATCCCAGATGAGTGGGCGACCATGAGTGAGTGGTTACGCAGCAAGATTCCTGCGTATGTCGATGTGTCAGCAATGCTGCTGGAAGGCAGATTCGTGTATGAAGACGGATCCATCGTAGATACCCAAGATCCGTATATGCCGCACTCGTTCGTATGGTTTCATCGAGAGTTACGAGAGGAACCCGAAGTTCCTGGTGAGATCAGCATTGTGCACCGCGACGAACGCATTGTCGTCGTCGATAAACCACCGTTTCTGTCTTCAATTCCTCGTGGGCGCCACGTCACCCAGAGCGTGGTCGTAAGGCTGCGTGCCGAGCTTGGCCTACCTGAGCTCACTCCTATCCATCGACTCGATCGGGTCACCTCAGGCCTTCTTGCACTCACGACCGAGCGAAAATGGCGGGGCCCGTATCAGCTACTTTTTCAGAATCAAAAGGTGGGAAAGGTATATCGGGCGCTCGCACCGACCCTCCCAACGTTAGAACTCCCCCGCATCGTCGAGAACCATATTCGTAAGCAGCGGGGCATCTGGCAGGCAGAAATTGTGCCAGGCGCCTCACCCAATGCTCGCACCGTTGTTGAACTCGAAACTGATCTGGGCACTGGTCTCGGCGTCTACCGTCTCACCCCTGCGACTGGACGCACCCATCAGCTCAGGGTTCATATGCACCATCTCGGAATACCGATTGTCGGTGATCCCCTGTACCCCGACATTCACGACGTCGAGGTTGACGACTTTTCGAACCCACTCCAGCTACTCGCAGGTGAACTGAGTTTCATCGATCCAATCGACGGCACACCTCGACGGTTTGTGAGCCAGCGCGCGTTTCCCATCTCAACGCAGGTCTAGATACACCGCTCAGTGTGCGGCCGCGTTCCAGTTCGGGCCATACCCAAACTGAACCTCGAGAGGAACTTCAAGGGTTGCTGCTCCAGCCATGCAATCGTGCACAATTGCTTCGAGCGCAGATTCCTCGCCTGGGGCTACCTCAAACATCAGCTCATCATGAATCTGCAGCAGCATGCGTGAGGTGAGCCCTGCCTCCTGCATACGCTGCTCTACTTCAATCATTGCGCGCTTGATAATGTCGGCCGCGGAACCTTGGATCGGGGCGTTCAGGGCTGCACGCTCTGCGTTCTCGCGCAACACTCGATTCGGGCTTGCAAGATCAGGGAACGGCCGTCTCCTGCCAAATATTGTTTCAGTGTAGGTATCGCGCTTCGCCCGGTCGACAACTGAACGAAGGTAGTCGCGCACGCCGCCAAATCGCTCGAAGTAGTCTTCCATAAGTTGCTTTGCCTCACCAGCAGAAATATTGAGCTGCTTCGATAGACCAAACGCAGATAAGCCATAGGCAAGTCCGTACGACATCGCCTTCACTTTGGATCGCATTTCTGCAGTCACTTCAGCAGGTGAGACACTGAAAATTCGTGACCCAACAAAACGGTGCAGGTCCTCTCCCTCATTGAAGGCCTGGATCAACCCTTCGTCACCCGAGAGGTGCGCCATTATTCGCATTTCAATTTGCGAATAGTCGGCCGTCAATAAGGTTGCATACTCCGGCGCATGAATAAACGCCTCACGAATCCGGCGCCCCTCACCAGAGCGCACCGGAATGTTCTGCAGGTTTGGGTCCGTCGATGCTAGTCGGCCGGTGCTCGCACCGATCTGCACGAGCGTCGTGTGTATACGATTTCCCTCGGGTTCCACGGCCTTAATTAGAGTCTCAACTATTTGACGCAGCTTGTTGGCATCACGATGCGCAAGTAACGCATCGAGGAATGGGTGCGGATGCTTTTGCTGCAGATCTGCAAGGGCAGCGGCATCGGTCGTATAGCCCGTACGCGTCTTGCGCGTTTTCGGCATGTCAAGCTCTTCGAACAAGACCTGCTGCAACTGCTTGGGCGACGAAAGGTTGACTTCGTGTCCGATCGCATCGAATGCTCGCTGCTCGAAGCCCGCAACGCGTTCTTTAAGTTCAGCGTCGTGTGCTTCGAGAAGCGGCAAATCTATTGCGACACCACGAGACTCAAGCGATGCAAGTATCGGCAGTAGCGGCAGCTCAATCGTTTCGTACACCTCAAGTGTGCGCCCCTCAAAGCGTTCAATGATTGCCGCATGCACGCGAACAATGAACCAAGCGAGCTGTTCAGGCGTCGCAACTGAACCTTCCTCTGGAACGAGCTGGTTGGGATCCCCCTCAGGCACTTCCTCGCCCAGGTAGCGGAACACTGCTTCGGCGATCGTCTTTTCCGGTGCGACAGGACGGAACATCCACGCCGCAAGCAGGGCATCGCCTGCAACCCCATCTACGTTGACGCCTGCAGCTGCAGCAATTTTCAACTGTGATTTCGCGTCGAAAAATACCTTCGGCGCAGACGACGAAAGCCAAGCCTCAAACTGAGCGTAATCACGCCCTCCTGGTTGCCACTGCAACTTCACAGTGCTCTCGGGGGTTGCGAGACCAACATCGACGTAGCCATCCGCTTCGACCAAGTACACCGCAGGGCGATCGCTCTTTGCGAGCCAGTCGCCAAGCTCTTCATCAATCAGCAACTTGACCTCAGGTAATGAACTGCCTGCCTGAATTGGCGCAGCCGCTCCAGCAGGCACATCGACACCAGCAAGTTTTGCGACGCGCTGCAACAGCGTACGAAACTCAAGTTTGGTGAATGACTGTTGTACCGCCTGCATATCGATATCGCCGCGGTGCAGATCCTTAAGATCATGTGGAAGCTCAACGTCTGTAACCAGGTGGTTAAGCCTACGATTGCGCACCGCTAGGTGTGCGTTTTCACGGAGACTCTCCCCTACTTTGCCGCCAATTTCATCCTGCCTCCGCAGGATTTCATCGAGTGAACCAAATTGATTAATCCACTTCACAGCGGTCTTCTCGCCTACCCTCGGCACACCGGGCAAGTTATCGCTGGTCTCCCCTACGAGTGCGGCGATCTCTGGGTACTGTTCGGGCCGCACCCCATAACGCTCCATGACTTTCTCGGCGTCATAGCGAGTGAGCTGACTCACGCCCTGCTTCGACGGGTAGAGCAACGTGACGTTGTCATTCACCATCTGAATTGCGTCACGATCGCCGCTCACGACGAGCACGCGGTACCCCTCAGTCGTTCCCCGAGTGGCGAGCGTCGCGAGGATGTCGTCTGCCTCAAAATTCTCCTTCTCGATGGTGGTAATACCCATCGCGTGGAGCGCTTCTTGGAGGAGCGGAATCTGACCCTTAAACTCAACCGGAGTTTCACCGCGGGTGCCCTTGTACTCTGGGTACTCCTCGGTGCGGAAGGAATGCCGCGAAATATCGAATGCAACCGCGAGCGAATCGGGCTGTTCGTTGCTCAAAAGATTGATAAGCATTGAGATGAACCCGTGGATTGCGTTCGTGTGCTGTCCCGTTTGCGTCTGAAAACTGTCTACGGGTAACGCGTAGAACGCACGAAACGCGAGCGAGTGGCCGTCAATGACCATGAGAGTAGGCTTCTGAGTGTTAGTCGACACGCACCCAGCCTACAAGGCTGGTCTGACATTGAAAGAGTGGCATGACTGAAGACAACACGCTCGCCGGCCTCGAACAGATTGGGCTGGGAGCACTTGCCACCAAAATGGGCATTCAAATACTCGAGTTCAATAAAGAACGCGCTGTCGCAACGATGCCCGTGGAAGGAAATACTCAGCCGTTTGGCCTACTGCACGGTGGCGCATACGCCGTGCTTGGCGAGTCGCTCGGGTCAATGCACGCGGCGTATCTCGCACCTCAGGGAAAGATACCGGTTGGAGTAGATATCAACGCGACTCACACGGGTTCCGCCACCCAAGGTATTGTCACGGGGGTATGCACACCTATTCACACCGGCCGCACTTTGACGGTGCATGAAATCGTCATCACCGGCGAAAACGGTCGACGTTGTTCCACCATTCGCATCACGAACTTCTACAAACAGGCTCCAGAACAGTAATGCCGGACACCACCTACCTGTGAAGCAAAGTGGCCCCGCTCACAAGAGCGGGGCCACTTTTAAGCTGTACACACGATTAGTCTTTCTTCGGACCGAGCTGATCGATAATCGTCTTTGCCACATCTTGCATAGTCAGTCGGCGATCCATCGAGGCTTTCTGAATCCAACGGAAAGCATCAGGCTCACTCAAACCCATCTTGTCGTTGAGGATGCCCTTTGCGCGGTCGACAAGCTTGCGGGTCTCGAAGCGCTCAGCCAGGTCAGCAACTTCGCTCTCGAGCGTGATAATCTGTTGGAAACGCGAGAGGGCAATCTCAATCGCGGGGATCAGGTCTGCAGGGGTGAATGGCTTCACCACATACGCAAGCGCACCGGCTTCAGTTGCCCGTTCCACCAGTTCACGCTGGCTGAAAGCGGTCAGAAGCACCACTGGCGCAATGTGATCTTTGTTGATCTGCTCGGCGGCCGAAATGCCATCAAGCTGTGGCATTTTTACATCCATGACGACAACGTCTGGCCGCAGTTCTTTCACGAGGGCAACAGCAGTCTCACCGTCACCTGCTTCGCCAACAACATCAAACCCGTTATCACGAAGGGTTTCGACAATGTCGAGGCGGATCAAGGACTCATCTTCAGCTACGACGACACGTCTCGCTGGAGGGGGGGTTGTACTCTGCTCATTCACACCACAAGCTTACGACAACTCCCAGGGATAGCGCCCCAAAACGAGGGTATACGCGGAAAGTTGGCACGGAATACATAGAAAATCGCGAAGACCCCAAGTTCCCGCGCAATGCGGTCGCTCGGGGTCTTCGTTTCAGTACCGGATGCGGGACTCGAACCCGCACACCTTTCGGCAGCGCATTTTGAGTGCGCCGTGTCTACCATTCCACCAATCCGGCATGAGATTCCAGCTTACTGCACTGAAACTCATCTGAAAAACACAGCGGGTACTAGTCCTCTACGCGAATGTGCTTTCGAGGCTTCGCTTCCGCGAGATCTCCTGTTGTTTCCCCCATGCGGTGGATACGGAGTGTGTTTGTAGTGCCCACGATCCCTGGAGGGGAACCCGCGACGATGAGCACTCTTTCACCCACGTCGATGTTCGGACGTGGCAGTAATTTCTCGTCAACCTGCTCGAACATCTCATCGGTGCTGCCCACACGCGGCACCTGGATGCTGCGCGCGCCCCAGGTCATCTCCATGCGCCGTCGTGTACCTACCTCGGGAGTAAATCCGATAATGGGGATTGGCAGGCGTAGGCGAGAGATGCGGCGCACCGTGTCGCCCGACTCGGTAAACACACAGATGTATCGTGCCCCAACTGACTTCGCAACGTCAGCCGCAGCGAGGGTAAGCGCCCCACCCTGTGTGTGCGGAACAGTATTCAACGGTTCGATACGATCGAGCGCGTGCTCTTCTGTCGCCTCAATAATGCGAGCCATCGTCTTCACTGCTTCGACAGGGTATGCGCCGACGCTGGTCTCGCCTGAGAGCATCACTGCGTCGGCCCCGTCAAGAACCGCGTTCGCACAGTCAGAAGCCTCTGCGCGCGTTGGTCGCGGGTTCTCGATCATAGATTCAAAGACCTGCGTCGCAACAATGACAGGTTTCGCATTACGTCGCGCGATATCGATGGCCTCGGCCTGCACGATTGGCACTTGCTCCAGCGGCATTTCAACCCCAAGATCACCGCGAGCGACCATGATGCCGTCAAACGCGTCAACGATCTCTTCGAGATGCGTGACCGCCTGTGGCTTCTCAATCTTTGCGATAACGGGGAGCGAGATCCCCTCCTCAGCCATAATCTCGTGAACTCGCACAATGTCTGCTGCGTCACGCACGAAGGAAAGCGCGATGTAATCGACTCCAAGCTTCAAAGCCCAGCGAAGATCGGCTTCATCCTTCTCTGAGAGGGCCGGCACGTTGACCGCAACCCCCGGAAGATTGATTCCCTTGTTGTTCGAGACAGCCCCGGGAATTTCAACCGTGGTGTACACGGTGTCCTCGGTGACTCGAGTCGCGCGCAACGTGATCTTGCCATCATCGATGAGCAATGGATCACCAACGCTGACATCTCCCGGGAGACCGACATGCGTTGTGCCCGCAATCTCCCGGGTTCCCAGAATGTCACGGGTCGTGATTGCAAACTCATCACCGACTTCGAGGGCGTACGGTCCATCCTCGAACTTACCGAGACGAATCTTTGGCCCTTGTAAATCAGCGAGCACGGCGATGGGTCGTTCGACTGCAATCTCTGCACGGCGAATATTACGATAAATACCCTCATGCACGTTGTACGTACCGTGCGACATGTTCAAGCGAGCCACGTTCACGCCAGCCTCGATGAGTTCGAGCGTGTGATCATAGCTTGAAACAGCCGGACCCCAAGTGGCAACAATCTTTGCGTGACGCATGTGAGCTCCTCTACTCCGCTGTATCGCGGGTGATGACGTGGTGATACACCTCGGCGTCTGCCGTATCAGCAAGCACAGAATCAGCTGGGTTGCGGCGCCCAGGGAGATACACCGACACTTCGCGTCCAACATGACGCTTCGTCTGAATGATGTAAATCAGGATGCCAAGCACCACTGCAAGCAACGCCGCGAGCACGTTTGTTCGAAGACCGAGGAACAGCAGGCTTGGGTCGACACGCATCGACTCGATAATCGCGCGACCAATGCCATACCAGACGAGGTACAACGCAAAGACGCGACCCCACCGCAGCTTGAACTTCTTCTCGAGGGCAAGGAGAACGACGATGCCGACCAGGCTCCACACGATTTCGTAAAGGAATGTCGGGTGGAAGAGTGTTCCTGCGGGAAGTCCGACGGGAAATGCCGGGTTCGACGATTCAATCTCGAGCCCCCAGGGCAACGTGGTCGGTCCACCGAAGAGTTCGTGGTTGAAGTAGTTGCCCAGACGCCCAAATGCCTGCGCGAGCATGAGTCCAGGCACGAGCGCATCGGCAAAGGAGAGGAAACGCACACCGGTAAGTCGTGAAGCGATAAGCACGCCAATTGCACCGCCCAGCAACGCACCAAAGATCGCAATGCCGCCATCCCAGATGTTCCAGATGGCGTTATCTTCAAACGGGTTCCACCACTGCTTGCCTGGAACAAAGTAATCGCCCCAGTGCGTAACCACGTGGTAGAGGCGAGCGCCGATAATACCGAGGAGTACCGACCAAACAACGAAGTCAAACACGACTCCGTTCTCGCCACCTCGACGCGACAAGCGACGTGAGGTCCACATCGCGGCGAGCACGATTCCCAAAATAATCCACAGTGCATACAGGTGAATCGTGAGCGGTCCAATCTGGAAATATTGGAACGTGGGGCTCGGAATACTGAGCGGGAGAATCATCGACTCCTCTTTCACTGGCGGCTACGCCGCCGACGGCTGCTGCGCGCGTCACGGTGCGCCGTGACGACGGGTCAATACTATCTGTTGGTGCCTGACGCGATCTCGCGAACCACCTGGGAGAGCCGATCCACACCGCCGTCGCGGAGGGCCCGAACAAACGCCGTGCCCACGATCGCGCCATCTGCATACTCAAGCGTTGCCGCGACGTGGTCGGCGTTAGATATGCCAATACCAACGCACGCGAGCGTCTCGCCTGCATCACGAAGACGCGCAGTGAGACTGCGTGCGGCCGCATCAAGGTCCCTGCGTTCGCCCGTGATGCCCATCGTCGATACGGTGTACACAAACCCGGTGCTCGTCTCAGAGATCATGCGCAACCGCTCGTCAGTCGAGGTTGGCGCGGCGAGGAATACACGGTCGAGACCGAATCGCTCACTCATCTCGATCCATTCAGAGGCGGCATCGGGTGTGATGTCGGGGGTAATAAGTCCGGCTCCACCCGCTGCCACGAGGTCCTGCGCAAAGCGCTCGACCCCGTATTGCATCACTGGATTCCAGTAAGTCATCACAAGCACCGGAGTACTTACGGCCTCTGTCACCCTGCGAATCACCTCAAACAGGTGTGCAAGTTTGAAACCACCAGCGAGGGCCACCTGCGTGGCTTCCTGAATCACCAGACCGTCCATTACCGGATCAGAATAGGGAACCCCGATTTCAATTACATCGGCGCCATTTTGTGCGAGGGCAATCGCGGCCTCGACACTTGTGTCGAGATTGGGGAACCCAGCTGGGAGGTACCCGACGAGCGCACCCTTGCGATCGCGCTTTGCGGCAAGGATCGCCTGCTCCACTCTCGATATGCTCATGCGTCATACTCCTCGAGCTCAGTGCCATCGAACAAACCGAAATAGCGACCAGCAGTTGCCATGTCCTTATCACCGCGCCCGGAGAGGTTCACGGCGATGATTGCGTCTTTGCCGAGCTCTTTTCCTATGCGGATCGCACCCGCGAGAGCATGTGCGGATTCAATTGCCGGAATAATACCTTCGGTCCGACTCAGCAATCGGAGCGCTTGCATTGCTTCATCGTCAGTAGCAGGAATATATGTCGCACGCCCGATGTCGCTCAACCAGGAATGTTCTGGCCCAACCCCCGGGTAGTCAAGACCGGCTGAAATCGAATGCGACTCAACCGTTTGGCCATCTTCATCTTGCAGCACATAGGTGCGGGAACCGTGAAGAATACCGGGACGACCCCGCTCAATAGAGGCCGCGTGGCGCTGAGTATCGACCCCGTCACCTGCCGCTTCAACGCCATAAAGTCGTACCGACTCATCGTCAAGGAAGGCATCGAACATCCCGATTGCATTCGATCCGCCGCCGACACAGGCAACGACCGCGTCAGGAAGCCTGCCAGTCTTCTCGAGCAGTTGAGCTCGAGCTTCCTCGGAAATAACCTTCTGAAAGTCACGCACCATCGCGGGGAACGGGTGCGGGCCCGCGGCCGTTCCAAAAATGTAATTCGTATCGTGGACGGTTGATACCCAGTCGCGGTACGCCTCGTTAATCGCATCCTTGAGCGTTCGTGACCCGGTCGTGACCGGCACCACCTCTGCCCCTAGGAGCCGCATTCGCGCTACGTTTAATGCCTGACGTTCTGTATCGACTTCGCCCATATAGACAACGCACTCAAGACCAAGCAAGGCAGCGGCAGTGGCTGTGGCGACTCCGTGCTGACCGGCGCCAGTTTCGGCAATCACACGAGTCTTCCCGAGTCGCTTCGTGAGAAGTGCCTGACCTAGCACGTTATTGATTTTGTGTGAACCGGTATGGTTCAAATCTTCACGTTTGAGAAAGATCCGCGCTCCGCCAGCATGTTCTGCGAATCGTGGCACCTCAGTGATCGGGGACGGACGCCCAGCATAATCACGCAGCAGTTCGTCCAACTCAGCATGGAATGCAGGGTCGGCCTGTGCGGAGGTATATGCCGCGACAAGTTCATCAATCGCAGCGATCAGTGACTCAGGCATGTATCTTCCGCCAAAGTCTCCAAAGAATGGTCCGTGTTGGTCCCGAAGACTCGAAACTGGAGTCTGGTCTGTCATGTTCGCCTCTCGGTTACACGTTTAGGAACGACGCAAGCGTCGCAATGGGGTCGCTCGTGACGAGAGCCTCGCCGATAAGCACAGCATCGGCACCGGCCTCGCGATACCGAACAACGTCTTCGATGCCGAGCACTGCAGACTCGGCCACCCGCGTGACACCCGCCGGAATCTGGTCTGCAACTCGGCCAAACAGCTCGCGGTCAAGCTCAAACGTAGTGAGATCACGCGCATTCACACCGATGAGGTGTGAACCCAGATCAACGGCCCGTGCCACTTCATCAGCAGAATGGGCTTCAACGAGCGGGGTCATGCCCAGTTCAAGTGTGAACGCGTACAAACGCGACAGGGTTTCTTGAGGAAGCGCAGCGACGATGAGCAAGACCAGGTCTGCTCCAGCAGCGCGCGCTTCGAGGATCTGGTATTCCTCGCCGATAAATTCCTTGCGCAGTACCGGGATGCTCACTGCTTTGCGGACTGCTTCCAGGTCGCTCAGCGAGCCCTTAAATTTCCGTTCTTCGGTGAGCACACTGACTGCGCTCGCGCCGCCCGCCTCATACTGGCTTGCGAGTGCCTGCGGCTCAGGAATGTCCGCGAGGTCACCGCGCGACGGGCTCGCACGTTTCACCTCAGCAATCACTCGAATTCGGTCGCTCGGTGCGAGAAAATCCATCGCGTCGAGCGCAGCAGGTCGCGCGAGCGCTTCCGCTTCAACAGCAGAATACGGACGAATCTGTCTCCGGGACTGTGCGTCCTCGAGCGAACCCTGGAGGAGCTGGTCAAGCACTGTTATTCGTGCGACTTCGGCGAGTAACGAGGTCCGTTCACGCCGAACCCGGCCTTAGAAAGAATGAAGCCCAGTAGAGCACCAAACGCGACGATACCCACGCATACCCACACGAGCGCTGCCATGTGGAGGAAGAAGAACACAGTGCCTGCAGCTACGCCAATCAGCATCACTATGACTGCTGTCCATGCCGCAGGCGAATCGCCGTGACCGGGCTCCTCGTGGTGGTTGCTCATGAATCTCCTCTGCCAGATGAACACACTTCGGACTCTATAAAGCTTACCGGGAACTCCCAGGAATCTGCGAATGCTGAACGAGTGGCGCGAGTCCGCACGTACACCCAGGCGTAGTTAGCGCGTTACTGGGGGCTCAAACTCCGTGGGGTCTTCCCCGTCCGAGAGCGCGTCCCACTCCGAAATACGATCTCCCTCCGCCACAACTCGAGCTGCCTTTCGCTGCGAGCCTTCAACTGCGTCGTACTTTCTTCCCGCGCTCTTCCAACGTCCGCTCACCAATACGACGGCGACACCTTGAACGATAAGGAGCACACCGACCGCTGCCGTAGCGATCGGCCAAATCGACGCTTCAAACGAGGCAACAAGGCCGCTGTGTGTTGCACCCGCGATACCGGTTGCTTCTTCAATTTGACTGCGTGCACCACCCAGCGGATCGAGCGCAAACGTGGTGCCGATTGTGGCAAGGCCGGCGCCGAGTAGCGCAACGAGCACACCCAATACCTTGCGAAATGCGATACCAGCAATAGTGAGTACCAGTGCGGAAGCGAGAGCGGCAAGTGCGATGAGCGTGAGCGCCGGGCTGATCTTTTGCCCTGACACGGTGATTTCCTGAACAACCGACACCCCAGGCGCAAAGGCCACGTGCAACCATTCCTGCACCGAGGCGAGTAATGCAGCTCCTCCGACAATCACTATCAAGCCGATGAGCCACGACTTACTTTTCACACGTGGCGAGCTCTGTTCAGGCATTCAGTTCCATTCGGCTCAAGGAGTTCGCAATGGCGATCGCACGAAGTGGTGCCGCCGCCTTGCTCTGGCATTCAGCATCCTCAGTTTCGGGCACTGAATCAGCAACGATCCCAGCTCCTGCTTGCACCATGGCGACCCCGTCACGAATCGTAGCTGTGCGAATGGCAATTGCAAGGTCAGCCGCACCACCCAGGCCGAAATAACCGACTACTCCCCCATACACACCACGCTGCACCGGTTCGAGCTCATCAATAATTTGAAGCGCACGAGGCTTCGGAGCACCACTGAGCGTACCTGCGGGAAACGTTGCGCGGAATACGTCGATTGGATTCTGGCCACTGCGTACCTGGCCCTCGACCGAGGACACGATATGCATAATGTGACTGAATCGCTCAATCCGCATAAATTCAGTGACTTCAACGCTACCTGGTTCGCACACGCGTAGGAGATCATTGCGCGAGAGGTCAACGAGCATGAGGTGTTCGGCTCGTTCCTTTTCGTCTGCCAGGAGGTCACGTTCATACTGCTGATCCTGATCTACCGTTGCACCTCGTGGCCTCGAACCTGCAATTGGGTGCGTCATCACATGCCCGCTCTCCTGCACCGTCACGAGGGCTTCTGGGCTTGAACCCACGATAGTAAACGGGGTTCCGTCGTTATCTTCGAGTTGCACAAGGTAGAGGAACGGACTGGGGTTCAAATGCCGCAGCACTCGATACACGTCGAGCGGATCCGCAGTGCACACTTGATCAAACCGCTGCGAAGGCACTACCTGGAATACATCTCCGTCGACAATGTAGCGTTTTGCCGCGTTGACCGTAGCCATGAACTCTGGAGTGGAAGTGAGCCGGGTGGGTTCTGGAATCGATTCCCGATCGAGCACTCCCAAAGGCGATGACTCGGGAGCAGCAAGCGACGCTTGCAGCGCATCAAGCCGCTCCTGGGCAGCTTCCCAGGTTGCATCCACCTCATTGGCATCGACTGAGCTTGTTGACGAGTCGCCAATCATCGCATCGTTCAACACGTTGGCAATCAGCACTACTGAGCCTTCGCGGTGATCAATCACGACGAGTTCCGACACAAAACTTAGTCCCTGTGTGGGAAGACCAGTACCCTCTGTCGGCTGGTGTTCGAGTCGCTCGAACTGCCGCACAGTTTCCCAACCGAGGTACCCGACAAAACCGCTCGCGAGCGGCGGGAGACCTGGCACTTGGGGCGCTTTCCAACGCTCGTACGCTGCGCGCAATGCCTCGACTGGACGCAGCCTCGACACACCGCCTGGGAGGAGGCGTTCCTCGTTGACAGCCGATCCGCTCGGCGCCCAGTGGGCAAAGCCGTTTCGCTCGCCCAGCACCCCGAAGCTCCCAGCCCCCACAAAGCTGAAGCGTGTCCACACGCCACCCTGCTCGGCTGATTCGAGCAAAAACGTGCCCTTCCGAGAGGCAGCTACCTTTCGGTAGATGCTCACGGGTGTATCGGCGTCGGCAAAGATCTCTCGGCATACAGGGATCACCGAGTGAGATTGGCGTGCCGCGTCGAAGTCAGCACGGGTCGTAGTGGTCGTCACTGTTTCAGCCTATCTCTCGTCGCTATTGATCTAGGTCTGAGTGCGCATCGCCCTGAACTGCAGGAAGTACGCGCCCATCAAAACAGCTGTGGGTTCCTGTGTGGCAGGCGGCCCCTATTTGCACAACTCGTACCAGCAGGGTGTCACCGTCACAATCCATCTCGATCCCACGAACGTATTGCCGGTGACCTGAGGTATCGCCCTTCCTCCAGTACTCCTGCCTTGAACGGGACCAGAAGGTCACGCGGCCGCTCGTAAGGGTCCGGCGAATCGATTCCTCGTCCATCCACGCAAGCATAAGCACGCGTTCTGACTCGTCGTCTTGCACGATGGCTGGGATCAGACCGTCGGCCCCGAACTTCAGATTCGCAATTGCTGCTTCTGTGCTCATTGCGCGGCCTCCTTGTCTGTCGTTTCACTAGTATCTTGCGGCATTCCATTGCGCCGTACAGTGTGTCCGCCGTCCGCGAGCGCTTGTTTCACCTCGCCGATCGTAAACTTGCCGTAGTGGAAGACTGAAGCCGCAAGCACGGCGTCCGCGCCGGCATCAATCGCCGGTGAAAAGTGAGCAAGTTCACCCGCGCCACCTGAGGCGATCACTGGCACATCAGCGAACGCACGCACCTTGCGAATGAGTTCAAGATCGAACCCGTTCTGTGTGCCGTCTGCGTCCATCGAATTCACAAGCAGTTCACCCGCGCCTCGCTCAACAGCCTCTCTGCACCATTCAAGTGCGTCGAGGCGAGATTCGCGCTTCCCACCGTGCGTAGTAACTACGAACCCAGACGGTTGCGCGTCACTTCGTTTCACGTCGAGTGAAAGCACAAGTACCTGCGCGCCAAAGCGATCCGCAATCTCACCGATGACTGCGGGGCGGGCAATCGCTCCGCTGTTAATGCCCACTTTATCCGCGCCAACTGCGAGCAGTCTCGCAACGTCGTCCACTTCGCGAACGCCGCCTCCGACTGTGAGCGGAATGAATACCTGCTCCGCGGTGCGTCGAACGATGTCGTACGTCGTTGAGCGTTCATCAACGGTCGCCGTAACGTCGAGAAACGTAAGCTCATCGGCGCCCTGATCCGCATACTTCGCGGCAAGTTCAACCGGGTCACCCGCATCTCGGAGATTCAGGAAACTGACGCCTTTCACGACCCGGCCACCAGCCACGTCGAGACAAGGAATCACGCGCACTGCGACAGTCATGACGAGTCCCCTTCTTAGAGCCTGGCTGCGTGAATTGCAGTGACGAGAATCGCTCGGGCTCCGAGTTCATAGAGACGATCCATAATGGAGTTCGCATCGTCAGATGGCACCATCACCCGAACTGCTACCCAGTCCTTGTCACGAAGCGGCGAAACGGTTGGAGATTCAATGCCCCCGGCTACAGCAATCGCTGCCTCAAGTTGGGTTTCGGGAAGGTCGTAATCCATAATCACAAACTTGCGTGCCACGAGCACGCCTCGAAGCCGTCGAAGCAAACGGTCGATGCCATCATGCTTCGTAGGTGCACCAATGAGCACCGCAGTAGATTCCAAAATCACCGGGCCAAAGATCTCGAGTCCGGCAGCCTTCAGGGTGGCGCCCGTCGATACCACATCAGCGACAGCGTCGGCAACACCCAGCTGCACAGCAGATTCCACTGCCCCGTCGAGCTTGACTGTCGTTGCAGTCACACCACGCTGACGGAGAAAACCATCTACGAGTGTCGGGTAGCTCGTTGCAACTCGCTTGCCCTCGAGTTGCTCAATCGCAGAGATATCCCCGCCGCCAGGTGCGGCGAACCGGAATGTCGAATCTGCAAAGTCGAGATGCGTAATTTCGTGCGCGTCAGATCCAGAATCGAGCAACAAATCACGGCCAGTAATTCCCACGTCAAGTGCGCCGGAACCAACGTAGGTCGCAATGTCACGTGGCCGCAGGTAGAAGAACTCAACGTCATTCTTTACATCTGCATGAACAAGTTTGCGGCTGTCCTTGCGACCGGAGTACCCGGCCTCGGTGAGCATCTCTGCCGCAATTTCTGAAAGTGAACCTTTATTCGGAACTGCGATTCGCAGCATTGGACGTGATCCTTCCGTTGTGGCCGAGGCACCCGTGTGGATCGGCCGAGTGAATAGACATCAGCTACGCGCGCCGACACCAGCCCGAGGCCGTGCGTCGACGCTAGAGATGCGCGTATACGTCGTCGAGGGTCATACCCTTCGCGAGCATGAGCACCTGCAGATGATAAAGCAGTTGGCTGATTTCTTCGGCGCAGGCTTCTTGCGATTCGTATTCGGCCGCCATCCACACTTCCGCAGCCTCCTCAACGATCTTCTTACCGATCGAATGCACGCCAGCGTCTAACCGCGCGACGGTGTCACTGCCTTCAGGCCGGGTCAGGGCCTTCTCGGCGAGCTCGGCAAAGAGCGAGTCGAAGGATTTCACTGTTCAAGACTATCAGTGAGCGTGGGGGTGAGCGGACGCAGCGGCCCGGAGCTCCGCGATCCGCTCTGCCGGAACTCCTCCATACACCGCAGACCCCGCAACAAACGTATCCGCACCTGCCTCAGCGGCAATCCCGATCGTGTCGACCGTTATACCACCGTCAACTTGCAGCCAAACATCTACACCAAGCCTCATTCGAGCCTCAGCAAACTGACGCAACTTCGGCATCATGTCAGCCATGAACGACTGTCCGCCAAAGCCCGGCTCCACGGTCATGACGAGCACCTGGTCAAATTCAGGGAGAAGCTCGAGAAATGGCTGGGGGTCAGTACCGGGCTTCAGCGCGATTCCAGCACGCGCCCCAATCGAACGAATCTTCCGAGCAAGCGCCACGGGATCTGCTGCTGCCTCGGCATGGAACGTGACGGAGTAGGCGCCCAACTCGGCATATCCCGGCGCCCAACGATCCGCATCCGAAATCATGAGATGCACGTCGAGCGGCACCGGCGATACAGCTTGGATGCGCTCGACAATTGGCGGCCCCATGGTGAGATTGGGGACGAAGTGATTATCCATCACGTCAACATGCACGAGGTCTGCGGTCTGAATCGCTTCGAGCTCAGCTTGAAGATTGACAAAATCTGCGGACAGGATGCTGGGGTTAATTCGCTGCGCGGTCACGCTATGAGCCTACGGGATGTGATGGCTCAGCGACCGCATAACTCTGGGAAAGTGTTCGGTAACTTCGTGAGTGCATCGCCCCAAGCGCGAGCAGCAGCGACAGTACTCCCGCCGCCACAAATATGAGCGCCATTCCACGAGTATCGCCCGTTCCCAACAACCATTCCCAATTGGCCGCGCCTCGTGTGGTCTGCATATACGGAACCACAACAAACTCAGCAATTGGGGCGACCACAAATGCGGTGATGGGTGCTGTGGCTGCCTCGAATGTGAGTGCAAACCCAAATACTCTCCCTTGCTGCTCAAAGGGTACTACCTTCTGAATGATGGTTTGCTCGGCAGCTTCGATGCCCGGCATCACGAGCATGAACAGGAAGATCCCACCGATAAATAGCCAAGGCCATTCACGCAGCCCGAAGCTCATGCCAATGATTCCAGTAACCGCAACGAGAATGAGCATGGTGCGTACCGGGTTCTTCCCCAGGCCGAGCCGTGCCACCACGAGTCCGCCCAACACCATTCCCACAGAAGTGAGACCCAACAGCACACCCCAGATCTCAACCGTAAACATCGTGAGCCCATATGGGTCAAGCAGCGCCATGAACACTCCACCAGTGAGGTTGTTAAAGGTGCTGAACAATACGAGCGCGAGCAGTCCGGGAACCGCGATAATCGCGCGCATACCTCCACGAAAATCTATCGCCCGAAACTCAGGGTTGCGGACAATTTCTGGCTCAGGCACACGCAATAGATAGAGATGGATCATTGGAACGATGGTGCACGCCATCGCAATGAGAATCGTCGGTCCCATTCCCAGTAAACCGACGGACAGTCCGCTGAAAACACTGGTCACCAGGAACGTGATTCCTTGTACCGTGCCGACGAGACCATTCGCATTTGCTCTACGTGGTTCATCGATCAATAGCGTCACAGAGGTTGAAAGCGCAAGATTTCGCATCTGCTCAACGACGCAGCCGGCAAGGACCACGACGGAGAACACCCAAAACCAGATCCCGGACACTCTGAGAAGCGACTCATGCGGCACGGTAAAGAACGTCGCCGTCGCGATCACAAATGTGCATAGTGTGATCCACGCAGACGCTCGCATGACCGAAAGTTTGCGGTACCGATCTACCAGACTGCCGAAGTACATCGAGCTTGCCGCGAGCAAAAGCATGTAGGCGCCACCAAGAACGCCGGTCGCCAAGATGCTTCGCGTCTCGAGATACACCCAAAAAACGAGCGCGAACCAGAGAAAGTTTGAAGTGAGACTTGCGACAGCCGTGTTCACCAACAAGTGCAGGAATGTGCTCCAGTTTGAGGCGCGCCAGCCGCTGCCGGTGCGAAACTCTCCGGGATGCGAGCTCATATTAGCGAGAGTACGCCTGAAACCTAGGCCTCGCACTCATTCTTTCACCCGGATCCTGCGGCGGTCTTGCCCGTGAATCACTCTCGGGAAAGCAAGGCAATAAACATGGCGTCCGTGTTGTGACGGTGGGGCCACAACTGCGCGCTGAGCTGTTCGCCAGCAAGGTCGAGATCGTCACCTTCTCTGGAAGCCGCACGAACTGCCTGCTTTGCGTCGAGCTCACGAAGCGCAGGGTTCCGACTGAGTAGTCGGTCCACCCCGACCCTCGTCTCTGCGAGGTGCGGCGAACACGTAACGTAGGCAAGCACCCCGCCAGGCTTCAGGTGTGCAACTGCCGCGTCGAGCAGTTCACCCTGTAGAGCGGTGAGCTCGGGAAGGTCGCTCGGCTGTTTGCGCCAACGTGCCTCTGGTCGCCTACGCAGCGCACCGAGTCCGGAACAGGGCGCATCTACGAGGATACGATCAAACAGGACTTCCTCCGTGGCTGAGCACCCAAATGCCTCGTGCTCTCGACCGTCATGCGACACGACCTCAATCGTGTGGGGCGCAGCGATGGCCTGTACACCCTCAACGGAGGTGCGAACTAAGTGAGAGCGATGCTCCGATACTTCGTTCAAACGAAGAGTTGCCCCTTCGACGATTGCCTCCGCGCCCAAGATTGCAGATTTTCCGCCTGGCCCTGCACATACATCGAGCCAACGCTCATCGTGTGTGACCGGTGTGGATCGGATAAGCGCGAGCGCTGCAAGCTGGGAACCTTGATCTTGTACCCGCAACATCCCGGCTGGCACGTCAGCAAAACGTTCAGCTTCGGAGATCGCGCGCCCCGGGTCGCCTCCGTTCAACTCGAGTCCTAACACAGATGGACCGCTACGATCAAAGGCTTCGGACGCAACAGCCGAAAGCTCGTCGGGCGTAAGACCCGCCCCGCTTAAGAGGGCAAGACTTACGCGAGGCGCCACATTGTCGGCGGCGAGCAAATCATCGAGTTCACCCTCGCGCTCTTCCGCGCGGAGTGCATCACGCAGCGCGCGAACAACCCATTTTGGGTGCGAGGTCAGCGCTGCCCTGGCTTCTTCCGCCCCCGAAGACTTCACTGTGATCTCCGCGTCCCATTGTTCGGGAGTCGATCGTGAGATCTCGCGCAGTACACCATTCACGAATCCTGCTGCACGCTCATTTGCAACGAGCCGCTGAAGTTCGACGCTCTCGTGCACGGCAGCGTGTGCCGCTGTGCGCATTGAGAGCAGCTGGTGGGCGCCGAGACGAAGCACGTTCAACGTAGGTTCGTCAATATCGTCTGCGTTGCGATCGGACGCGATTTCAATGATTCGATCAATGCGTCCGATCCCCCGCAGCGTCCCTGCAGCAAGTTCAGTCGCAAGAGCCGCATCCCTGGAATCCAGGCCTGCCTCACGTATACGTGAGGCCAGGGCAAGGTTGGCATAGGCGTCTCGTTCGAAGACGTCACGAAGCACATCGTATGCGACGATGCGCGCCCCTGAGATACGTGTTCGGGTGCGGCGTTCAGCCCCACCGCGGCGCGCATCAGGCTTGTTTCCCGAGTGCCGGCTCATACGAGCTCCGCCTTCCCGTTACGGCCGCGTAGCCACGCGGCGCCATCCATTACTGGCTTTCCTGCTGGTTGCACCCGCTCAAGCTCAAGTGCACCCGAGCCACACCGAAGCACTGCAGTTTGGCCGACGAGTTGCGCGTCACCTGGGAGAAGTTCGGCCGGAAACTCCCCCGCGTATGGTCGCAGCACCGTGAGCTTCACTGGCTGCTCACCAAGCACCGCGTAGGCACCTGGCTCAGGAGTGACCCCTGCCCAGTGGGCAAGAACTGCGTCACTCGTCTGATTTGGGTCAACGCGGCCGTCTTCGCGAGAAAGTTTGTGCGCGTATGTTGCGTCGCCGGTCTGCGGCGTCCCTGCATTCCCATCCTCGAAAACGGCGACGATTGCTCGTTCGAGCGCATCGGTCCCGAACTCAGCAAGATCGGCTAGTGCGACCCCCGCTGAAGTACCCGGTTCGAACTCGCGCGAATCACGCGTGAGCACATCGCCAGCGTCAAGAGCTGCGACGAGCCGGAATACGGTAACTCCAAGCAAAAGCTCACCCGCCATTAGCGCTCGTTGCACGGGCGCCGCACCACGCCAGCGTGGGAGAGTCGAGAAATGAAGGTTGATCCACCCATGGGTGGGAAGCGTGAGCAATGGTTCGCGCACGAGCCCGCCGTACGCAACAATCACGCCGAGATCTGCGCCAAGGCCCGCAGCCCACTCCGTTGCCTCATCACCCAACCGATTGGCTTTGAAGATGGGAATACCTAATTCGGAAGCTGCGAGCGCGACCGGCGAAGGAGTGAGCACGCGTTTACGGCCGAGCGGCGCATCTTTGCGAGTGATGACCCCGACGATCTCATGACCCGAAGCGTGCAACGACCGCAAGCTTGGCACAGCAAACTCGGGGGTTCCGGCAAAGAGAATACGCATGCCACCTATTCTCTCAGCTCGCGTTCCACCCGCCCGCACGAACCCGCCGCGCGAAACACGAATCACCTTGGAGTGGGGCCACCAAATTGTGCGCCTGAGCGAGATGATTCAAGCTCAGCATGAGTCTTCTTGTGCGAATCTCACGTAGCAACGTTAGTTGTCGAACACGCCGCGATCGTCGAATCTTAGACGTAGGGCTTCGGGGCGTGCGCGCCCTGGAGCCCTGCCTTTTTGGCGAGATCTTGCACCCGCTGCGTCGGCGACAAGCGCGCCTCGAAGCCGCTTTGCCACGTCGCTTCCCCGCGAATATTCAAAGCGCACGATCGCGCGCACAAGCTGCGCATCCTTCGCCGCGGGGTCTCTGGATTGAAATGCGGCAGGTCCGAGAACCTCTACACCAGACAGGGGGCCACCAGATGCCGAGAGTGCCGTAAGCGCTCGCTCCACTTCAGCTGGCCCTCCAGTCACACTGGCCACGCGCACCGCGGGCGGATACTTCAACGACTGTCGGTCGCGCAGCTCGTTCCGCAACCAGGCTTCGATGCGGCCCGTCACAAATGCCTGCACGACTGGCCCACCCCCGGACGCCATCAGGCACACCCCGTCTGTGGCCGCTAGCGCTGAAGCGTTCTCCCACCACCGCATGCAATCTTCTCCCGCCCGGAGGTGCTCAAGGCTCAGTAGTCGTTCGGCATCCAACAGCACAACTGCCCGATACCCACCAGCCGCAATGGGTTCGGCGCCGCGAGTAGCCACAACAAGCGCTGGCCTCGCGTCTACGCTTTCGCGCGGATGATCACCATCAGAGAGCAACACCCTGAAACCGCGGAACTGTTTTTCGAACTGCTCGACTGTCCTCGCAGAGCCCATTCCACGCTCAACCAGTTTTCGCGCACCGCAGCCCTGGCATGACCAGGCGCTTGCATGCTCACCGCACCAGCGGCAGGCTGCACGCCCCGCTACACGAAATCCAATCGGCCCACCGCACGCCCCGCATCGTGCGAGGTCACCGCAATCTCCGCACACCGAAACAGGAGCGTAACCGGGCGTCGCAACTTGCACAAGCACTGGCCCGGTGCGTAGACCTTCACGGATCGTACGCGCAGCAAACTCCGGCACTCGTCCGGCGAATGCGTCAGGGGCAATTGAAGCATCAGCGTGCACGACTCGAGTGCGCTTCGGTGGGTTCACCTGATCATCGACGTACCCAATCATGATGAGTCGTTCAACCTCGGCGCTACGCGCATGCGCAGCGAAGAACAATCCAGCGCCTTCAAGCTCCGCACGCACAAGGGCTGCATCCCGGGCATGCACATACGGAGCAAGTGGCTCAGCGAGAACGGGGTCACCGTCGTCCCACATCAATATAGCGCCAAGTTCGTGTGCTGGGGCGTACACCGCTGAACGATTCCCAACGATGATGCGATGTTCATGGTCAAGCGCTCTCAGGAAGCCCGCATATCGTTCACCGTTCGATTGCCGAGAATCTACGCGTATCGCAGCATCGTGTCCGAACGCGCCAAGCGCATCAAGAATCTGGTCTTGGTCTCGATAGTCCGGCAGCGCGACAATGACACTGCGCCCTGCTGCATGAACTGCGATAGCGAGCCTCGCGAGCCGATCCGCCCACCCACCGACCCATTCACCGGTGGGAAGCCGAGTTGGTCCGTGTGACGCTATGAAGCCGAGCCGTTTGCCTTGAAGTAACTCAGCAGCCGCTTCAGGGCTGCCTTCGTCGTCACTCATGATCGTCAAAGCTTTCGACGTCGGATCAGTCCGAGGCTCCTCAGAATGCGCATCATCCACAGCACGGAGGTGCTGCTTCTCCACTCTCACCTGTCTAGGCGGAATTGCTAGGCGAATAATGTCACCCGCAGAGCCGCCTGCGCGATCTGCGACCGAGCGTGCCAACTCAAATACCGACGGCGTGAGCAGCGGCACCTGACTCACAAGTTCCGCAATCGGAGAAAGTTCACCACCAAAGCTACTCGATTCGGAGAACCCGATGACATACCCAAACGATTTGCGCTGTTGCGAACGAAACGGAACTTTGACACGTTGCCCGACTCGTAGTGTCTCTGAAAGCTCGACAGGGATCGCATAATCAAACAGGTGGTCAAGCTGCGGCAAGGCGGAATCAAGCAACACCTGCGCGACCGCGCGGCCATTAGGGGCCTCTGCCTCGAGACAACTGCACTCAGCCGCGCTCGTCGACTCCAATGCTTCGGTCACTTGAAATCTCTGCTCGTCTGACTGATTGAGTACTTCAGATCTCTGCAGCGCTACGCAATGCATCAATTCGAGGCGTTGCCTCCCAGGTGAAATCTGGGAGCTCGCGGCCGAAGTGGCCGTACGCGCTCGTCTGTGCATAGATCGGACGCAGGAGATCAAGATCACGAATGATTGCGAGTGGTCGAAGGTCAAAGACTTCGCGGACTGCAGCCTCAATCTTCGCTGTTGACACCGTTTCCGTGCCGAACGTTTCCACGTAGAGACCGACTGGGGTTGCGCGTCCAATTGCGTAGGCAACCTGCAATTCCGCGCGTTTAGCGAGTCCTGCGCGCACGATGTGCTTCGCCACCCAGCGCATTGCATACGCAGCCGACCGATCAACTTTTGACGGGTCTTTACCGCTGAATGCTCCGCCACCGTGCCTACTTGCTCCACCGTAGGTATCGATAATGATCTTGCGGCCAGTAAGTCCGGCGTCCCCCATCGGCCCACCAATCACAAACTGACCCGCAGGGTTAATGAAGAGATCTGCGTTACTGCTGGGTAATTCGACGCGTTCGAGCACCGGACGAATCACTTCACGCTCGACCACCTCACGTAGCGCAGGTATGGAGAGACTTTTCGCGTGCTGAGTCGACAACACAACGGCTTCGATTGAGGCTGGCCGGTCGCCGTCATACCCAATAGTGACCTGGGTCTTTCCGTCTGGCCGCAGTTCTGGGATGAGGCCGCTCTTGCGCACTTCCGTCAGCCGCTCGGCCAATCGGTGGGAGATCCAGCTGGGAAGCGGCTGCAGTTCAGGGGTCTCGTCTGTTGCAAAACCAAACATAATGCCCTGGTCACCCGCGCCTTGCGCGCTCAGCGCATCTGCGTCACGACTTTCCCGAACCTCGAGCGAAACGTCAACGCCCCCGGCGATATCGGGCGACTGTTGACCAATCGAAACAGAAACGCCGCAGGATGACGCGTCAAAGCCCATGTCAGAACTTGTGTACCCAATTTCGCGAATTGCATCACGCACAAGTTGCGGAATTTCAACATACCCGCTCGTTGCAACTTCACCGGCTACATGTACAAGACCGGTCGTAACGAGCGTTTCCACTGCGACGCGCGCACCCGGGTCTTGCGCCAGGATCGCATCGAGGATCGAGTCTGAAATGCGATCGCAGATCTTATCGGGATGCCCTTCGGTCACGGATTCTGAGGTGAACTGTCGCAGCACTGAAACTCCCAAATGGTGTCAATCTCGGCTCATAATGGATGTGGCGCCGGTACCACAAGGGTATCCAGCGCCACCGACAAGTCAGGGTGTTACGCCCGCTTCACCATTTGAAGCTTGCCTTCAACAATCTCATGTAGTGCGATCGACAGTGGTTTATCGTCCACTGACGAATCAACGAGCGGGCCGACATTGTCAAACAGGTTGCCGTCGTGCAGATCGGTGTAGTACTCGTTAATCTGACGCGCACGCTGGGAAGCGAAGACTACCAACGCGTACTTCGAATCCACCTTCTCGAGCAAGTCGTCGATTGGGGGGTCAATGATGCCATTGATGTTCGCCATGGTTGTTCTCCTCAAAGTAAGTCGACATCTATTCTAGCCCACGATCCCTTTACTGTGTCTCAGGATGACATGGCCGTTTGGGCTACTCAATCGCGTCCAGCTATTCGCATGCGTAAGCAACATCCGATCCACACCCACCAAAAACCCGAGGCCCTCAGCGGCAAACGCCGCCGCCGCGGGAATGCCCGGAGCTATTTCACTGCTCCACACCAAACGTCGCACTTTCTGTACGACGGGGTCACCCGCATCACTGGGAACAGACTCCGCAACCCGCGCCATACCCTGTTCAGCGACACTTGCAAGAGACGCAGCGTCGACAACGCCACTTCGCATCCACCCACTTTTTGGAGGCAGCACACCAGCCCAGGCAGCTGTCACCGTCACGTCGGGGAGCGTAAGCGCCAGGTCGTCACCCGTGAGGCGGGCTAACCGGTCTGTGAACGCCCGCACTTCGAATACGGTGTCGATCTCTGCATCATTGGTTTCAGTGAGTTCACATGTGCGCATGACGAGCACCACAGGCGAATCATCCAAAATACCCGCCGGTGACTGCGTGCACCCATACACTGCAAGCACGGATCCGCGGCGTTGCACTCGGATCTCTCCCTCCCCAATGCGCGAGAGTCGCGTCAGGAAGTTTTGCAGGTCGTCACGCGTTGCGCGGTCTGCAAACTGGATGGAGTGAGTTATTGCGGTCATTACCGTCAGCCTACCTCCGAGGCACTCTCCTCCCCCAATAGACTGGCCTCCATACGTAGGAGGAGAAACCATGCCACAAGTTCCCACACCTGATCTCGCGGCCATGCTTGCCGTTGTCAATGCTGGCGCACGGACTCAATACGACATCTTCACAGGCCCTGCAATGCCGACGCCGCATGGGCGAGCTTTTGGCGGTCAGGTACTCGGCCAGGCACTCATTGCCGCCGGATTGACCGCGCCCGAAGGCCGTCAGTTGCATTCGATGCACGGCTATTTTGTGCGTCCCGGCGAGAGCACAAAACAAATGACGTTCGAGGTCGCTCGGTTGCTTGACGGACGTTCTTTTGCCACGCGGCGCGCCCAGGCGTACCAGGAGGGTGAAGTCCTCATGTCCCTCATTGCTTCGTTCCAGTCTCCTGATAGCGGGCTGGAGCATCAGGAAAGTTTTGATATCGCGTCTATTTCTCAGCCTGAGGACCTCCCGACAGTTTGGGATAAGTACGGACACCTGTCTGGTGACGGACGCGCCTCCTGGGTGCTGGGCCGTCCCTTCGATTTCCGGCACGTAGAATCTGACATTATTCTGCGCGTTGACGAACACACGAATCGTCAACTTGTCTGGCTTCGCAGCCGTGATCACCTCGAGGGTGACCAACTTCTCCACTCAGCAGCGCTCGCATTTGCGAGTGATTACTTGCTGCTCGAGCCAATCGCCCGCCAGCATGGGTACCCTTGGGCGACGCCAGGCATGCGAGCAGCAAGCCTTGACCACGCAATGTGGTTTCACCGGCCGTTCCGCGTCGATGAGTGGCTTCTCTACGAGCTCACATCACCCACCGCGCAGGGCGGCCGCGGTCTTGCCCATGGACGGTTCTATGATCGCTCAGGCTCACTCGTCGCGAGCGTCTCGCAGGAATCGATGATCCGTCTCCCTGACGAGCGTGACGATGCTCCAGAGGCAGACAGCTAAGCTCGACCGAGTTTCAGTGGCTCGTCCATCCAGGCCTCGACGACGAAACGCCCCTCTTCAGACAAGCGCTGTGGCCGCATAGTCACCCCGTCAACAATCACGGTAACAGTGATTGCGCGCGCCACGACGGTCCGTTCAGCTGCGCCTCCATCAAGTACTTCATAGTGGATCTCAAGGCTGGCACCGCCAAGTTTGCCGATCCACACTTCGATAACTACCGGATGTTCTGAGTATTCAAGCACGCGAAGATACTCGATCGTTTGGCTCGCAACGAGTGTCTTCAAGCCCTCGGGGGTATCCCCTCGGAAGTGTCCCTCGAGACCGGTCTTCTCCTCCCCTGCCCCAAGCCAAAGCACACGTACGCGAGCTTCTTCAAGCAGACGAGCGAAAGCGACGTTATTCACGTGTCCGTAAGCATCCTGATCGCCCCAGCGCAATTGGAGCTTGACATGTGCACGTGCCATTCGGCAACCTTCTCTCTGCAGTAACAATCGTGAAAACAGAAAGGGAGCCGAGCAATGCCCGGCCCCCGTTCTCAAATGTTTAGTCGCGTGTGAGCTTGCGGTAGTGGCTCCGCGATGGCTTCGCAGCCTCGACTCCAAGACGCTCAATCTTGTTCGCTTCATACGCTTCAAAGTTACCTTCGAACCAATGCCACTCGGCAGGGCTCTCATCAGTTCCCTCATACGCGAGAATGTGCGTCGCGATGCGATCGAGGAACCAGCGATCGTGCGTAATCACCACGGCACAACCGGGAAATTCAAGCAGCGCATTTTCAAGCGACTGCAGAGTTTCAACGTCAAGGTCGTTCGTCGGCTCATCGAGCAGCAGCAAGTTTCCACCCTGTTTGAGAGTGAGTGCGAGGTTCAGTCGGTTTCGCTCACCGCCCGAAAGTACACCGGCCTTCTTCTGCTGATCGGGCCCCTTGAACCCGAACTTCGAAACATAGGCACGTGAGGGAATCTCAGTCTTTCCGACGGTGATGATGTCGAGCCCATCTGAAACAACTTCCCAAAGATTCTTCTCGGGATCGATGTTTGAACGGTTCTGATCCACATAGCTGATCTGCACCGTGTCGCCGATTTTCAGCTCGCCAGCGTCAATCGGTTCGAGTCCGACGATCGTCTTGAAGAGGGTCGTCTTACCCACACCGTTCGGCCCAATCACGCCGATAATACCGTTCGGAGGCAAGCTAAATGAAAGGTCTTCAATGAGCGTGCGCCCGTCGAACCCCTTCTGAATCTTCTTCGCCTCAATGACGACATTACCGAGCCTCGGACCTACAGGAATCTGGATCTCTTCGAAGTCAAGCTTCTTCGTGCGCTCCGCCTCAGTTGCCATCTCTTCGTAGCGTGTCAAACGAGCCTTAGACTTCGCCTGCCGCCCCTTGGAGTTCGAGCGAACCCAATCAAGCTCGTCCTTCAGGCGGCGCGCAAGTTTGGCATCTTTCTTGCCTTGAATTGCGAGACGCTCACCCTTCTTCTCCAAGTAGGTCGAGTAGTTGCCCTCGTAGCCGATAAGTCGGCCACGGTCGACCTCAGCAATCCATTCGGCAACGTTATCGAGGAAGTATCGATCGTGCGTAATAGCAATGACAGCGCCCGCATACTTCTGCAGGTGTTGCTCAAGCCAGAGCACACTCTCGGCGTCAAGGTGGTTCGTAGGTTCATCAAGCAAGAGCAGATCGGGCTTCTGCAACAAGAGCTTCGTCAATGCGACTCGGCGCTTCTCACCGCCCGAAAGATTCGCAATGTTTGCGTCTCCCGGGGGCGTACGCAATGCGTCCATTGCCTGCTCAAGCTGATTGTCGAGATCCCAGCCGTCCGCGGCATCAATCTCCTCCTGGAGCACACCCATTTCAGCGAGCAGCTTGTCAAAGTCTGCGTCAGGTTCACCCATCAGCATGGAGATCTCGTTAAAGCGATCAACCTTTGCTTTAATGGCGATACCGTCTTGGATATTCTCGAGCACGGTTTTCGATTCGTCGAGCTCCGGTTCCTGCATCAGGATGCCGACGGTGTATCCCGAGGCAAGCGTCGCGTCGCCATTGGACGGCGTATCAAGACCAGCCATGATCTTAAGGATCGTCGACTTACCGGCGCCGTTCGGGCCGACCATGCCAATCTTCGCGCCCGGAAGGAACGACATTGTGACGTCATCGAGGATTAGTTTCTCGCCAACCGCTTTGCGCGCGCGAACCATCTGGTAAATGTACTCAGCCA
>JBQEBC010000032.1:0-31772 GCA_052106035.1 Leucobacter sp. | reverse complement strand
AGGTTCTGTGCCAGGCCAAGCGTGCCATCCGCAAAGCGGATGAGCTCGTTCGCCATGACTCCGGGAAGCCCCGAGACGTGTGCGATGCCGTCAGCTGCGTCGACGACGGCGCCGACCTCAGTCTTGCCTGCCTGCTCCGGCTCGTACGACGCCGCGAAATCTTTCAGCGCACTCCGGATCTCGTCCGGGCTGATTGAGAGTTCTGCCATTTCGTTTCCTCTATCCGTTCCGGAGAAGACTCTCCGGCAAGTAACTAAATTGTGCTCTACGCAGCGAGCCGCTGGCGGAGGTCATCCAGGCGAGCCCGAACACTTCCGTCGATGACATCATTCGCGATCTGGATGCGGATGCCGCCAATCAGTTCAGGATCCACCACTGTGGTGACCTTAACTGGTCGGCCTGCACTCTGCTCGAGTAGCGAAGCAAGCTTCTGCTGCTGTGGCGCGGTGAGTGGCACAGCCACGGTCACCGTTGCGAGCTCACTGCCACCCTGATCTGCGGCTGTGCTGGCACTTTCACGCAGTGCCGCACTCACACGGCGCCCACGTGGGTGCGCGATGAAGTACGTCACGATACCCAGCGCACTCTCAGAAAGCTTGCCCGAGAAGATGCTCTGAGCAAGCGCGACCTTCGCAGCCGAATCGCCGAGCTTGTTCCCAAGTTCGAGCTCAAGTTCGTGGCTGCTGTCGATGACTGAAGTTGCGGCGAGAAGTTCGTCAGCAAGATTGCCGTTCACGATGGCCTCGGCGCGAAGCCCTAGCTCTTCGACCCCGTCAACAAGCTCTGAAGCATTCGACCAAGCTTGCGAAACTGCTGAAGTAAGCACTGAGCGCGCGCCATCGGAAAGGTTCCCGAAGACCCGAACGATGAGTCCAGCCTTGGCTTGACCCGGGACTGACGAGTCTGCAAGTGCACTCAGGAGCGCAGGAGACGTGTCGAGCTGCGCGGCAGCCGCCAAAAGGTCTGACCCAACGGTCTTGCCGAGGAGACCGCTCAGGGAAGCCTGAGCCTTGGTCAGTGCCTCGCGTGACGCGCTACCCATTACTTCGCCGCCTGTTCCGAAGCTTCGAGCTCAGCGAGGAAACGATCAACAAGCGCCGAAGCCTTGTTGTCGTCGCTCAAGCTTTCGCCGACGACGCCAGAAGCGAGGTCAATTGCGAGCGAGCCGACATCCTTGCGGAGTGAGACGATTGCCGTCTGGCGTTCTGCCTCGATCTGCGCCTGTGCGGTCTGAGCAATACGAGCCTGCTCGGTGGTTGCATCTTCCTTAGCCTTCGCTACGATGCGTACACCATCTGCACGCGCCTCGTCGCGGATTTCGCCCGCTTCTTGACGTGCACTCGCAAGCTGCGCAGTGTATTCCTGCAGTGCGGCCTCGGCCTTAGCCTGGGCCTCGTCGGCCTTGGCGATGTTACCTTCGATAGCTTCGGCACGCGCGTCAAGCATTGCCTGCATTTTCGGCAGGAATACCTTCCAGAACGCAATCAGCAGGATGACGAAGACGACCGCCGACCACACAATGTCGTAGGTGGCCGGGAGCAGCGGGTTTATATCCGCGCCCTCAGCAGCGACAACGATGGAGTTGATCATCGCTGCCTCCTCTCAAATCTGTTGTGAAACGTGGTCTTAGAAGCCGAACATGTATGCGGTACCGATGCCCACGAATGCGAGGGCCTCGGTGAACGCGATACCGATCCACATGAGCACCTGGAGACGACCAGCGAGCTCAGGCTGGCGAGCTACACCTTCAATCGTCTTTCCAACGACGATACCCACACCGATGGCGGGACCAATGGCGGCAAGACCGTAACCGACGGTCGCGATGCTACCCGAAACTTCAGCGAGAACAGACACAATAAGTGTTTCCTTCCGTTGTTGAGTTCGGCGGTTGCCGAACCCGGTTTGATTTAGTGTTCTTCAGCCAGCGCGAGCTGGATGTAGACAGCAGTGAGAAGTGTGAAGACGTAGGCCTGCAGTACTGCAACGAGAATCTCGAAGAGCGTGAAGGCGAAGCCAAATACGAACGTGAACGCACCGACAACCGGGAAGAACCCGCCGGCGTACAGAATAAAGAAGTTGGTGGCAGAGAAGAACAGAACGAGCAGCATGTGGCCGACCATCATGTTCATCAGCAGACGCAGCGTCAAAGTGACCGGTCGAATGATAAAGGTCGAAAGGAACTCAATCGGAGTCACAATGATGTAAATCGGCTTTGGAACGCCAGCCGGGAACAGTGAATTCTTCACGAAGTTCTTCGGGCTCTTCTTAATACCCGCGTAAATAAACGTCACGTACGAGACGACTGCGAGCACGAGTGGCGTACCGATCACCGCGGTGGCTGCGATATTCAGACCCGGGATGATGCCCGTGATGTTGAACGCAAGGATCATGAAGAACATTGCGGTGAGAATCGGGAGGAAACGCTTCCCATCGACCTTGCCGACGAGCTCTTCTGCGATGTTCACGCGAACGAAGTCGAGTGCCATTTCAGTGAGCGACTGGAACTTGCCAGGAATCACGCGCATGTTGCGTGTCCCTATCCAGAAGAACAGGAGAAGGAGAATCATCATGACCACGCGAATGATCATGATGCGATTCATCTCGAACGGCGTACCTTCAAAGAAGATCGCGTCGGGGAAGAACTCCTCAATCGACGGCGGATGGAATTCGCCTGTGGCAGCGAGAAAACCGGGGGCAACGAGTTGCATAGCGTAAGCGAACAGCGCCATTCTCCTGAATAAGGTGCAGTATTCGCTGCACGCATCGAACGGTGGTCGTGCCCCACCCAATCAAAGGCACACTTCAAGTGAGCCCCGGAGGGAACTCACTCAGTCTATCAAGACTTTTCTGGGAGAAGAAACCCAAAAGGGATGTTTATTCCGGCAATTGAATGACTGGCATGCGTGATCGCGTAATCACGACTACATCAATCGCAAGTGCCGCAAGCACACTCGCTAACAGCCCGAAGAAGAGAACGTAGCCGTCGAGCCAAGGCTGATCACGAAGCACGATCAATAACACAATGAAGATCACAAACTTCAGTATCCAACTCCCCATCACGATTGCGAAGAACATCACGATGTACGACGGGCTTTCGACGAATCGGTTGGCGAAGGCAATGCTTCCAACGGTGAGACCGAGGAACAGTCCACCCATGGCTGTGCCAATCACCCCACCGATGAGACCCTCGGAACCAGAGACCAGCCACCCAATACCCGCAAACACGACGATCAGTGCGAGCGTGATAATGACACCCCAGCGCAGTGCTTTCAACAACACTGGCTGCGAAACTGGCATCTGGGCGGGGCCCTCAGCCTCAATCGGGTTCGTCACTCGGGGTCCTCTCGGTTGGGGCCGCTGCGGCGGAAAGTGTGTCAGGTTCATTCAAGGCTGCCGCAAGCGACTTCCTGGAATATTTCAAAGGTATCAAGCTCTTCTGCGCCCATGCTGCGCGGACGTTGTTCAGCGGGAAGCACAGAATACAGAGTGTCATCAATCCCCCGACCACGAGAACGAGCACTGGGATCGTGAAATCACGCATGGTGAAGACGAGCAAGCCCGCACTCGAAAGTACCGCCGTACCTAGGTAAAAACAGAGCACCGCCTGCACTGGAGAATGCCCCATATCGAGGAGGCGGTGGTGGAGGTGTCGGCGATCCGCCTCGAATGGGCTTTTCCCCGCCCGCACCCTGCGGAACACCGCGAGCGCGAAATCCGCGAGCGGAAGCGCGAGCACCGCAACCGGCAAGATGATGGGAATGTAGCTCGCGAGCACCAGCTGGATATCAAGTGCGGCGGGGTTGAGTTCCCCAGTCACAGACACAGTAGAGGTTGCCATCAGCAGACCCACGAGCAATGCGCCAGTGTCGCCCATGAACATCTTCGCGCGATGCCAATTAAAGGGTAGGAACCCGACGCAAACCCCCACCAACGCAAGCGCAATGAGGCTCGAGAACGAGACCGAAAGCACGTGACCCATTTGCGATTTGAGAATGAGGGTGTACACAAAGAACGTGCCGCTCGCGATAATCGCTACACCCGCGACAAGGCCATCGAGGCCATCGACAAAGTTCACCGCGTTCATCACGAGCGTCATGAGAAATACCGTGAGCACGAAATTGACAAGCGGCGACCCGATAATAAGTGTGTCACCGAGCGGGATCGACACAATCTGCACGCCGTTCCACGCAAGAATGCCGGCAGCAAGCAACTGAGCACCGAGCTTGATCATCCAGTCGAGATCCAGCAAATCGTCGAGCACGCCAATTACCGCAATGATCACACAGGCACCAATAAGCGCCCAGATCTTCGTGTCACCTTGGAAGAGCGGAGCAAACACAGGTTGTGTTGCTGCGACTCCAAATGCTACGAGGAGACCTATAAACATTGCCACGCCGCCGAGGCGAGGGGTCGGCACCCGATGAACATCACGCTCACGCAGTTGCGGAGCGAGCCCAAAGTGTCGCGAAATTCGCAGGACGATGTATGAAGCGACCACGGTCACACCGACCGCAACCGCGAAAACAATCAAAGTGGACGAGGTCATTAGGCGTCGGGTTCAGCCGCACCTTCGACTACGGGCTGCTCGGCCTCCGCGCCGTCCACCACGGTCGCCTCGGTGAGTACTTCACGGAGCTCATTGATGGTCACGCCCCCAGCGCGGAGCATGCGAACGATGCCCGCTCCGTCTGCGGCAAGTTCCGTTGCGTCGATGATCGTCGACGACTGTCCGCGCGCTTCTCCCCCATCGAGAAAAATCGAAATTGCATCGCCGAGCGCGTCCACTGCCTCTGCCGCAGTGCCAGCAGCAGGCTCCCCAGTCTTATTGGCAGATGACACAGCGAGTGGCCCGGTCTCCTGGAGTAGTTCTCGGGTGAGTTTGTTGTCGGGAATGCGCAGCGCAACTGTGCCGCCGGTCTCACCGAGATCCCAATCGAGCGATGGGTTCGCCTGCACGATAATCGTGAGCGCTCCTGGCCAGAACTTTTCAGCGAGCTGCGTAAGCGGCTCGGTAGCTTCTGCCGCGAGCGCACTCAACGTGCCAACGTTGGGTATCAGCACTGGCGGGGGCGACTGCCGCCCGCGACCCTTTGCATCTAGCAGTCGCTGCACGGCAGCTGGCGAAAATGCATCCGCCGCGACGCCATAGACAGTGTCGGTCGGGATCACGATGAGTTCGCCCCGCCCGATCGCCTGACGCGCAAGCCTGCTCCCTTCGAGCACTTGTGCGGTCACTGAACAGTCATACACCTCGGCCATAATCAGTGATTCTACTGGAGCGCGGAGATCGCGGTCGTCGCGCGGTCTCTGCCGGTGAGATCTTGGTGGGTCGCTGCCGCACTCCACCCGGCCCGCGTGAGCAGCGAGCGAATCTCTGCACCCTGCCCCTCAGCGTGTTCCAGCACAAGTGTTCCTCCGCTCACCAGCAACTGCGCGGCAACGTCGCTAATGGTACGGATCACGTCAAGCCCATCTGCTCCGCCGTACAGCGCCATGGCGGGGTCGTGATCACGAACCTCCGGGTCACGAGGAATCGCAGCTTCTGGCACGTAGGGCGGGTTGGAGATGACCACCTGCGCGCCTCGAGCGAGCGACACAGGTGCGAGTCTTCCTGGCACAAAATCCTCGATGTCTCCGTGGACGAGTTCTACTCGACCATCGCCCAGCCGAGCAACGTTCTCCGCAGCCCAGGCATGGGCATCTTCACTTTTCTCAACGGCCCAAATTTTCGCGGTCGGAACCTCGTTTGCGAGCGCTAGTGCGATTGCGCCGCTCCCCGTACACAGATCAACCGCGAGTGGTTCTGGGGTGGGTGCCAACATAAGCGCATCAATCGCAAACTGCGCGACCGTTTCCGTCTCCGGTCGAGGAATGAATACTCCGGGGCCTACGCGCAGTTCGAGGGAGCGAAACGGCGCGGTTCCGGTGAGGTGTTGAAGCGGGATGCGATCCGCACGCAGCTCGGTAAGGTCCATGATGCGCGCGCGGGAGGCCTGATCAATGCGAGTACCCATGATCGCGAGGGCTTGCACACGGCCACGCGTCTCGCCCAATACATGGCCAAGAATGAGTTCAGCGTCTGCTCCAGGGTCTTCTATCCCCGCAGCCTCAAGCGCATTTCTCACCACTGCCAACATGTCGATAATCTGGGCGTCGGGCTCTATCTCGGCGTTCACTCTTCTATTGTCTCGCATCGGCGGGCTCTGAAATCGGCGCACTCTGAAACTGATGGAGAGGAACATGGGGAATAGACGCCGCTTCGTCGCGTTGTAACAGAGTGACTCATGCATAACCATTCAGAAACTCTCCGATAACGTATTGACATAGCTTCCACCGACTTGAAGGAGCCCTACTCATGAAACGCACTTACGAGAACATCACCCAGGCATTCGGCAACACTCCGCTGGTTCGGCTGAATCGCGTCACTGACGATGCAGCCGCTGAGGTGTATGCGAAGCTCGAATTTTATAACCCTGCGGGCAGCGTGAAGGATCGCATCGGCATTGCCATCATTGATGCAGCCGAGAAGTCCGGCTCATTGAAGCCAGGAGGCACCATCGTCGAGGGCACCAGTGGCAACACTGGCATCGCGCTCGCCTTCGTGGGTGCGGCTCGTGGGTACAAGGTCATCCTCACCATGCCAGAAACGATGAGCGTCGAGCGTCGCAAGCTGCTCGCTGCTTACGGCGCAGAGATCGTACTCACCGAGGGCCCACTCGGTATGAAGGGCGCCGTCGAGAAGGCAGAAGAAATCGTTGCGAACACACCCGGTGCGATCCTCGCGAATCAGTTCGGCAACGAGGCGAACCCCGCGATTCACCGCGCGACGACCGGGCCAGAGATCTGGAACGACACCGACGGCACCGTCGACATTTTCGTCTCTGGCATTGGCACCGGCGGAACCATCACTGGCGCGGGAAGCTACCTCAAGGAGCAAAACCCCGAAGTGAAGGTTATCGCGGTGGAGCCCATCGACTCTCCCATTCTCACCGGCGGAAAGGCTGGCCCACACAAGATTCAGGGACTCGGCGCGAACTTCATCCCCGAGGTGCTGGACACCGACATCTACGACGAGGTCATCGATGTCTCAGCCGATGACGCAATCAAGAAGGCACGCGCGCTCGGCACCGACGAGGGCATCCTCGCGGGTATCTCGGGCGGAGCCGCTGTCTGGGCCGCCACCGAGGTCGCGAAGCGCCCGGAGAACGCCGGGAAGAAGATTGTGGTCATCCTCCCCGACTTCGGCGAGCGTTACTTCTCGACAGTGTTGTACGCCGACCTGGAGGTATAAACAATTCTGTCCCGTATTCGCGAAGATATCTCTGCAGCCCGCGCGCACGATCCCGCTGCGCGCGGAGCTGCCGAGGTATTTTTCGTGTACTCAGGCCTCCACGCGGTCTGGTGGCATCGCCTCGCGCACGCGTTCTGGAGACGAAACATGCGGTTTCTCCCACGAGCCATCTCGCAGCTGACGAGGTTTTTCACGGGCATCGAGATTCACCCGGGCGCCACCATCGGTCGGCGCCTCTTCATCGACCACGGCATGGGCGTTGTCATCGGCGAGACCGCGGTCGTAGGCGATGACGTGCTCATTTACCACAGTGTCACGCTCGGCGGCACTGGCCACGAGACGGGCAAACGCCACCCCACTGTCGGGGATCGCGTCGTCATCGGCGCCGGCGCAAAGTTGCTCGGCGCTATTGAGATCGGTCACGATTCAGCCATTGGCGCGAACGCCGTCGTTGTTCGCAGCGCTGAACCCTGGACCACGCTCACTGGCATTCCTGCGGAGGGCCGGCCACGGCGTGGCGCCCCACTCGCCGAGCGCCCCGACACCGCCGGCTTCTACATGATCTAACGATTCGCGCTCGTTACCGAAGCGTTCGACCGTGCTTCTGCATCCACAGCTGTGTGCGCCGATGCTCAATGAGCAGCATGACGAGCCCAACCACCCAGATGGGGATCTGCACGGCAAAGGCAACCTGAAACGCGTGGAGCGAGTATGTCGATGGCGACCCGGCACCCTGCAGATCGAGCAACACACCGATCCCCATCACAGCGATGATCGTGGCAATGAAGCCGCCGGTATTCACAGTGCCCGTGCTCAGCCCCGCAAAGCTGCGCGGCGTGTGAGAGCGCCCAACCTCGAACGCCACCATTGATGCCGGCCCACCGAGCGGAATGATGATGAGCAACGCGATAATGAGCCACTGCGGCGGTACACCCTGCCAGAAGATAACCGCGCACCAGGTAATCGCGATGAGTATGGTAATTCCGACCACCACCCAGACTCTCCGCTCAACGTACCGAGAGATGATTGGCCCCATGACAAGCCCCGACAACATCGATGAGACGACCGTGAGACTGAGCAATGCCCCCGCTGCCGGCGCACTGAGCCCAAGCCCGCCAGTGAGAAACGGGGTGCCCCAGAGCAACAGAAAGGTGTTCGCCGCGTAGGGCGAGACAAAGTGGATCCAGAACGCAACGCGTACGCCAGGGATCGAAAGAAGCCGGAGCATCCTTCCGAGAAACCCCTCGCGCGCGTCTCCTTCCTGCTTGCGCATTCTCGGAACAGCGACCACCGGAATCATGGCAGTCGCCGGAGGAATCGACATCACCGCTGTCGAAGGGGTGCTTCCGATCAAGGCGGAACGCTGAGTGATCTTCCCGACTCGTCCCGTCATCCGCTCCAAAAGGGTGCGCTCTCCAGGCGCATCGCGGAGTACGACTAGGCCAAGAATCAGCATGAGCAGCCCCACCGCGACAATGCCGAGAAACCCGGTCGACCAGCCGAACACTGAAACCGCAAGCGCGAGTGGCGTGACCGAAATCAGCTGCCCCGCTTGCCCCACGAGACCGGTGAGTTGACTCACGGTGGGAATTTGGCGCGGCGGAAACCACTCGGGCACGAGGCGCATCACGCAGATAAACGTGCATGCGTCACCGGCGCCAACGAGTATGCGCGCAAGAATCGCAAGCGTGACGTCTCCCACGAGCGCCATCGCGACCTGCCCGAGCCCCATCAAGATCGCGCCGATGATGATGAGTACTGTCGAGCCGTATCGGTCGAGGAGCATGCCAACAGGAATCTGGCACGCGGCATACACGATGAGTTGGATCACCGGGAACATGGCGAGTGCCGATGCGTCGATACCGAAGTGTTGCTGCGCAGCGGGGCCGAGAGCCGCAAGCGAGGAACGGTTAATAATCGCGATTGTGTACAGCGCCACTGCCGTACCCCACACCACCCAGGGAAGCAATGGTTTCGAGGCGCGTCGCATACTCATCATGATATCCCGGTTAAGAATTCAACTGCGGGGCAATCAGTCGCGTGTGGGGAGCGGAGGGCCCCCAGGAAAGTCAGTTCGCGTGAGGTCAAGAAAGACTGCGTCTTCAGGTGTGCCGCCTGGGCGCACCTGATAGTCACGAAGCACCCCAATGCGCCGGAAGCCGAGGCGTTCATAGCTGCGGATCGCACCCTCATTCCGCGCATTCGGGTCGAGCGTCACGCGGGTGATGCCGTGCTTGAATTCATGACGGATCGCGAGCGCAAGCGCCTCTTCGCCGATTCGGCGCCCGCGGAAGCGTGTGCCGATGAAGATGTGCATAATCGTCGTTGGGTACTCGGCGTCTTCGCCACGGAGTACAAGCATCGCACCTGCGCACTCGCCTTCGACCTCGATGATTCGCGCATCAGGAGACAACATAAGCTCCTGATGCACGCGCTCCGGTGTGTACCCACCCACCAAAGAGCAACTTCTGGTTCGTGCAGAATGTTGACGAGCGGGTCAAGGTCTCCCTTCGAAGGTGCACGTAGGGAGACCACTGGCCCGATCAATGTTTCACTCACTGTCCGAGTGCCTTCAGCCGTTCTTCTTCGTCCATGCGAATGCAAGATTCGACGACAGCATCGAGCGCACCGTCCATCACGTGGTCAAGGTTGTACGCCTTGAATCCTGTGCGGTGGTCGGCAATGCGGTTCTCTGGGAAGTTGTACGTACGAATGCGTTCGGAGCGATCCATTGTACGAATCTGGCTCGAGCGATGCGCGCTAGCCTCTGCTGCTGCCTCTTCCGCCTGCCTGGCAAGAAGGCGTGCGCGAAGTACACGCATGCCAGCGTCACGGTTCTGCAACTGTGACTTCTCGTTCTGCATCGCAACGACGATTCCTGTCGGAAGGTGCGTGATGCGTACGGCAGAGTCGGTCGTGTTCACCGACTGCCCCCCGGGGCCGCTCGACCGGTACACGTCGATCTTGAGGTCGTTTTGGCTGATCTCAAGTTCTTCTGGTGCGTCAACCTCCGGGTACACGAGCACACCGGTGGTTGACGTGTGGATCCGCCCCTGCGACTCGGTCACCGGCACGCGCTGCACGCGGTGCACGCCACCCTCAAACTTCAGGTGAGCCCACACGCCCTGCGACGGGTCGCTCGCGTTCGACTTGATCGCGATCTGCACGTTCTTATAGCCGCCGAGATCGCTCTCATCTTTCTCGAGAATCTCAGTCTTCCACCCTTTGGACTCCGCGTAATGCATGTACATGCGCAGCAGGTCTGCGCCGAACAGTGCCGATTCGGCACCGCCCTCTCCACCCTTGATTTCCAGGATGACATCGCGGGCATCGTCGGGATCGCGTGGAATAAGCAGCCGTCGTAACTTCTCCTGGGCGGTGGCGAGCTTTTCTTCGAACTCGGGCACCTCCTCGGCGAACATGTCGTCCTCTTTCGCGAGCTCACGCGCCGCTTCGAGGTCTTCACCTATCTGCACCCAGTGCTCGTGCGCAGTCTTAATCTTGCTGAGCTCGGCATAGCGACGGTTGACCCGCTTGGCCCGCGCTGCATCAGCGTGCAGCGCGGGGTCAGAAAGTTCTTCTTGGAGACCAGCGTGTTCGGTGAACAGCCCTTCGACTTGCTCGAACATGAGTTACTTCTTCGATGCAGCAGATGCCTGTGCGCGGTTCGCAGATACGACCGCGATCTCCTTCGCGTCAAGCATTGCCTGCAGGTTCTGCGTGCGAGACACGCGCGCGTCGAGCACTGGTGCCTCAAGCGATGAATTCTCATCAAACTCGATCACGCTGTTCGCAACTGCGCGCGCCTCGCGGAGCAGAAGTGCCTCCGACTCGTTCGCACTCGCAGCGTTCACGGTGGCGAGCAGAGTGAGCGATCCACCATTCTCCACGTTGCGTGCCGCAGCGAGCAGACGCTTCACCTGGAAGATTGCGTACTCGTCGATCGTGCCAAGCGCGGGACGAGCCGAGGGCTGCTGTGACTGGGCGTACCCACGTGCGAGACGATCGAGCGAGTCAACAAGCACGATCACGTCATGGCCGAGTTCAACAAGACGGCGGGCACGGTCGATACCAAGCTCAGAGATGGTCGTCTGGTCTTCGGGGAGACGGTCAAACGTTGCCGCGACCACTTCACCGCTCGTCGAGCGTGAAAGTTCTGTCGCCACCTCTGGCTGTGCGTCAGTGAGCACCACCATGAGGTGTGCCTCAGGCGCACTCGTCGCAATATCAGTTGCGAGCTCACGCACGACCTCTGCGCCCGAGAACTGCGACGGGAGCACGATGAGTCCGCGCTGACCGAGGCCAACCGGAGCAACCGCGTCGATGGCGCGGCCCAATACGCGATCGGTAGTCGAACCGAGACGCAGCCGCTTTTGCGGGTAGACCGGGGTCATCTCCGCAATGTCAGGGCGCTTCTCGGTCTCTTCGACAGCCTTGCCATTGACCGAATCAATCTTCACGATTGCGTTGTACTTCTGGCGGCCGCCACCATCGCTGTCGCGCGGCTGACGAATTGCACCGACCACCGCGTCACCGCGTCGCAGGCCGTACTTCTTCACCTGGCCAAGCGCGACGTACACGTCTGAGACGCCGGGGAGGTATCCGCTCGTGCGTACGAACGCGTAGTTGTCGAGCACGTCCAAGATGCCGGCGATCGGAAGCAAGACATCATCTTCCGAGATCTCGACCTCGTGGTCATCGCCACCGCGACGCTTGCGGTCACGCTGGCGAGTGCGGCTCGAACGTGAACCGTTCTCCTGCTTATCACCGTCAGACTTCGAGTTATCCTGCTGGCGACCACCGCGCCCGCGAGACTTGCCCTCGTCATTCTGTGAGGAGTTCTGGTCGTCAGACTGGTCGCTCTTGTCGGACTGGTCGTTCTTGTCGTTACGATCGTTGCGGTCTGACTTGTCGCCTGAGTTTGAACGGCGGCGCGAACGGCGACCGTTCGTGTTTTCTTGCTCTTCGGCAGGAGTTGCATCTTCAGCACCAGCAGCAGCACCGCTCGGAGCGGCTTCATTGGAGCCTGCGTCCTGAGACTGCGTGTCATTTGTCTGTGCGCCCTTCGTCTGAGCGCCCTTCGCCTGAGCACCCTTCGACCGGCTTGCCCTGGTGCGCGTGCCCTTTGCCGCAGCACCCGCATCAGAGTTTTCATCGTCAGCCTTCGGGGCTGACTGCGGCGCCTCTGAACCTGCATCGGCAGGTGCATCAGCATTCGCATCGGTATTCGCATCAGCCGCAGCCTCTGCCGCCGGCTCAACCTTCTTGCGCGAACGAGTAACGCGCTTCTTGGGCGCTTCAACTGCCGGGGCATCAGCCGTCTGAGCTTCAGCCGTCTGAGCTTCAGCCGTCTGAGCTTCAGCTGCTGAAGTTTCAGTGGCAGGAGCTTCAATGACAGTAGCGTCCGCGACCGGCTCAGCCTTCTTACGCGAACGAGTCGCACGCTTTGGAGCTTCAGCTGGTGCTTCTGCAGCAGCTGGTGCCGCAGATGCAGGAGCCTCAGTAGCTGCTGGCGCTTCGGCCGCTGCAGGAGCTTCAGTCGTAGTCACGGTGACTTCAGCCGCGACACCGGCTGCTGCCGTTGCGCGGCGCGATGCGCGTCGGCGAACCGGCGCCTTCGCAGTCTCCTCGACGGGGGTGTTTTCTTCGAGATTCTGTTCCACGTTCTTCCTTTCGGAACGTTCAACGTTTGGGCTACACAGCCTCAAACATGCACACAAGTGCGGAAAGCTCGGGAACGAATGTCCCGGCTGGGAAATCGATCCGGTGTACCGCAGAAGCGGAATCAGACCCGCGAAGAGAACGCGAAGTCGACCGGAATCTCTTCTACTGTAGCACCCTTGATGTCAATCGCGAGGGTAAGTACTTGCCAATCGGGCGCAATTTCTTCGACAAGATCTGCGGCAGACAACCGTTCCGCGGGTCCATTCGAGAGCACGAGAATCGAAGGGCCCGCGCCCGACACTACTGCCGCGTGCCCTGCCTCGCGCAGTGCGCGGACGAGATCGCGCGTTGCCGGCATGGCTTCGCCACGATAGTTCTGGTGCAGTCGATCTTCAGTCGCTTCAAGCAGCAACTCAGGGCTTTGCGTGAGCGCGGCAATGAGCAGTGCGGATCGCGACAGGTTGAACACCGCGTCTTTATGCGGCACGTGCTCAGGCTGCAAGCTGCGGGCATGCTCGGTCGACATTGTGAAGCTCGGCACAAGCACAAGGGGCGCCACACCGCGGTGCACGAGCAGCCGCTTGAAGCGCGGGCCAGCCGCATTCGTCCAGGCAATCGTGAGGCCGCCGAAAAGGGCCGGGGCTACGTTGTCAGGGTGGCCTTCAAGGTCCGTTGCGTAAGCGAGCAGCTGGCTCTCATCGAGTTCGATTGGGTGATCTGGGTCACTTGCCAACAGTCCAGCGGCAACCATGACCCCGGCGACGATGGCAGAGCCAGATGACCCCATGCCGCGTCCGTGCGGGATGCGGTTGTGCGCTTCAATGTCGAGACCTGGCATGGTACGACCAAGCCGCTCAAAAACATGCCTCGCAGACCTCACGACAAGGTTTCGCTCATCAGTTTCGATCGTGCCCTCGCCCACCCCGTGCACGGTGACGTGCGCTCCGGCTGCCTCGCGAGTATGAACCGTGAGTTCGTCGCCATATGCGAGCGCGAGGCCGAGCGTATCGAAGCCGGGCCCTAAGTTCGCACTCGTCGCGGGAACGTGCACGCGGAGCGCACGCGGGCTGAAGCTCATGCGCGGCCCTCGAGTCGAATCACACTGATCACGGTCGATACTGCGGCATCGGCGCGAAGCTCGTCTACGGTGGCCGAGAGATCTGCCTCGCGCGCCTCGTGCGTGCCTATGGTGAGCAGTGCGCTCCCCTCGGCTCCCGCAGTAATGTTCTGTTCGACGCTCGCGGCAGAGACGCCCTTTTGCGAGAGGATGCCAGCAATTCGTGCGAGCACTCCTGGTTCATCACGTACCTCGAGCCTGATCTGGTACGCCGTCACGACCTCACCGATAGCGAGCACCGGCAGTTCGGCGTGCGTGGATCCCGGGATGCCAGGGCCTCCCACGACGTGCCTGCGTGCGACTGATACGAGATCACCGAGTACCGCCGAAGCGGTCTCTTTTCCGCCAGCGCCAGCACCGTAGAACATGAGTTCTCCGGCAGACTCTGCCTCGACGAACACCGCGTTCTTGCCCTCATACACCGCAGCAAGTGGGTGTTCGCGTGGGATGAGCGCCGGGTACACGCGCACGGACACGCCTTCGGTAGCGTCAACCGCTTTGAGCCGCTCAGCAACAGCGAGCAGTTTCACGACGAAGCCGGCGTTCTTCGCCGCCTCAATCTGTTCAAGAGATACGTCGGAGATCCCCTCGCGGTACACCGCGCTGTCTGGCACGTCGGTGTGGAACGCGATGCTCGCAAGGATCGTCGCTTTCTGGGCCGCGTCAAAGCCTTCGACGTCAAGCGTCGGGTCAGCCTCAAGGAACCCGAGGTCGCTTGCAAGTTGCATTGCGTCCTCGGAGGATTCACCGAAGCGATCCATCCGGTCAAGGATGTAATTCGTTGAGCCGTTCACGATGCCCATCACGCGGGTGATGTGGTCGCCGGCAAGGCTCTCGCGGAGCGGGCGAAGAATCGGAATTGCTGCGGCAACCGATGCTTCGTACAGGAGCTGCGCGCCAACCTGGTCGGCCGTGTCAGTGAGTTCACGCCCGTGGGCGGCGACGAGTGCCTTGTTCGCAGTCACGACATCGGCGCCACCCTGCAGTGATTGCAGAATGAGCGTGCGGGCTGGCTCGATGCCCCCCATGAGCTCAATGACGATGTCTGCGCCCTGCACGAGACGCTCCGCGTCGAGGGTGAAGAGCTCTTGCGGCAGCTCGACGTCACGTTTTGCGTCGAGCGTGCGCACGGCGATGCCTGCGAGGGTGAGGCGGGCCCCGACCCGGGCGGCGAGCTCATCTCCGTTGTCAAGAATCAGCTTGGCTACCTGTGCTCCTACTGAGCCACACCCGAGCAGTGCTACGCGAAGGTCGCGATATCCATTCATCTGAATACTCCGTCTCTGTAATGCGTCGTAATGCGTGCGCGGTCGCCTAGGCGAACACGCTGCGGGCGAGCAGGTCTTCCTCTGTCTCGCCCCGTACGATGATGCGTGCCTCGCCGCCTGTGAGTGCTACCACTGGCGGCCTCGGCACATAGTTGTAATTATTTGACAGCGACCAGCAGTACGCGCCGGTCGCAGCGACTGCGAGGGTATCCCCCTGCTGCACGTCACCTGGCAACTCGTCGCGGTACACCACGATGTCTCCCGACTCGCAGTGCTTGCCAACCACGCGCACGAGTGCTGGGGCGGCAGTGCTCTCTCGATTCGCAATACGCACGTGATAGTCAGACCCGTAGAGTGCCGGGCGAGCGTTGTCGCTCATGCCACCGTCGACACTCACGTAGAGCCGCTCTTCGTAGCCGAGATCTCTTTCGTCGCCCGCAACGTCTGAACCAGCGAGCCGCACGTTCTTGGTAGTGCCCACCGTGTACAGCGTGACGCCCGCACGCCCAATGATCGAACGGCCCGGTTCGAACACGAGATGCGGAATATCCATCTCTGCACGTATGCAGGCATCACGCACGATGTCTGCGAGCTCTTTCGCGATGACAGAAATTTTCGGGGCTTCGCTCGCCTCGGCTGGCGTGTAGGCAATACCGAACCCGCCTCCTAAATTGAGTTCTGGGATCGGCGAACCGGTAATCTCGGCCAGCTCTCCGTACACGCTGAGCAGGCGCTTCGCCGATTCTCGGAAGCCCTCCGTGGCAAAAATCTGCGAGCCAATGTGGCAGTGGAGACCTCGGAACTCGAGCTCCTTGTGTGACACAATCTCGCGCACCATCGTGGCTGCGTCGTCCAGCGGCATGCCAAATTTCTGATCCTCGTGCGAGGTTGCAAGATAGTCGTGCGTCGAGGCGTGCACTCCACTGTTCACCCGCAGGCGCACCTTTTGGCGGGTGCCCAAGGCTGCTGCGGCCTTCGCGATCCGAGTGACCTCAATCAGACTGTCAATAATGATCGTGCCGACGCCTGCCTCAACCGCGCGCAGAATCTCTGCTTCAGACTTGTTGTTGCCGTGGAAGCCAATCTTTGCTGGCGCGACGCCTGCGGCGAGCGCGACTGCGAGCTCTCCCCCGCTTGCTACGTCAACAGAGAGCCCCTCGTCAAACATCCAGCGCGCAACCTCAACGCACAGAAACGCCTTACTTGCGTAGTACACGGTCGCGTCGGTGCCGATCCTTTGTGCCTCGCCTCTGAGAGCGTCGCGGATCTCTACCGCTGTGCGCCTAGCCTGGTCTTCATCGATGACATACAGCGGGGATCCAAACTGTTCGACCAGCTCGGTCGCCCGAATTTCACCCAGTTTCAGCTGTCGGCATTCGTTGCCGCGCCGTGAGCCCTCGGGAAAGACGCGATCATCGATCGCGTTTGCGTCTGACGTACGCTGTTCGATCATGTGGGCTCCTCTGCAGGGTGTACTAGACGTTACGTGGACGCTCGCAGGTGTGATCACTGGCGAGCGGACCCGGCTTGGCCCCTGAAGCCGCTTGAACGGAGGTACCCCTCTGAACGAACTTCTCCATCTTAATAGGACAGAGCCTTCGATTGGAGGATGTTACCTGCGCACGGCGAACGGCGTGAGATCCACACGTGTGCCGCCGGCCGTAGTTTCGCGCCCGGCAATGAGGTCTGCGATCACTTCTCCGGTCACCGGGCCGAGCGAGAGGCCGTGCATGTTGTGCCCGGCTGCAACGATCACTTCGGGTCTGCCTGCTACCGGCCCAAGCAGCGGCATGCCGTCGGCGGTCATCGGGCGCGCGCCAACCCACTCGTCGGTGCGCGCCTCCCACTGGGCTCCAGTGATGAGCCCCGATGCCGCTTTGGTCAACACGTCGAATCGCTGTCGGTTGAGTTTCGCGGGGCTTCCATCGAACTCCATCATGCCCACGATACGCAGCCGCTCGTGCATGGGAATCACAACGCAGTGTCGGTCGAGCGAGTGGATGAGCGTGTTTGGCATGTGATCAATCGGAACGGTGTAGCTGTACCCCTTGCCAGAGACAATGGGGGCCGCACGAATTGCAGACCGTCTGAGAATGGGCGAAGTCCACGCGCCGGCGGCGATGACCACGCGGTCACCGGTGACCGTGACTTCGCGACCCGACTCATCGCTGCAGATGATGCCTGCGCCTGCCTCGGTGCGGTGCGGTGTCAGGCGGAGAGCGGTGAGCCCGGTTCGAATCGATGCACCTTCCCGCTCGATGTGTGCGGCAAGGCTCGCCACGAATGAAACTGGGTCAAGTGAGAACTCACCTGGCAGCATGAAGCCGCCGGTAACATTCGGGTCGAGCACTGGTTCGTGCTCGGCAAGCGCGGCGCCACGCAAGATCTGCCCCGGCGCTTCCCCCCACCCGAGTTCTGCCCTTCGCTGATACCCGGCGTGCGCCGCGACGAGCAATGGCTCAATCGAACAGGTCATGAGGTACCCGTTCCCGCCGCCAGAGATGTCAATACCGTCATCACTCATACGGTGCAGGGAGGGGAGGATCTCGCCGGAGAACTGCGCGAGGGACGCGGATCCTCTCGCGAGCCTCGATGCGCCTGAGGATCTGAGAAACCCGATCCCGAAGCCTGCGAGCTGCGGCAATTTGAGAGCATCGATCGAGAGGTACGAGGACTTCGTGAACACCCCGCGCACAATATCTTTCGCCGTGTTTGCAGACGCAAGCGGTGAGACCTGTTGAGGTGTGAGTTCCCCTGCGTTTCCTGTCGCCGCGCCGCTTCCGAGTGTGTCGCGCTCGACAATGGTGACTCGGTGCCCGTCACGAAGCAGCGCCCACGCTGCGCTCAATCCGATAAGGCCGCCACCGACTATGACGACGTGTTGCTGCTTCACTCTGGGTACGCTCCTTCGCGTGCGGGGGTAAGTAACGTTGATGCTGTGCGTGCAAACGGATCTGCAGGATCCCCGTTCAGCGTGAGACTCTGCACAGTGGGTGCATTCACACCGACCATGCGAATCTCGCAAGTGAGTGCGCCTCGTTCGCAGTCGATGCGCCATTTCAGGTGGGCTGCATCGGTCGCAACCAAGACGCGCTCTGCAAGTGGTCGCTGAGAGAGAAGTTGGCCCGTTTCCGCACGCAGCACGCTGAACTGATGGTCACGATGCGCTGCCGGAATATCCATGAACAGATTGTCAGCACAGACATCGGAAGCATCAGCAATTGTGCTGCTTTCGGCGAGCACACCATCGATTCGCTCTGCTGCACGCAAGGTTTCCGGCCACACAGTGTCGAGTATTGCGCGCTGCGGTGCCGCATGAAGGTGCGCGTCAAGCGTCGCCGACGCGAGCTTCTCCGCAGTGAAGGCATCCGAATTGCCAAAAACAACGGCACCGATGCCCGAAGCAACGTGCCAGCGCATATGTGAGGAGAACCCGGGTAGCCCGCCTGAGTGCGACACGATCTGCCCAAACTTGACGTCGTTCTCGATGACGAGCCCTAGTCCGTACCCCAGCGCATTTATTGCGCGTTGAGGTGTTGACGGGGTGATGGGAATACCGGTGTGCGCCCGTTGCATTTCGCGCCTACTTCGCTCCGAGAGTAATGCCGGCTGTACAGGATCATCGGTGAAGGCCGAGGCGAGAAACCAGGCCCAGGCTGCAATGTCGTCGATCGTGCTAAAAATTCCGCCGATACAGGAAAGTGCGCCAGACCCAACAAATGGCTCTCTCAGGAAGGAGGCGCCCTCATCGAAACTGCGGAATCCATGCGCAATGTCAGCTTGAGCGGAGTACTCATCGGAGCTGTAATGCGTGTGCAAGAGTCCGAGCGGTGCGAAAAATCTCTCGCGGATCACGTCTTCGACCAGAGATCCGGTGACTGACTCGATTGCTCGCCCGACGAGCGACATCCCCAAGTTGGAGTATTGGTAACGTTCCCCAGGCCTCGCTGTGAGTCTGAACCCCGCTCGTGCCAGGCTCATGATTGCGTCACGCGACGCCCCCAGCTGCCGGTCGCCCCAGGCATTGTCTTCTGGCATTCCAGAGTTGTTGGAGAGCAACTCCTCAACGGTGACCTCGTGTGCGTGTCCGTTGAGAAGAAACCGAGCTCCTGGAACGTACTCAGAGATTGACCGGTCAAGGTCAAGGACACCCTCATCTCGAAGTGCGAGCGCCGCGGCCGCCAGAAAACTCTTCGACATCGACGCGATGCGAAACACCGTGCTGCGCGTGGTCACCGTCCCTTCACTTCGTGGATCGCCTGACGCACGCCACGCAACGATTCCGTTCGGATCAAACAGTGCAGCGAGCACGGCTGGCGCTGTGTGACGCGGGTGCGCGTCGAAAGCTTCGGCAAGAGCAGCGTCGAACGGCGCCACTGAGGGATCAGTCACTTCAGCACTCCCGCTTGCTCGATGATTTCAGCAGCAAATCCCGCGATGAGTGCGTGGCTCGCCTGAGTGCTTCTCGCATCATTGGCACGCGCTTCGACCACAACAGCTTCGATGTCATACCCGTCGCCCTGCAGCGCCGCTTCGTCCCAGTTCGCGACGTTCTCTGCAGATGCCTCCGGGTGAAACTGCACGCCTCGAACATGCTTGCCAATCACGAAAGCCTGGTTCGCAACGGCATCACTTGATGCGAGCAGCACCGCGCTCTGTGGGAGCTTCGTAATCATGTCTTCATGATTTTCAATCATTGGCGCCGAAGCTCCAACTGATTTCAGCACGGGGTCGCTGATCCCGGCCTCGGTCGGCCAGATGGAAACGCTGCCGCGCTCCTTCGGTCCATAGTTTTCTCGCACTTCACCGCCAGCGACGTCAGCGATGATTTGCGCACCGAGGCAAATGCCGAGCGTTGGAATATCCTTCAAAATCGCTTCCATCGTCAGCTTGCGTTCGGCATGGAGCCAGGGCGCCGTGTCGAAATGGTTGGGCATGAGCCCACCGCCGAGCAGCACGAGCGCATCGAAACCCGTGAGGTCTTCGGGGAGCCCGTCACCGCCGAACACCTCAACCAGCTCAACTCCGAATTCCTCAAACCACTGTGTGAGCCGTCTCGGCCCTGAGCTTCGTGAATTCACGACACACAGTACTCTCGGGCGGCGTGGATCTGTCATGCATGTTCTCTTTCGGTGTTGATGGAAGGCGCGACTGCGCTCGCAGAAGGCGCTTCTGCCTCGCCCGCAAGAAATGAACGATGGTCATCGTCAGATGCGGCGAGCACGCGCAACACGTTCTCGCACGAAAGAAGTCGGAGATCGTGTGCTGACCACCCTCTCTTCTCCAGCTCTGCGAACAGAGCAGGGTATTTGGAGACGTCGTCAAGGCCATCAGGCATCGCATCGGTCCCGTCGTAGTCGGCGCCGAGACCTACAGCGTGTATGCCAGCGATGTCGCGAATGTGTTCAATGTGATCGGCCACCGCAGCCACACCGACGGTCGGAGGTGCGCCGACCTCACCGGCTTCCACCCACATCCGTCGCTCCTCCGTGAGAAACGATGGCACGAATGCGACCATCACTACACCGGAGCGCTCGCCTATCGTGGCGATCACGTCGTCGGGAACATTCCGCGTATGGTGACACAATTCCCAGGCGCCAGAATGGCTCACGATCACCGGTCTGGTGCTCGTTTCGAGGGCATGACGCATTGTCGTGGGAGCGACATGGGCCAAGTCGACAAGCATGCCGATCCGGTTCATCTCGCGCACCACTTCGTGACCGAATTCGCTCAACCCACCGTGTGTCGCGGTGTCGGTTGCGGAGTCTGCCCAGTCAGTGGTGCGCGACCAGGTCAGCGTCATGTATCTGGCTCCGAGTTTTGCAAACTGACGCAGTGCCGCAAGTGATCCGCCAATTTGAGCGCCGCCCTCGACCCCGATGAGTGAAGCAATGCGGTCCACAGACATCGCGACACGCACGTCATCGGCCGTGCGCGCAAACTGCAGCTGGTCGGGGTACGCCTTAACCAACCGATGCACAAAGTCGATCTGCTCGAGGGTTGCGACCACCTGGTCTGCGCCCATGAGCACTGGGTCTACCCAAACCGACCAGAACTGACCGGCAACGCCGCCCTCGAATAGCCGCGGAAGATCTGTGTGCAGTTCTGGCACAGATCCATCAAGACCAGTGGTCTCGTACTCTCGCTGTACTCTGCATTCCCAGGCGAGATCGTTGTGTCCGTCTATTACCGGAAATTTGGCCCCGGCAGCTGAACTCATGACGCGGATCCAATCGTTACCGCAGAGTCGAAGCTTCGCGAGGCATGCTTCTCAATGCGTTGCACGTCGACAGCATGACCGATTCCGGGCGTCAGCGGCACCTGAACGATTCCCAACTCTGCGCGCACGGGCGGCTGGATGATGTCGCGCGCATAGTACTTGTTCGAACCTGAGACGTCTGAGGGCAGCGTAAATCCCGGAAGCGATGAGAGCGCGACGTTTGCCGCCCGCCCGATGCCGAACTCATGCATTCCGCCGCACCAGACTGGCACGCCCGCCTGTTCTGCGAGGTCGTGCGCCCGCTTGGCCTGCGTGAGCCCACCCATGCGGGAGACTTTGATATTGAGCACGCGCCCGGCGTCTAACCGCAGCATGGTTTCGAGGTCATCGACATCGACGACTGATTCGTCGAGGCAGATCGGGGTCTGAATTCGCTGTTGCAGCTCAGCGTGTGCCACAAAGTCTCGCGCTCCGAACGGCTGCTCGATCATCGTGAGACCGATTCCGTCGAGTTTGCGGAATACTTCAGTCGAGGCGTCGGATCGCGGGTACGCCCCATTCGCGTCGACGTGCAAGTCAACGCCCGGAAATGCCGTCCGGACTGCGCGAACTGGCTCGACATCCCACCCCGGAGCAACCTTCAACTTCACCCTCGGGTACCCGGCAGTAACTTGGAGGTCCACCTGGGCGAGTAACGCATCGATCGATGGTTCAATACCCAGAGATACCCCAGAGACGACCTCGCTGCGTGTCCCGCCGAGGGCAGAGGAGAGCGACAGTTCATTGCGCCGAGAGAACACATCCCAGATTGCCCCTGAGAACCCCGCCTTCGCAAATTCGTGACCGCGCACCTTTGCCCAAGCTGATTCGAACTGCTCAGGGGTATCTGCGATGGATCCGCTGACCGCTGGCACCAGATATTTTGTGGCGATATGCCACGCTGTGTCAGTCGTTTCAGCGCAGTAGTACGGGTCGCTCGGTGATGCGATTTCCCCCCAACCCACCACACCGTCAGAGTCGGTGAGCTCGACAAGAATGTGTTCGATACCAGATTTCCGGTGCGAGCTTGTTTGGAAGCTATGGAGCAGCGGGAGCTCGAGGGCAAATAGACGGATGCGTGCGCACGTCACCGGCTGATGCGCTGTCACTTTTGTCCGTCCTGAGTGTTCTCCGGAAGGTAGAGACCAATTTCGGTCGCATAGTGATCACGTGCGGTGAGGCGACGCCTCGCACCCTTCGCGCTCGCCGCGGTAAGCGTGCTCAACAAGTGACACACCGACGCGACAGCGGTCGGCGAGTCTGCGTAAGAGGCAGAACCCGTGTTCACCCGAATCAGCGCTGTCGCAATCTGCGCGAGCGGGGACTCCTCACTATCGGTCACAACGACAAGCTGCCCCCCGGCTTCGGCGAAAAGACGTCCGAGCCGGATCGTCTCTTCGCGATATCGCCGCATTGAGAAGATGATGAGCACGTCGCTTGCGCGCACGTCACTCAATACGGTGACCATTGAAAGCCCTCGCCCGTCAACCAAGAAAACGTTTGACAGCGTTGCTGACAGATCCGCATTCAAGAGTTGCGCATAGGCCGATGATTTGCCCTCACCGCTGACGTATCTACGCCGCGCCCCGAGAATCAGCGCAGCTGCGCGTGGGATCGCCCCCGATTCTTGGAGGTCTTCGAGCGTGTGATTCAACGCCTGCAATTCATGCTCGATCACACGCCCTTGAATGCTCTCTGCCGAGAGGTTGGTGCGAAAGCGTTCACCAAACCGATCTTTGGGTGAGACGAGCGATCGATCAAGCTCGTCTTCGGGGTAATGTGCATTCATTTTTCCTCCGGCTGGGGATGAACTGCGGCGGTTTCGGAAGCAGGTTCGGCGATGGCGCCGATACGCGGAACAGCGAGATATGCAGTAGTTTCGTCATCTATACGTCGGCAGTCGACGAGCACCATGTTCTCGGCAAACACAGTGTGCAACGTGTCAGCAAGCTTCGGACGCAGCTTCAGTGCTCTTGATTGTTCGGGAGTCGCAGGGAGCGGGATCCACACGTTCTCCCCGTCTTGCACGGAAGCGGCCCAGCTCGTCGGTTGAAGGGGCGGAGCCTTGGCATCTCGTACTGCGAGGTGCGGGTCAGCTTCATTGTCAATCGTCCACTCGACGACCACACGATCTGTTTCTGGTCTGCAGTAGTAATCTCCATGGAACCCGACCCCGACTGCTCCGAGCGTATTGAAGTTGAAGTGGCCGTTTCGCGTCAAGATTGGGTCGAATGCCCAACGCATGCGCGTGTACCCCGTCTGTTGTGCCACTCTTCGCTGCAGACGCTTGAGTACTCGTCCGATTCCTTGACCTTGGTAATCAGTCGCGACGACGGCAGACTGAGAATAGTGATATTCGCTCCCCGATCTGTCTCGCCCGGGAAATCCATACGCAAACCCCACCAGTGTGTCGTTCGGCGCAAACACACCGACCAGCGAGCCTCCATTGTGAGCGAGCGCGCACAGGAGGTTTGGGTTCAAGGTCAATTCGGGATCGGTGTACCCAAACACCCGCTCATATAATTCGTTTGCGGCATGCAGTTCGTCATAGCTCGCCAGTTCACGTCCGACGAGACGTTCGATTCGAGAAGCATCTGGCAAAGTTCGCTCGAAAGCAATGCGCCCCGCTTGCGAAGAAAGCTGCATGATATGTTTCCTATGTGACGACGTTGTTACGATTCTTCCTAGATACTATGACCATATTGCCAAATGCTCAAGCATAAGATACGTTTCGTAACATGCACGATGAGGTGAAACCGTTCACGGACGAATCCGACGCTATTTCAATGTTGAAACAGCTTGTCGAGATTGAGACGCCGTCATTCGATGTTGCCGCGAGTGAGCACATCGCCTCGGTGCTCGAATCCCAATTTGTGACGCTCGGTGCGCAGGTGCGTCTCATTCGCACCGATGCTGGCACAAGTCTCATCATTGATGTGCCCAGAACTGTTGACGCGGGAAGCAACCCGCTGCTGCTTGTCGGGCACACAGATACGGTTTGGCCCGTAGGAACGCTGGATTCGACCGTGCCCTGGGTCGAGACAAACGGCACCATCAAGGGCCCCGGCGTGTTCGATATGAAGGCCGGCATCGTTGTCATGCTTCTCGCGATATCGAGGCTGCGCGGGACACCACACCAGGCGGTGCGCATCGTGCTCACTTCTGATGAGGAAGTGGGCTCCCCCACCACGAAGGCACTGCTACAAGAACTCGGCGCAACTTCGAAAGCTGCTTTAGGCTTCGAGTCCCCGCACCCCGACGGCGCATTAAAGGTGGGGCGACGCGGAAGCTCGCGAGTGCGCATCTCAGTCTCTGGCAGAGCAGCGCACGCCGCTCTCGATCCAGAGCACGGCATCTCGGCGATAGATGAGCTTATCGATCAACTGCTGCGCGTGCGCGACATCACCACGGCCGCTGAGCTCCCGTCAGAGGTGCTGAGCAATGTGGGAACGCTGGAGGGAGGTGCGCGCGCCAACGTCGTCCCTGACGCTGCATGGGCAGAAGTTGGTTTGCGTTTTATTGACCCAGAGTCCGAGCGTCAGGTACTTGCTGCCCTGCGTCAATTAACACCCATCCGACAGGGCGCACGCATCAACGTTGAACTGCTAAGCAACCGCCCTGCGTGGCGCGCGTCGAACGCAGATGCTGCGCTCCTCAATCATGTACGAAAGGTCGCTTCTGAAATCGGACTTTCCGTTGATGGGAGACCAGCCAGCGGCGCCGGTGACACGAATCTGCTCGGGTCTCTCGGGATCCCCACCATCGATGGCTTTGGTCCACGAGGGGGTGGAGCACATGCCCCTTCAGAGCACATGGTCGTGGCATCACTTTTCGAACGTGCAGACCTGCTTACCGCGCTGCTTGCCAGACACGAGAATTGGGAGAACTCATCATGATGTGAAACATAACGCCAGCTTCTCCCCTAGCCATCAGAAGATTCGAACCACACATTCATTACAAATTCAGTAAGATTTCCAAAGGATTCTGCGCTTCGGCTAGGAATACACAACGAGGAAGTCTTACTATACAGAAGTAGCAGATAGCAGAAATTACGTTTCGTATCATTTGACATGAACAGATAAGTCGAAGTGAGAAATGCGCGGCGCGTGACCACCGGTTAAAACACTGCAGTTTCGATCCCGGTCGCACCCGAACACCCCACAGGCAACTCCTGGAAACTCGCGTCGACTGACCTCAGAACGTGCTACGCACCCAAACCGAATTAAAGGAGATCCGGTATGAGAAAAATGAAACCCATGATTGGGCTGGCAGCCGCACTCGCTGTTGTCTTCACCCCTCTGACAGCGGCTCATGCTGCCGAGGATGACGCCCCGGCATCGGCACTGCGTTTGTCGATCAAGATGGATCAAGTGGATACTTTGAACCCGTTCACTGCGGTGTTTAACTCGGCGCTGGAGGTGCTTGATTACGAGTACGAGCCACTTGCTGGTGTCACTGAGACAGGCGACTACGGCGGAATTCTCGCAGATGAGTTTGACGTAGACGGTACTACCTGGACCTACCACATCCGCGACAAGGCAACGTGGTCAGATGGGGAGCCCGTCACCTCTGATGACGTGGTGTGGACGTATGAAGCCGTCATCAATGACAAAGCGCTGCAGGTGGCCAACGGCGAATCGGTCGGCAACATTGACGACGTCATTGCCGTCGATGAGAAGACCGTCGAGATTGTCACTTCTGCCCCAACGCCCATACATCCTGGCATTCTTCCGATTGTTCCGAAGCACATTTGGGAATCGATTGAGAACCCAGCCGAATATGAGAACACCGAAGATGTCGTCGGCAGTGGACCATTCATCGTTGATGAGTTCAAGGAAGGCACCTCAATTTCCTTGACCTCCAATGAGCACTTCTATGGCGGTGAAACCGGCGTCGACGCACTGCACCTCATCGGATTCAAGAATGCCGACGCTTCGGTGCTTGCCCTCCGCAACGGCGAGATTGACATGCTGGGTGGGCTCACTTCGGCACAGTACGATTCGCTCGAGTCAGTCGACGGCATCGAGGCATATCAGGTCGAGTCGAAGCACTTTTGGAACCTCACGCTGAACGGTGGCTGGAAGACTGCGGGTGGCGAAGCCTTCGGCACTCAAAACCCCGTGCTCGAAGACCAAGCATTCCGCCGTGCCGTCGGTCAAGCCATTGATCGCAAGCAGTTGGTTGAGCGCGTCATCAATGGTCTCGGGAGCGAAGGCCCCACCATTCTTCCTCCAGGGTCACCAGGTGGGTTCTACACCGATCTCGAAGATGCCCAGCTTCCGCAGGGCATCGAAGAAGCACAGGCATCGCTTGAAGCCGCCGGCTACACGACCGACGCGGATGGCAATCGCCTGGACAAAGAGGGCAACCCCATCACGCTTCGCATGATGTTTGACGGTTCAAGCACTCCCAACGCTGCAACCGCCAAGTTCGTTGAATCATGGTTTAAGGATCTCGGCATCAACATGGAGCTCAAGAGCACCAACTGGGATGAGATGCTCGAGCTGATCCCGAAGGGCGATTACGACACATACATCGATGGTTGGGGTGTGAGTGATGACCCCGACTACATGCTCTCAATTAACGTGTGCAGCACGCTGCCTGACGAAGTAGGCGGGGCAACCTCGTCACAGTCAGGCATGTGTGATCCAGAATACGACAAGGTATTTGCGGCTCAGCACACCGAACTCGACCCGGACAAGCGTGCCGAACTAGTGACCGAAGCACTCACAAAGATTTATGAGTTCGGCAACACCGCAATGTTCTACTACGACGATGCACTCGGCGCGTACCGCTCCGATCGACTCGACAACCTTGTGATGATCAACGGTTCGCCGTACAACCGCTACTCCGTTGCGCAAGCAACCCTCAAGGGCGAAGGCGGTTCTGATGACGGTGGCGGAATTCCTGGTTGGGCTATCGGAGGTGGCATTGGTGTCATCGTGATCGCAGCTGCCGGCATTGTGCTCGGGACCCGGCGCAAGAAGTCCGCGGACGACCGCAAGTAGGTAGGCGAAACATGGAACGCATGAATTCGAGCGGCATTGCCGCTGAGGATGTCCCCCAGCTCATCGAGCAGAATGTGGCCGACGAGGCTGCCGATGTTCGACACAGCGGGAGTACTTGGAGGTATCTTCTCCGGAAGGCCGGTGGGTCTGCCATCAGCCTCCTCATGGTAGTGCTGCTCGGATTCTTCGCGTTCCGCGTGCTTCCTGGCGACCCCGTCGCGATGATGACGCGGGGTCGCCAGATCACGGCGGATCAGATCGTGCAGCTCAGAGAGCAGTTTGGTCTCGACCGTCCTGTGTGGGTGCAGTTCTGGGAATACTTCCTCGGACTCTTCCAGGGAGACTTGGGCACTTCATTCGTATACCGTCGTCCGGTCTCAGAGCTGATGTTGCAGTACGTGGGCCCCACGCTGCTACTCATGAGCGTTTCTATGGTGTTGACCGTGAGCCTCGGCATCTGGGTCGGTCAGCGCGCCGCTTGGAAGCGCGGTCAGTGGTTCGACCGGTCCGCCACCTGGGTCTCGCTCATATTCTGGTCAATGCCTACTTTCTGGTTCGGGTTATTGCTGTTGCTCCTGTTCTCGGGCACCGGCATCTTCCCCAGCAGTGGCATGACCACGGTCGGCGCGAGCTATACGGGTTGGGCATACATCGTTGACGTCGCGCGTCACTTGGTGCTCCCAGTGATTGCTCTGTCGATGGTGTCGTACGCGCAGTATGTGCTCATCATGCGCTCATCTCTCATTGAAGAACTTGGCCAAGATTACCTCGTCACCGCACGGGCAAAAGGGCTGCAAGAGGACCTAGTGAGGCGCAAACACGCACTCCCCAACGCGCTGCTGCCCACGGTCACCATGATTTTCTTGCAGCTCGCGAGTCTCATTAGTGGAGCCGTGACCATCGAGACCGTGTTCTCATGGCCGGGGCTCGGGTACCTCACGTTCAACGCAATTCAAGGCCCGGATTTCCCGGTGCTCCAAGGCACCTTCGTGGTCTTCTCGTCGATCGTCATCATCATGAACTTTTTCGCCGATATTCTCTATCGGTTCATTGACCCAAGAGTGCGCGCAGCGTGAAAGGAACGACCGCAATGGATACAGCAGCAGTGGCAGTCGCGAGTGCGCGCCAACTTGCAAGAAAGCGGCGTAGCGACGCTATTCGGGCGAACTGGGGAAAATTTGCCAAGCAGCCCGGAGGGATTGTGGGGATGGCAATCCTCATCGTCGTGACACTTCTCGCCGTGTTTGCCGGAGTGGTTTCAGACCCCTCGGTACTCGACCCGACAAAGGCGATCTCAAAGCCGTTCGAACCGCCCTCGCTCGAGAACCCTTTTGGCACTGATCATCTCGGTCGTCCGGTGATCGAGTTGCTCATTTGGGGTGCTCGCACCTCGTTGACCGTTGGTGCCGCGGCAACACTCATGTCAATGATCATCGGCACGCTCATGGGCTTGCTTGCCGGCACGATGCGTGGGTGGCGCGCGGCCATCGTCATGCGTCTCATTGACTTCTTTCTCATCATTCCCGGCCTCGTGCTTGCGATTGTGCTCGGAGCGGTGCTCGGAGCAAGTACGTTCACGATTGTCGTCGCCATCGGTGTCACTTCGTGGGCGGGTACCGCACGCATGATTCGTGCTCAGACGCTTTCGTTGGAATCGCGCGGGTACGTTGAACGTGCCCGCGCACTGGGCGCATCGCAGTCGCACATTACGTGGCGACACATCCTTCCCGGGGTCATGCCGCTCGTGTTGGCGAACACGTCACTCGCCGTTGGCGTCGCCATTATCTCTGAGGCGACCCTTGCCTTCCTCGGCATTAGTGGGGGAAGTATCTCCTGGGGCACGATGCTGCAACAGGCGATGGGCAGTGGTGCCGCGGTGGCAGGATACTCGTGGCTGGTCATTGCCCCGGGCCTTGCAATCCTGATCGTCGTGCTCGCATTTACGCTCGTGAGCCGAGCGCTTGAGACCGTAGTCAACCCGATGCTCGGAGGGCGCTGATGTACGCACTGCAGTTTGAAGATGTCTCGATTTCGTATCGCACCCATGATGCTGAGGGCAGCCCGACTGACTTCCAAGCGGTAAAGAATGTCACGCTGCGACTCCCCCGCAAGGGCACGCTCGGCATTGCTGGCGAGTCGGGATCGGGGAAGTCGACGCTTGTCATGTCGGCCCTGCGTCTCCTTCCGGATTCAGCATCTGTCGAAGGCACGGTTCGGCTCGGCGAGCACGACGTGAATGCGTTGAGCTGGGGCCAGGTGCGTGCGGTCCGCTGGAAAGAGGCCTCAATCGTGTTCCAGGGGGCCATGCACTCCCTCAATCCGGTGCAACGCATCGGCAAACAGATCGCCGAGGCCATGAGTCTCCACGACCCGAAGGGTGCCCGCACGGGCAAACAGGCGTACCGTGAGGAAATAGCCGAGCTACTGACGCAAGTGGATCTGCCCACCCACACGGCTGACGCGTACCCACACGAGCTCTCCGGAGGTCAAAAGCAACGGGTGATGATCGCGATGGCGCTCGCCTGCGACCCAGAGGTCATCATCGCAGATGAGCCCACCACGGCACTCGATGTCATCGTGCAGGGGCGCGTACTTGACCTCCTCACGCGGCTTGTCAAAGAGCGCGGGCTCTCGCTCCTCATGATCACCCACGATCTCTCGGTGCTCGCGCGGACGTGCACCGATATCGCGGTGATGTACCAGGGAGAAATAGTCGAGTCTGGGCCGTCCCTCGAGATTCTTACCCGCCCTCAGCATCCGCACACACGTGCGCTCACCGATGCGGTGCCGGTCATCGGGGATGAGAAGAGCAGACTGAACCCTGCGAGTCGAAAACTGAGCGAGCCTGGCGAAACAACCGCGATTTCTGTCGTCGCTCCTGGAGCCGGTGACGAGATCTTGGGCGCTGACAATCTCCGGGTGGACTTTCACACGCGAGTGGGTTCCGTGAGCGCGGTTGACGGGGTGGATCTCAGCTGCAAAGAAGGCGAGATTACGGTGCTGGTCGGGCAGTCGGGCTCTGGCAAGACCACTCTCGTGCGCACCGTGCTCGGGCTGCAACAGCCCACGGGCGGCAGCGTCCAGTTTCGCGGGAAGCCGCTCAGTCATAAGCAGCGCGATTTGCGCGCGTACCGCGGCAGTGTGCAGTTTGTGTTGCAAGATCCGATGTCGGCGCTCAACCCGAAACATACAGTGTATGAGGCAATTGCCGAAGGCATTCGTATTCAGGGTCTTGAGGGCGACGAAACCGAGCGCGTGCGTGATGCGTTGATTGCGGCCGATCTGTTGCCGCCTGAACGCTTCTTCACGAAGCTTCCGGGCGAGCTTTCTGGCGGCCAGCGCCAACGCGTCGTCATCGCTGGTGCGCTGGCGCTTGAACCCGAGTTCCTTATTGCTGACGAGCCGGTGGCGTCACTCGATGCGTCGGTGCGCGGCGAGATTCTCGCGCTCCTCCTGCGTCTCAAGCACCGTCTCGGGCTCGGTTGCCTCGTCATTACTCACGACCTCGGGGTCGCCTGGAATATTGCCGATCGCGTACTCGTCATGCACCGCGGAAAGATCGTCGAGGGCGGCGAGGCGGAATCCGTGCTGCTCACACCCCAACACGACTACACACGAAAGCTGATCGCGGCCGTACCGACGATCTCAGATTCTGCATCAGAAGGAGCGCTCACTTGAGCAATGCGACGACCGAAACCATCACCGGCGAACGTGAGCAGATCGCTTCGTTGAAGGCGCTCGCGATGGATCCACGACTTGGTGCTGCCCGCATTCAAGTGCTCGAAGCAGATACGGGCCGTCCGCTCCTCGAGCGGGCAGCCTGGCGCCCGGCCGAGACAGCAAGCGTCATGAAGACAATCACGTGTGCGATAGCGCTCCACACGCTTGATCCCAAGTCGCGCATCGAGACTCGCGTGATGACGGGAAGCGCCCCGGGCGAGGTCGTGCTCGTCGGGGGTGGCGACGTCACGCTCAGTCGCGTGCCGGGTGAGGGTCCCACGTACTACCGCGACCCCGCGAGACTCGACGATCTCGCGAAGCGGACGCTCGAGGCACTCGAAGGAAAAGCACCAACGAAAATCGTGCTCGATGACTCGCTCTTCGCGGGCGGCGAATGGTCTGACACGGAGTGGCTCGAGGAAGATCGTGATCCGGGTGGCTACAT
>JBQEBC010000031.1:0-32592 GCA_052106035.1 Leucobacter sp. | reverse complement strand
AGCCTGGGAACTCGTCCCCACAACCTGACGTTGCACTTCAAACTAGAACCCGGGGCGGCGGTACGTCTAAGCGTTCACGGGTATTCTAGAGTGTTGTGACTCATTTGGCAGAAGAAGAGCGGCCCATCCCGGGTACATTCGCTGCCGAACACCTTCCTCCGGCCTATCCCGATCGCGCTGCGCGCGGCACCGCAGACAGTCTGCGAGCATGGCAAGAGGAAGCGATTCGCCTTTATCTCGAGCAGAATCCACGAGACTTTCTCGCTTCAGCTACCCCGGGGGCAGGGAAGACGACGTTTGCGTTGCGCCTCGCAGCAATGCTTCGCGGAAATAACACGGTCTCTCAGATTGTGGTTGTCGCTCCCACCGAACACCTCAAGGTGCAGTGGGCAGACGCGGCTGCGAGAGCCGGCATCAGGCTCAATCCGCGTTATGCAAATAATCACGGTCTCGCATACGGTCGCCACTATCACGGAGTTGTCGTTACGTATGCGCAGGTCGGCATGAAACCGGCTCAGCATCGACTGCTCACTGAGCATGCTGACACTCTCGTGATCCTCGATGAGGTGCATCACGGTGGTGACGCGCTGAGCTGGGGCGAGGCTATACGCGAGGCGTACGGCTCCGCGAAGCGCCGTCTCTCGCTTACCGGGACGCCGTTTCGATCAGACGACGCCCAGATTCCCTTCGTGCAGTATGCGCCGCAGGGTGATGGTTCTCGGGTGTCGCTCACTGATTACGACTATGGGTACGGCCGCGCATTGGCGGATGGGATCGTGCGACCCGTGATCTTTATGGTCTATGCGGGCAAGATGCGCTGGCAGACGTCTGCCGGCGAGGAGATGGAAGCGCGTCTCGGCGAGGGCAACACTAAGGACGTCACCTCTCAGGCGTGGCGCACGGCGCTCGACCCCATGGGTGACTGGATTGCGAAGGTACTGCGGGCTGCTGATCGCCGGCTCACCGAAGTTCGGGCACACATACCAGATGCCGGTGGCCTCGTGATCGCCACTGACCATGCGGCTGCAAAGGCCTACGCCGATATGCTTCAGCAGATTTCTGGCGAAGAAGTGGCACTCATTCTTTCCGATGACGCGGGCTCATCAGAGCGGATCGACACATTTTCTGCGGGAGACTCGCGGTGGATGGTTGCGGTGCGAATGGTGTCAGAGGGCGTTGACGTGCCGCGCCTCGCGGTAGGCGTGTATGCGACGAGTTCTGCGACACCTCTGTTCTTTGCGCAGGCGATTGGCCGCTTTGTGCGTTCAAGACGAAGGGGGGAGGTCGCTTCGGTATTTATCCCAAACGTGCCTTCGCTCATGGAACTCGCGGCGACGCTTGAAAAGGAGCGCAACCATGTGCTCGAGGGCCCGCTCTCGGCAGAGGAAATGTGGGACGCCGAAGCGGCTGACATGAATGCTGCCGAGCGTGAGGAGTCAGCATCGAGCGAACTTCTTGATGACGGCTTCGTATATGAGGCTCTAGAATCTGACGCGCACTTTGATCGCGCGGTGTTCGATGGTGCTGAGTTCGGCGGGTACGCCGAAGTTGACAGCGAAGAAGAGCTCGAGTTTCTTGGATTCCCTGGTTTATTGGACCCACAAGAAGTCAGGACGCTTCTGCAGCAGCGTCAAGCGAGGCAGGCGAGACAGAGCGCGACTCGCTTGGGCGTGCAGGAACACGCCCCAGAGCGCGCTCAGGCACCCGAAGCGTTGCATCGCACCCTGGGGGAGCAGCGCAAACTGTTGAGCAGCCTCGTTGGCATGTACGCCCGGGTAAGTGGCGAGCCGCACAAGGACGTGCATAATGAGCTTCGCCGTGTCTGCGGAGGACCTGCGGTGGCACAAGCGTCGGTGACTCAGATTCAGAAGCGGATCGAACTGCTTCGCCGCCGGTTGAAGCCTTAGTGGGTGCGACACTCGCGGATCTCTATCCCGATTCGCTCGGGGTCAGGAATCCGTGCTAAGTTATTCTCTGTTGCCCGGGACGAACCGGTAAACACATTCGCGCGGATGGCGGAATTGGTAGACGCGCTAGCTTGAGGTGCTAGTGCCCGTATTAGGGCGTGGGGGTTCAAGTCCCCCTTCGCGCACGAATGGAAAAAGGTTGTGGCTCTTACCGTCGGTAAGAGCCACAACCTTTTTGTATGTCGACCGTCGGCGCATAGCGTTGATGGGAGCAGCGCCGAGAAATAACTACTTGGCGGAGCTCTTAATCTGCGCGTCGAGATAGGGGAGCGGGTCGATCGGAACCCCACCGAGGCGCAAGGCAAGGTGCAGGTGAGGGCCAAACGATAGCCCAGTATTTCCCACCTGCCCGATGGCGTCACCGAGAGCCACTGTGTCTCCAATAGAGTACTCGTGTGACCCATCGAGCATGTGACAATACCGGCTTGTGAGTGTCTCACCGCCGACCGTGTGCTGTAATTTGATGCTGAACCCGCAGCCGTCGGTTGCGTATCCCGCATCGAGCACGATCCCTGACCCAATCGCACGCACTTCGGTGCCAGCGGGAGCCGCAATGTCTTGTGCGTCATGAAACTGTTCAACTGGCGCGGTGCGGTATGCAAATCCGTCGGTGAGTGGATGCTCAGGGCCGAGCGCGTACCCAAGTTCAGTTTCGGGTATGTCACCTGGGTCCAACAGGCCGGTCTCGGGGTTGTACGGACCGTCTGTGCGTGGATCGAGGCCAATCTCAACGGCGCCGATTGCATCGTGTGCGCCAACGCTGCTGAGCTGCTGCGCGACGTGGAGATGCTGTGCGCCTATGGCAGGTTCTAAAGCCGCTGCTGGTGAACCAATTGCGCCTGTGATCGCGGTAAACGTAGGAAGTATCGCGGTGAGTGCGAGAACAGCGGCACTTGAGGCCGCAAGCGTTGCGGCTATCCGTTGACGTCGCGTCCGTTTTACACGTGGGCGCGTACGGCCGCGTGGTGCCGGATCTGACGGTGCAGCTTCTGTGCTATTGCGGCAACTCATATCGGGCACGTACGTAGGTCTCGGGGTGAACTCAACGGCGTTGGAACTAAGTGGCCGTACAGGTTGTTCTGAAGCAGGGACCAATTGTTCCGCCGAAGCTGAAACATTCACTGACGCCAAACGAAGGGTGCGCCTACTGGGGTATGGGCGGGAATCGTTTGTGGGCTGTTGCATCTCAATATCTCATGTCATCGCCGCGCAGTGCGGCAGGAAACGGACTTCGTCACAGTACCAGGGGACCCTGAGCGGACCGTGTTCGCGGTGAGCAGGTCCCGCCCAATCGTACTGGCGGGATAGGCTAGAGGTATGTCTACAGAGCTCAATGAAGAACTGTCGGAAACTGCACAGATTGCGCGCGACCTCATTCGTATGGATACGTCAAACCGCGGTGGGGGCGACGCAAATCCTGAGCGACCGGCCGCCGACTACGTGGCGAACTATCTGCGTGAGCTTGGGCTCGACCCCGTGATCATTGAGTCAGACCCGGGGCGCGCAAGCGTTGTGGCGCGGGTCACCGGTCGGCAGCCAGAGCTCCCCGCACTCGTCTTGCATGGGCACCTTGACGTCGTACCCGCTGATCCCGCTAACTGGAGTGTGGATCCGTTCGCAGGTGTGGTGAAGGATGGGCTTCTGTGGGGGCGTGGCGCGGTCGATATGAAAGATATGGACGCCATGATACTTACCGCTATCGCGGAGATATTGCGCGCCGGAGAACAACCCAAACGAGACATCATTCTGGCCTTCTTTGCTGACGAGGAGAATGGCGGGATTTACGGTTCGCATTACTTAGTCGCGAACCATCCCGAACTGTTTGACGGGGCAGGCACAGCGATCAGCGAAGTTGGTGGGTATTCCATTGATATAGACGGCAACCGCTCGTACTTGATCCAGACCGGGGAGAAAGCACTCGACTGGATTCGCCTGCGCGCCCGCGGAACAGCGGCGCACGGCTCACGCGTGTGGCACGACAATGCAGTGACGCGCCTGGCTGAAGCAATTGCGGCACTGGGCCGACACGAATGGCCGATCGCGCTCTGCGATACTACCCGTGAACTCATCGATGAGATCGCGAACATCGTTGGCCAAGATCCCAAGGAAGTGAACCCTGAGGAACTGGTTTTGAGCCTTGGATCTCCGGGAGGCTTCATCCAGGCGAGTTTGCGTAATACGACAAATCCGACAGTACTCAGCGCCGGCTATAAGCACAACGTAATTCCCGACACCGCAGAGGCGCTCGTCGATGTGCGCTCTCTGCCCGCTGAACAGGGCGAGATGATGGCCAAAATCCAGGAAATCGTTGGCGATGACATTGAGATCGAATCCGTGCACAGCGACATCGGGCTGGAAGTGCCATTCACTGGTGAACTGGTTGACGCGATGAAGGCTTCCCTCGAGAAAGAAGACCCGGGAGCTAAGGTGTTGCCATATCTGCTCTCAGGTGGCACGGACAACAAAGCACTTTCGCGGCTTGGCATCACCGGGTATGGGTTTGCTCCGCTCCGTCTCCCCGCCGACCTGGATTTCCCGGGGATGTTCCACGGAGTTGATGAGCGAGTCCCACTCGACGCACTTGATTTTGGCCACCGAGTGCTTACCGATCTACTTCGCACGTACTGATCCCTCAGCCGCGGTTGAGCTAGTGTTGACCGCGGTCCTTTGGGCGCACGACTAGTACGGAAGGCCTTCAACACACATGGGAATTTTCGAGGCGATCATCCTCGGCATTGTGCAGGGACTGACTGAGTTTCTGCCGGTTTCGTCGAGCGCACATCTCCGAGTGACAAGCGAACTCATGGGCATCGGAGACGCTGGTGCAGCGTTCACTGCGATCACCCAGATCGGCACTGAAGCTGCCGTCATTGTGTTCTTCTGGCGGGACATCGTGCGGATTATTGGACAGTGGGGCCGTTCCCTCTCGGGGAAGACGGTGCCGCGAAATGATCCAGACGCCAAAATGGGTTGGTGGATCATTCTCGGCACGATTCCCATTGTTGTGCTTGGACTGCTTTTTCAAGATGCGATCGAGACCACCCTGCGCTCACTCTGGTTCGTCGCAATCTCACTGATCGTTTTCGGAATTCTCCTCGGCGTGGCGGATCGCATCGGACGGAAAGCGCGACCGCTTGAAAAACTTACCTGGAAGCACGGCATTTATTATGGGCTCGCGCAGGCGATGGCGCTTATTCCTGGGGTGTCGCGTTCTGGTGGAACAATCACCGCGGGGCTGTTGATGGGATATAAACGCGAAGCAGCCGCGCGCTACTCCTTCTTATTGGCGATTCCGGCGGTGCTCGGTTCGGGGTTCTACCAACTGCTGAAAGTACTCAGGGCGCCAGAGGGCCAAACGCCCATGGGCATGACTGTTATCGCCTCCGTTGTTGCGTTTGTCGTTGCGCTTGTCGTGATTGGTATGTTTATGAAGTACATCTCCAAACGCAGCTTCTTGCCGTTTGTGATCTACCGGGTGCTGCTCGGTGGCGCCATTATCGTTCTGCTGCTCACCGGGGTGCTCACGCCCGGCGGTGAGGTTGCAGCTCAAGCAGTGACGGGAGTCGCACAATGAGAACATGGACCGCACCGGTCATCCCAACCCTCCCCGGGGAGGGGACCGCCCCGAAGCTGTTTAATACGGCGACCGGCCGGTTCGAACACCCTGCGATTGAGGATGGACGGGCGACGCTGTACGTGTGCGGAATTACGCCATACGATGCGACACACATCGGTCACGCGTTCACCTACCTTACGTTCGACATCATGCAGCGTGCGTGGATCGACGCCGGCATTGAGACAGTGTTTGCGCAGAACATCACTGACATCGATGACCCGCTTCTTGAACGCGCGAACGACACCGGTGTTGACTGGCGTGAACTCGCAGACGAGCAGATTGGGCTCTACCGCTCAGATATGCACCGGCTCGGCATGATTCCCCCCGCGCATTACACTGCTGTCACCGAGGTCATTGATGAGATTGCGTATGGGGTGAAGCAGCTCGTCGAGCGTGGGTTCGGTTATAGCGTTTCCACCCCAGACTCTGACGGTGACGATATTTACTTCGACACGCGAGCTGCTTCGACCCAGTCAGACTGGCGTCTTGGCGACGTGGCACCCTACGAGCGCGGCCTTATGGACACGTTGAGCGCGGAACGCGGAGGGGACCCTGAACGTGAAGGCAAGCGAGACCCAATCGATCCGCTCCTCTGGCGTGCGGCACGCGAAGGCGAACCGAGCTGGGAATCGCCCGTGGGGCAGGGACGCCCGGGCTGGCACATCGAGTGCTCGGTCATTGCTCGAAGAGACCTCGGTGAGTTGTTTACCGTGCAAGGTGGTGGCAGCGACCTCATTTTTCCGCATCATGAGTTCACGGCGGGCCATTCAACTTCAATTTCAGGCAAGCCACTCGCGCATGCGTACTGTCACGCGGCGCTTGTGGCGTATGACGGCCATAAGATGTCGAAGTCTCGCGGCAATCTTGTGTTCGTTTCCAGGCTACTCGACGGTACACACGGCTCCCACGCAGTAGATCCTTCGGCGATCCGCCTTGCGCTCCTCGCGCACCATTATCGAACCGAGTGGGAGTGGTTCGACGTCGAGATCGAACAAGCTGAGCGGCGTCTTGAGGCGTGGCGCACAGGGCTCACACTTCGGGGTGACGACCCACAGTCTGCCGCAGGGGTATTGCAGCGACTGAGGTCAGCGCTTGCGAATGATCTTGATACACCGGTGATGCTTGCGACGCTCGATGCAGCGCTCGATCGCGGTGTGGATCGCCCAGAGCTTATTGCCGACGCAGTGCAGGCGCTGCTTGGGGTGACGCTCTAATTCACTGAGTTGGAGGGTTTTCGTCGTCGGGAGTTTCGTCGTCTGGAGTGACTTCGTTATGGTGACCTTCGTTGTTTCGGTCCCGTTCAAGAAACTTCTCAAACTCTGCGGCGAGCGCGTCGCCGGTCGTTTCGGCCGCGAGTGCCTCATCTCGCGCGTCTTCGAGGCTGCGAATGTACCTCGTCATATCGTCGTCATTTGAAGCGATGCGATTGATATTACTTTCCCACTCGGTCGCTTGCGAGAAGAGCGCGCCCCGGGGTATGACGATGTCGAGTAGTTCCTCAAGTTTGTCGAGGATCGCGAGCGTCGCCTTGGGGGACGGCGCTGAATGAACGTAATGCGGCACTTGTACCCATAAGGAGACGCTATCGATGCCCGCAGCTTCGAGTGCGATGTCAATCGCAGAGGTGATTCCTGCGGGTCCTTCGTACTCGCTTCGGACAGCGCCGAATCGCGTGCGAACAGCCTCTGTTTCTGCTGAGAGACTCGCAATGATGGGTCGGGAATGTGGTGCGTCTGAGTACATCGACCCGAGCATCACCACAAGATCAACGGCCCACACCTCGGCGAGTTCAACGACTTCGTCGGCAAAATTCTCCCAGTCGCGGCTCGGCTCTATACCCGGCATGAAATAGAGGTCGAACACTGGCGTGCCGTCGAGACGAGTGATCATTTCAGTGTCAGCTGGTCCATCATCTTCGCGCGCAGTAGTTTCTCCAGCTGAATTGGAGTCGTCTGCGTTGCCCAGCGCGGTCACAAATGTCTGCGTCGGGCGGTGTACGGTGCCGTAGAGTCGCGTATCTGGCCATTCGAGAGTTCGGCGGCCGTCCTCATTGCGGTAGAGCTTTGGCCGTTGCATCTGAAGGTCAACGAAGCCCTCGCTCCCAATGACATGCAGCAGCTCGGCGCCCTGGAGATCGATGAGGTGTTGGAGTGCTTCTGATGTTGCATCTCCGGCATCGCTCCACCCTTGAAAGGCCACGATGAGCGCGCGATGGGTTGCGCCTGGCTCGGAGGAATCATTCACGTCTCCCAGGATAGCTGGGTGAAATCAGTAGAATGGTCCAAATGCACACTGTCTCGCCAAAGCCGTACCCTGCAGCAGCGCTCTGGGATATGGATGGCACCATTATTGATTCTGAACCGCTCTGGCTCGGCGCCGAAGTGGTGATGCTCGAACGCTATGGAATTCCTGTGCCTCCAAACATCCATGAGCGTCTGATCGGGCAGGGTCTCACCACGGCAGCACGTGTGTTTCAGGAGTTTGGTGTACCGCTTTCTGTCGATGAGATCATTGAAGAATGGGCTAACGGTGTTGTAGACGGTTTGGCGAAGACAGCACCCGCTTGGATTCCCGGTGCACTCGAACTGCTCGCTTCGTTTCGAGAGCTTGGGATTCCGAATGTACTGGTCACGATGTCGGTCCGCCGGATCGCAGACGCAGTGTTAGCGCTGCTCCCCGCCGGTACATTTGTGGCGTCCATCACTGGCGATGACGTTGAGTTCGAAAAGCCGCACCCTGATCCGTACGTGCGAGGGGCAGCAGCACTGAACGTACAGGCCAGCGAGTGCATTGCGTTTGAGGATTCGATACCCGGTACGGCATCTGCAGTTGCCTCGGGCGCCTTTGTTATTGGCATTCCAAACATCGTGTCTCTCGACGGAAGCGATGCGCACCGAGTTCTTCCCACCTTGGTTGATTTCGACGCAATACGCATGAGTGCGCTGTGGGAGCAGCATCAGTCATCGACTAAGGAGAAGAGCTAACGTGTCAGACCAACCCGCTCCTGCGCTACGCGGCCCATTTGGGTACGGCGATCGTGTAAAGCTCACAGGGCCGAAAGGCCGGCTCAATACTTTTACGCTCGAGGAAGGCGGTGAGTTTCACAGTCACAAGGGTCTCATTCAGCACGCCCAGATCGTAGGCCTACCAGATGCCTCAGTTGTGACGAACTCAACTGGCGAGGAGTACCTTGCGGTTCGTCCACTGCTCACGGATTTTGTGATGTCTATGCCGAGAGGTGCGGCGATCGTGTATCCGAAGGATGCTGCCCAGATCCTCTCGCTGGCAGATATCTTTCCAGGAGCAATCGTGGTTGAAGCCGGAGTCGGATCGGGGTCGCTTTCACTACATCTCCTACGGGCGGTTGGCGCTACGGGAGAGGTGCACTCGTTCGAACGGCGCGAAGAGTTCGCAGAGATTGCGAAAGCTAACGGGGTCGCGTTCACCGGGCACGCACCGCCGAACTGGAAGGTGCGAGTAGGTGACCTGCAGCAGGCCCTACCGAACGCGCTCGAAGACGGAACGGTGGATCGCGTGGTGCTCGACATGCTCGCACCGTGGGAATGTGTTGACGTCACTGCTCGCGCACTCGCTCCCGGTGGTGTCGTGATCTGTTATGTCGCTACCGTCACCCAACTCTCGCGCACAGTTGAAGAGTTTCGGCGTTCGGGATTGTTCACGCACCCCGAGGCCTCTGAAACCATGGTGCGAGGCTGGCACGTCGAAGGCCTGGCCGTTCGCCCGGATCACCGAATGGTTGCCCATACCGGATTCTTGATGACCGCTCGGAGGCTCGCTCCCGGGACTGTGCTTCCGAGTCTTAAGCGTCGCGCTTCGAAGAGTGAGTTCTCTGAGGAAGATATGCAGAGCTGGCTTCCAGACATGGGCACCGATGGTGATCCTGAGGTGTGGACCAGCGAGGCGGTCGGGGTGCGGCCGAAGAGCGACAAGATTCTCCGAAAGAAAGCACGCGAGGCTAGGCGCATCGCGGATCAACGCGTGGATGGGCAGTCCGGCGCGTAACGGTCATCACCCAGCCTTGATTCGGTAGTATGGGCGAGTTCACATTCGAAAGGTGTTCCATGCTTCGTCGCGTCGTTCCTGCGGTATTCGCAACTGCACTTCTCGCTGCAGGTCTCACCGCGTGCACTTCAGCAGGTCCTGTTGAAGTCGAACGCGGTGACTGCACAGCAACGCTTGGTGCAGGAGCAGTGAGTGACAAAGTTGTTTTGCTTGGCGGGTTCGGGCAGGATCCAGAAATCTCGATCCCGACAGATACGGCAATTCCTGTCACGCAACGGTCTATCGTAGACAGTTCGAAGGTCCACTCCGATGCGAAGATCGCCACTGAAGGTTCGCTCGTGTCGATGAACTTTGCGCTGTATGACCAGGCGACTGGGGAGCAGCTGCTTGGCAGCGATGGATTTGGCAGCGGTGACACCAGCGAGTTCTTCATTGTGTCGAAAGATAATGCAAACCCGTTGAGCGAGGCCGTGCGCTGCGCAGCAGAAGGTGAGCGTGTCGTGCTTGCGATGAGCCCAACTGATGCTGCAGGCATTGGTCAGCAGCTCGGCAGCACTCCCGGTAGCGGCATGATCGGTGTGTTTGATGTTGAAGCAGTGTCTGGCCAGTCCGTTGAGGGGCGTGCGCAGGGGCTACCCAACGGCTTCCCAGCAGTCGTGACCGATACCGATGGCCAGCCCGGTGTGGTGATTCCTCCTCGTGATGCTCCGACCGGATCGACAGCTGCAGTGCGGATCGAAGGACATGGCGCTGAGGTCGCGGCTGACAGTCGGTTGCTCGTGCAAGTCTTGGTGGTCGGTTGGGACGGCAACATCGTCAGCAACACTTGGGGCGAGTCGGGCCCACAGCTACTGCAGACAGAAGACGAGGCCGCTGCTCAGGGCATGAACTTCCGCTCGGAGCTCACCGGTAAGCACGCAGGGTCGCAGGTCGTCATCACCGAAGGCGGCGACGAAGCGCGCGTCATCGTGGTTGACATTCTCGCTGTCGGATAATGTGGGGCAGTCGTGGCGGGTTCCCGAATTTCAAGCGAAGCGCGCGTATTTAGTCTGATCCTCGCGCTCCTTTCGAGCACCAACGGACTCACCAAACACGAACTACTTTCGTCGATTTATGGGTACTCCGACCGATACCGAGACGTGTCACAGCACATGGCGCTCGATCGACAGTTCGAACGAGATAAAGAACAGCTGCGCAGTCTGGGAATACCTGTTGAGACGATCGATTCGCCAGGCGAACCAGGCAATAATCAGCTCTCACGGTACCGAATTACGAAATCAGCGTTTGAAGTTCCGCCCGGCCTAGAATTTAGTGACCGCGAACTCATGATGTTGCGTATGGCGGCACTCGCGTGGCGCGAGGGAAGTCTCACAAATGAGTCCAGAAGAGCGACAATGAAGTTGGAATCTCTTGGTGCTGGGGTCGACGCTCCGAACCTTGGAGTGAGTGCGGGCTTTGGCGCAACTGAACCGCAGGCTCCGACGCTCCTACGTGCGATTGAAGATTCCAAAATCGTTGAATTTGCCTATCAGCTTGCAGATCGAGAAACGCCGCTAACACGACTTGTGCGCCCGCTGCAACTGCATCGATTCGAGGGGCGCTGGCATCTCATCTCATTTGATCTCGACAGAATGCAGCCACGTGTGTTTCTGCTTTCACGCATCGTTGGGTCAATTACTGTGCTCAAAACGGCAACGAGCGACGAAGCGCTCCCGATGCCCGCTGACGCCATGATTGCAGAGACCAGCGAGGCGCTGCGCGCAATCCAAAACAAACAACGCGTTACGGTCCGTGTGCGCTCCGGGTCCGCAGCCGATGCGAGTCTGGTGAACCGGGCACACGAGAGTGAGGATGCTGGCCAGTTTCGCGTGCATACATTTGGCACCGCAGACTATCGAGAGCTGGCCGTCACAATTGCTGGATTTGGTGCAGATGCAGTCGTGCTCGATCCACCAGAGCTTCGGAAGTATGTGATCGATCGGCTACGCGCAATGCGCGCATCCCACACGGGTGCCGATACACAGGAGGCACAATGAAATTGCCGTTGCTTGCGAGTGATCGTGTGCTACTACTCCTTTCGATCGTCCCATACCTGCGTGAGCATGGCCCGACGCCGGTGGCTGAACTCGCGCGCACGTTCCAGGTGGATCAGCCGCTGCTGAGAAGCCTCATTACATTCTTGGGCACGGCAGGTATCCCTGGCGAGACGCTTGCCTACCAACACAACGACCTCTTTGATATTGACTGGGACGCGTTTGAAGAAAGCGACATCGTGTCGCTCACTCAAACAGTTGCAATCGATGAAGCCCCGCGATTTACTGGCACTGAGACGTCGGCGCTACTGGCAGGGCTCCACGCACTTGGGCCACTCCTATCTATAGAAGATTCGGCTCTCGCCGAGCAACTCACGAAACGCCTGAGCGAGGCGATGGGATCGGGGGACATTCCCGCGGTGTCGGTCACAGCTTCCGACACCGACCCCAGGCTGGTGACGCTCATCACGGCGATAGAGCAGGCAGTTTCCTTGAGCTTTACGTACCGCAGCGCTTCGGGCACCGATTCGAACCCTACGGTGCATCCCACGTCTCTCACTGAGCGGGAGGGGATCTGGTACTTGCGCGGATTTGCTGTTGAACGCGGTGCTGAGCGCACCTTCAATGTGAACCTTATGTCGTCGATCGAGGTGCTGGGCCCGTATGAACCAATTCACACCATCACGGCCGAGACGGTTGAGACGGAAGAACGTGCTGAGATTCAGGCTCTGGTTCCGCTGCACCTGCTCGCGAGAATTCGCGGATTTGCTCCTGAACCGGTGAACGCACCGGGCACGCCTGAGGGGTATGAGCGAGTGCGCATTGACGCATGGCATGCCGGTGCGGCAGTCCGCCTCGCTCAGCACGGGCCCGGGGAAATAGAAATCCTGTCTCCGCCCGCTGCACGAGCGGCCGTAAGCGAATGGGTAGATCTCGCACTCGACGCATATTTTGTTGATGAGCAACCAGACTCCGGGAAAAGGATAAACTGACGCAATGGCATCAGTGGATGGCGACCGGACGAGCGCTAAAGGGCGTATGAGCCTGGGGGAGCACCTAGTTGAGTTGCGCAAGCGACTCATTATCGCAGCGATTGCTCTGCTTGTTGGCCTTGTTGCTGGATGGTTTCTCTCTCCTTTCGTCTGGGACATGCTGCGTCAACCCATCAATGATTTGAAGCTCGAGGGCCGAGATGCAGTGCTCACATACAGCGCTATAACCGAGGGCTTCGATCTGAAAATCGTTATTTCGCTGTTCATTGCGGTCATCATCACGGCTCCGGTGTGGCTCTACCAAGTGTGGGCATTCCTTGCCCCAGGGCTCACCAGGCGTGAAAAGCTCTACGGTGTTGGCTTTCTCGGGGCAGCAGTGCCGCTGTTTCTGGCTGGAGTGTATGCCGCTTGGTTCGTGCTTCCGAACATTGTGCGGCTCCTATCTACCTTTCAGCCGGCTGAGGATGCGTTCTATTTGGGGGCGCGAAGCTATGTCGATTTCGCGGTGAAACTCCTGCTTGCAGTGGGCGTCGGATTTGTGATGCCTGTGGTGCTCGTGATGCTGAATTTCATCGGCGTTATCCGAGGCATGACTATTTTGAAGGGGTGGCGCATCGCCATCATCGTCATTGTTTTGTTTGCGGCAATCACTACGCCGGCCGCAGACCTCACCAGTATGTTCTTGCTCGCGATCCCGATGCTCCTGCTCTACTTTATAGCCGTGGGCATCACGCTTCTCCGCGATAGAAGCGTCGACAAACGACGGGCGAAAGAGTTTGAGGAATACGGGGTCGACATGAGCGCACCAGATCTCAAGGATGGTCTCAATGACACCCCGGGGAAGCGTCGGTGAGCGAGATCGTTCCTTCGGACCTGCCGGCGCCCACGGGTGAGACGGCGCTCGCACATTTTCAGGCTCGTTTGGGGTATCAGCTCGACAGTTTTCAGGTCACCGCTTGCGAACGGCTCGAAGCCGGGCGGAGCGTGCTGGTCGCTGCCCCGACTGGCTCAGGAAAAACAACGATCGCCGAGTTTGCGGTGTATCTTGCCCGGCGTGAGCGGGATGCTCGCATTTTTTATACCGCACCGATCAAGGCCCTTTCGAATCAGAAGTTTCATGAGCTCTGTGCGGAGTACGGCGATGATGAAGTCGGGCTCCTCACCGGTGACGTGAACTTGCGAGGCGACGCCCCAATCGTCGTGATGACCACTGAAGTGCTGCGTAACATGATCTATGCGGATTCACCTGCGCTGCGGGATCTCGCTTTTGTTGTACTCGATGAGGTGCATTACCTGGGAGATCGTTTTCGGGGTGCAGTGTGGGAGGAGATCATTCTCCACCTTCCGCAAGCTGTTCGTCTGGTGTCACTTTCTGCGACCGTCTCGAACGCTGAAGAGTTTGGCGATTGGATGCACGCGGTTCGCGGTGAGACGGATGTTGTCTTGTCAGAGCACCGACCGGTTCCTCTCTATCAGCACGTGCTCACTACCAAGGCGCTCGAGCCACTTTTTGTCACGCAGACAGGAGCACACGCGGCGGGTGGGCGTGTGAACCCAGAGCTGCGAGCATTGGCTGGACGCTCGGGTCATCACAGCGGGCGCTCCGGGGATCGAAGCGGCAGGAGCGGTGGCCGTTACGGTGGGAAGCGCGAGCGAAATGGCGCTCCGCAACGACGTGGTAGACGTATTTCCCGTGGTGATATCGCGCGTGCGCTTGACGAAACTCGGCTGCTTCCGGCAATTGTGTTTATCTTTAGCCGAAACGGCTGCGATCAGGCCGTGAGGCAATGCCTCACGGAAGGCATAAGCCTCACGAGCCGTGAGGAGCGCGAAGAGATTCGCAAGGTTGCCTTCAGTGTTACCGATGACCTGAGCGACGAAGACCGTCGTATATTGGGTACTCGTGAGTGGATCGCAGGCCTCGAGCGTGGTGTAGCAGCTCACCACGCGGGCATGTTGCCGATCTTTAAGTCTGCGATTGAGCAGCTTTTTCAGCGTCGACTCGTGAAACTTGTGTTTGCCACAGAAACCCTCGCACTCGGTATCAACATGCCGGCGAAAGCGGTCGTCATTGAGCGGCTCGACAAGTACAATGGTGAGCAGCGGGTACCGCTCACATCGGGAGAATTCACCCAGCTCACTGGGCGCGCGGGCCGACGCGGGATCGACGTTGAAGGACACTCAGTTGTGGTGTGGGGTGATGCGATTGATCTCGATGCGCTCTCGCACTTAGCCGGTGCGCGGTCATTTCCGGTTCGATCGAGTTTTCGGCCAACGGCGAATATGGCGGTGAATCTTCTACAACGTCTCACCTACGAACAGGCGAGGGACACGCTCGAGCTTTCCTTCGCACAGTTCCAAGCTGACCGCGCAGTGGTTGATCAAGCTAGAGACTTGCAGTCAGAGAGTGCATCGCTCAAAGGATACGAGACTGCCGCTGAGCGCGCGCATGGTGCTGATAAGAAACGCTGGGAAGATCGGGCTCGCAAACTTCGCCGACAGATTGAGCGCGGTAGACGCCAGGTCGCGAACCGTACGGGCACAATCGCCCGTACATTCGAGCGTGTGGTGGAGGAGCTGCTCGAGCTGGGCTACCTTGAAGAACCCGCGGGGGATGGCGAGATCGAGGTTACTCCATACGGTGTATTGCTTCGGCGGATTTACGGGGACCGCGACCTCCTGATTGCCGAGTGTCTGCGGCACGACCTCTGGCATGGGCTCGACGCACGTGGCCTCGCCGCAATGTGTTGCGCACTCACGTTTGAGCCAAGGCGCGACGATGAAAGCGATGCGCGAGGCCCGGGTGGGGCATTTGGCGTGGCGTTCGACCGTGTGCTCGATCGCTGGGTCATGCTCGATGATCTTGCTGATTACTATCGGTTACCCCGAGCAGATGCGCCACACGCTGGCCTCGCAGGCGCAATGTACAACTGGGCAAAGGGCGCTTCGTTTGAGCAGGTGCTCGAGCAAAGTGGCCTCGGAGCCGGTGATTTTGTTCGTTGGTCGAAACAGACGATCGACCTGCTTGATCAAGTGGCTCAGGCGTGTGAGGTTGCCGTTCGGCACCCAGGCCTACAGGAGGATGCTGAACGATTGAGCGGTCTCGCCTCGACGGCGCGAGACGCCAAGCGCGCAGTAAAACGCGGCATTGTCGAGGCCTCGAGCTCATCGTGATGCGAGCGTTTACTGAACGAAGATTGCCTTGGTGGATAGCAGTTCCGGCCGCGGGACTTGGCGGTTTCCTATTTGACCTCGCGAACCCAGACGTCAGCATTTGGCCGCTGGTGTTTCCGAGTATTTTTCTCATGCTGGCTGCGTGGTGGCAGCAGCGGCTCGGTGTGGCGTTGCTCGCGGGTCTTGCAGCAGGAGCAGCCTTTTGGATGCCACATATCTCTTGGTTGACGCTCTATCTTGGCCCGATTCCCTGGCTTGCGCTGAGCGCCGTCATGCTTCTCTGGATCGGGGTACAGGGGGTTGCGACAGCGCTGGTAACACGTGGCCTCCGCGCTCTGTGGGGGGAGGAGCGCAGGCATCGACTGCTCTTACTTACAACGCAAATTCTTGTGGTCACAGGAGTCTGGATTCTCAGAGAAGGCGTGCAGGGCAGTTGGCCGTATGGCGGATTCGCGTGGGGTCGGGTTGCACACGTGTTTGCGGATAGCCCGATGGGTTCTCTCGTGTCCTGGGTGGGCTTCGCAGGCCTTAGCGGCGTGATTGTGCTGTGCGTTGCAGCGTTTGTTGGCGTGGCATTCACGATCAAACGTTCAAAGCCTCCTGCGATCTCCTTGCGGCTGTTAATTCCTGCAGCGTCTGCGATTGTCATACTCACTTTTTCTGCCCTCGTGCCGACCGCTGCGCTGCAATTGAATGGAACGCTGAGGGTTGCGGCGATTCAAGGGAACTCGAAGTCTGGCATTTTTGACGACAGAGAATCAGGCGATGTGTTCGCTGATCACGTCAGGGTGACGGAGGATTTTCTTGATGAGATAGAACGATCTCATGAGCGTGTGGATCTCATCGTGTGGCCGGAAAACGCCGGAGAATTTGGGCTCGACACGAATCCATTACGTGGGCGCGAGGTGGCACTACTATCGCAACGCGCCGATGCGCAGATTGTCGTGGGAACGGTGCTTGAGAATACAGACGGGACCTACACAAACTCTTCGATTGTGTGGGGTCCACAAGGACAGCAGGATCCCACGGATACAAGCCGTTACGACAAGCGGTTCCCCGTACCATTTGCGGAGTACATGCCAAATCGAGCGTTTTTCCATGCGCTAGTTCCTGATCTTGTTGATCTAGTGCAGCTTGAATACATTCCCGGGACGACGTCTCCGGTGCTCCCAGTGAACACCAACGTAGGGTCGGTGCTCGCCGGGATTGCGATTTGCTTCGACATCATTTTTGATGATCAAGCAGTGCGAATGGTGGGGGATGGTGCTGAAATCATTCTCGCTCAGTCAAATAATGCCGATTTTGGGCGCACCGACGAGAACGTGCAGCAACTGCAGATCGCTCGTCTCCGTTCAATTGAAACAGGAAGAGCAGTCGTGAATATTTCGACAGTCGGCACGAGCGCGATCATCGCACCAGATGGCACAAATCTTGCGACTATTCCCGCTTTTACGGAGGGCGCCGTCGTCACCGATGTTCCGCTCGTGAGCGGAACCACGCCAGCGCTCAGGTTTGGGATGCTGATTTCTGGATTCTGGATGGTCGTTGGGGGTGCAGGTTTGGTAGCCGGCACCTACGGTCTATGGCGAACTCGGCCTATTTCGAGTTCGAGGACCCGCCGCGCCTCGCACGTAGGAGTTTGAGACGTTCTTCAAGGAGTTCCTCGAGTTCCTCACGTGAACGTCGCTCAATAAGCATGTCCCAAGGGGTTCGCTGAGTGGATCCTTTTCCCTCAAATTCTTCGCGAGCGGCACGTCCCGCTTCATCGTCGAGAAAACCAATCTCACCGCTGCGCTGGTCCACCCACTCTGCGGGCGGCTCAGCATCAGCATCAAAAACAATAGTGAATCGCTTTCCGCTGTCGGTGAGATATTCAACTGGGCGTCGAGCGGAAAGTTCGACGCCAGCTTCACCCTGCAAACTGGTAGACCCGATGCGTGACCCTCGGAGTGTTCGATCGGCCATGAAGCCTCCCTCGCGTTCAGCGGACCTGGGGTGTGCCATTGGAATGCACTGCCACCAATTACTCGGCAGCGTATCGCGAATAGCGCGCGAGGTACACCCCCTGGCGGCAGGGTTTACCGCAGTGAGACGTAAGGCGAGGAGCCGTGAGGTGCACTACGCTTGAACGAGTTCGTGTACCTGATTACCACTCTGCGAGGAGACCACTACCGTGACCGAGAATGCGGAACCCCAGGCTCTTGAAGCTGGAAGCCTGAATGCACGTCGTGCGCTAGTCACCGGATCATCCCGTGGAGTCGGCGCAGACACCGTGCGGTATTTTGCCCAAGCAGGTGCAGATGTAGTCATCAATTTCCGAAATAAAGCTCCCCGCGCAGAGAAATTAGCAATTGAGCTGCGTGATCTCGGTGTACGCGCCCTCGTTCAGGGTGCCGATTTAACTGACGAAGAGGCAGTCACCTCGATGATGGAAGCGGTTCGCAAAGAGTTCGGCGGCCTCGACATCCTCGTGCTCAATGCATCGGGAGGTATGGAAGGCGGAATGGCTGAGGATTATGCCTTGCAGCTCAACCGCGATGCGCAGCTACGAGTGCTCGACGCTGCACTTCCGCTGCTCAGCGAAGGGTCTCGCGTGGTGTTCGTGACAAGCCACCAAGCGCATTTTATTCACACCACCCCAACAATGGCGGAGTACGATGCCGTGGCGCGCTCAAAGCGCGCCGGTGAGGATGCGCTCCGCGAGCGAATTCCGGCGCTGAATGAGCGCGGGATCGGGTTTGTCGTTGTGTCAGGCGACATGATTGAAGGAACGGTCACTGCGACGCTGCTCAACAGGCTTAACCCTGGAGCGCTTGAAGATCGCCGCGAACAGGCGGGTCGTCTCTACAATGTTGCTGAGTTCGCGGCAGAAGTTGCGCGGGCGGCCGTCGAGCCGGTTCCTGCTGACAACACTCGGCTCGTCGGGGACATTTCGAGTTTTGGTGGTTGATACATTTCTGGATTGACTTTGAGGGCTCGCGCTTCGGCGCGGCCCTCATTTTTATGTTTCCGACAGATTTCGGACAATTCATGTCTTCGGAATATATTGCGCAAGATCGCACATGATTCGGCTTAATGCGCGGGGCACCAACATTATCCGCAGAAACTACGAACTCTGGTTAAAAAGACGAAGAAAAGAGTGATATTCTCGATTCTCCCGAGCTAAATACAACACGTGCAGTGAAGTATTAAGGCTTCCAACCGGGCCACCGACGTCCCACTAAGAGAAACGAGGGCGTCGATGCATCACGCGCAGATTCAAGATGCGGCAGAAACTGGCGCCCGCTCGAATACGTTGAGCCATGAAATGCAATCAGGTGTGGGATTACACCGATTAGACGATGAGCGCGATGCTTGCGGTCTTGCCTCCGTGGTGTCTCTGCTGGGGGAGTCGAACCACGAAATCGTGAGTCTCGCCCTCGAGGCACTGGAAAACCTTGAACACCGCGGCGCGGTCGGTTCTGATGCTGGTACCGGTGACGGTGCAGGGATTCTGTGCGACATCCCAGACGCACTTCTTCGCGCCAAGTTCCACCAGGAAGTGCAGGGTCGAGCACTCCCCGAAATTGGGGCGTACGTGACAGGCCTTGCGTTCTTACCGCAGGAGAATGCCGCACGCCGATCCACACGTTTTCGACTGAAAGCAATAGCGGCAGAAGAAGGCCTTGAAGTAATAACCTGGCTGCCCGTGAAGACTCAGCCGGAGATACTTGGTGCGAGTGCGAGAGCAGCGGCGCCAGCGATTGAACAGCCTATCTTTATCGCGCAAGGGCGACTGGCGAATACGGGCGATCTTGAACGCCGTGCCTTCCGCACGCGCAAACGTGTGGAACGCGAAACCGGAATCTACATGCCTTCTCTTTCTTCACGCACCATTGTGTACAAGGGAATGGTGACGACGTTGCAGTTACCAACGTTTTTCCCCGAGCTCAGGGATGAGCGGTTCTCCTCTCGGTTCGCCATTGTGCATTCGAGATATTCGACGAACACCTTTCCGTCGTGGCACCTTGCGCAACCACTCCGACTCGTAGCTCACAACGGCGAGATCAACACTGTGCGAGGGAACCGCAACTGGATGCGTGCCCGTGAGGCCGCGCTCCAGAGCGAGATGCTTGGCGATATCGGTCAACTCACCCCGATCTGCAGCGCGGATGGGAGCGATTCTGCGAGTTTTGACGAGGTGCTCGAGCTACTCGTCCAAGCGGGACGCAGTCTGCCGCATGCACTCGCCATGATGGTGCCGGAAGCCTGGGAAACCGAGAACGGACTGAATCCCGAGCTCCGTGACTTCCTCGAATACCATTCGCTTGTGATGGAGCCGTGGGACGGCCCGGCGGCCATGATCGCGACCGATGGTGCAGAACTCGTTGCGCTCCTCGACCGCAACGGGCTGCGTCCAGGCCGATTCCAGACAACTAGTGACGGTCTTCTCGTCATCGCGAGTGAGACTGGTGTCCTCGAATTTGCACCCGAACGCGTGATAAGCCGAGGTCGACTCCAGCCAGGGCGCATGCTCGCGGTGAACCTCGAAACAGGCGTGATTCGAGATGATGCTGAGGTGAAAACGGAACTTGCGTCTCTCGCGCCCTGGGGAGAGTGGCTTGAGCACGGCAGAATCCACCTCGCAGATTTGCCTGAACGTGAGCACCTCGTGCATCCACCCGCCTCCATTGTGCGCCGGCAACGCACATTCGGGTATACAGAGGAAGAGCTGCGATTACTCCTCACCCCGATGGCACGCGATGGGTCTGAACCTCTCGCGGCGATGGGTACTGACACTCCAATCGCAGTGCTCAGCGAGCGCCCCAGACTGATCTTTGATTACTTTGTGCAGCAGTTTGCTCAAGTGACGAATCCACCCCTGGATGCTCTGCGCGAGGAACTCGTGACGAGCCTTGTGACGAGCATCGGTCCACAACGAAACCTGCTCACCCATTCAGCAGAACATGCGCGTCAGGTGATCCTTGATTTCCCGATTATCAACAATGATGCGCTCGCACGCATCCAACATTTTGGCGAGGACCCATCCACTGAACGCACCGTAACAATACGTGGCCTCTACCCAGTCGACTATTACGGGAAAGGACTGAGTGACCGACTGGCCGAAATGTGTGCGGAGGCGAGTGCGGCAATTAAAGCGGGGGCTGAATTCCTCATCATCTCAGACCGCGACTCCGATAAAGACCTCGCCCCGGTTCCTTCGTTACTGGCGATATCTGCCGTACACCACCACCTCATTCGTTCGGGTGAACGTATGGAAGTTGCACTTATTGCAGAGGCTGGGGACGCTCGTGAGGTGCACCATATGGCTGCACTCATTGGATACGGCGCAGCCGCAGTCAACCCGTACCTTGCAATGGAATCTGTCGAAGCGTTGGTGCGTTCAGGTGAACTCACCGCGTTTGACGGGTCCGCGCTCGATGGAGATGAGGCCGTAACTCGTCTCATTACAGCGCTCGGGAAAGGCATGCTCAAGATTATGAGCAAGATGGGCATTTCGACGGTTGCCTCCTACTGCGGTGCGCAGACGTTTGAGGCAATCGGACTGGGGCAAGGTCTCGTCGATCAATACTTTTCAGGCACCCACTCCCGCCTCGGTGGGGTGGGGATCGATGTCATCGCGGCGGAGATTGCAACGCGCCATCGCCGTGCCTACCCTGACGATGAAGCTACCTTTGCTGCGAAGCGGCTCGAAACCGGGGGTGAGTACCGCTGGCGCAGGGGAGAGGAACCGCACCTTTTCGATCCAGAATCGATTTACAAGCTCCAACACGCCACGCGCACGGCTCGACGCGACATCTTCACGGAGTACACGGAGCGCGTCAACGGGCAGCAGGAGCGATTGATGACGCTTCGTGGGTTGATGAAGTTCGCTCCGGTGCGAGCGCAGGTTCCACTCGATGAGGTGGAATCAATCGACGCAATTATGAGCCGATTTGCGACGGGTGCGATGAGTTACGGCTCTATCTCTCTGGAAGCGCATCAAACACTCGCAATTGCCATGAACATGATCGGTGGAAAATCAAATACCGGAGAAGGTGGTGAAGATGAGGAACGCCTGCTTGACCCCGAGCGTCGGAGTGCGATCAAACAGGTTGCGTCTGGGCGATTTGGTGTGACGAGCATGTACCTCACGCACGCTGACGAGATACAGATCAAACTCGCGCAGGGTGCAAAACCTGGCGAGGGAGGGCAACTGCCGCCAGCAAAGATGTATCCGTGGATCGCGCGTACGAGGCACGCAACGCCCGGGGTTGGACTGATTTCTCCGCCTCCTCACCACGACATTTACTCGATTGAGGATCTCAAGCAACTCATTTTCGACTTGAAGCGCGCGAATCCCTCCGCACGAATCTCAACAAAGCTCGTTTCACAGGGTGGTATTGGCGCGGTCGCGGCTGGCGTCGTGAAGGCGCTTTCTGACGTGGTGCTCGTGTCAGGGCACGATGGAGGTACGGGTGCCAGCCCAATGAACTCGCTCAAGCACGCGGGATCTCCGTGGGAGCTCGGTCTGGCCGAGACGCAGCAGACGCTCATGCTCAACGGTCTGCGTGAACGGGTTATCTTGCAAGTCGATGGTCAGCTGAAGACCGGGCGAGACGTCGTAATTGCAGCCCTGCTCGGAGCGGAGGAGTTTGGGTTTGCCACCGCGCCACTCGTGGTCTCTGGTTGCATCATGATGCGAGCGTGTCATCTCGATACGTGCCCTGTCGGCATTGCTACCCAGAACCCTGAACTGCGCACCCGATACACAGGTCAGGCCGAACATGTGGCGAATTTCTTCCGTTTTATTGCGGAAGAGGTACGCGAGATCCTTGCTTCCCTCGGCTATCGCTCAATTGACGAGGCAGTGGGGGACACCAGAGCACTCAACATTGATGAGGCAGTCTCACATTGGAAGGCGGAGGGCCTCGACCTCACGCCGGTGCTCCGAGGGCCTGAGTTTGCAGAAGATGCGCCACGTAAACATGAAGTCGCACAAGACCACGACCTTTCGTCACATTTTGATAATTCGCTCATCGAAATGTCTGCCGATGCGCTGAAATTCCAGGACCCTGTGGTCATTGATCTTCCGATTCGCAACATTGATCGAGCGGTTGGCACCATGCTCGGTCATGCGGTCACCAAGAGTTTCGGTGCACACGGGCTTGCCCCAGAAACGATCGACATCACACTCACAGGTTCGGCGGGACAGTCTCTTGGCGCGTTTCTCCCTCGGGGAATCACCCTCCGCCTTATCGGAGACGCCAACGATTACGCTGGTAAAGGGCTTTCTGGCGGTGAGATTACGATGCGCCCGTCTCCAAACGCGGGCCACGCAAGCGGCGACCAAGTCATTGCAGGCAACGTGATTGGGTACGGGGCAACGAGTGGGTCATTGTGGATCGCAGGTGTCGTCGGCGAACGATTCTTAGTGCGCGGATCAGGTGCAACCGCAGTGGTAGAAGGGGCCGGCGACCACGCGCTCGAGTACTTCACTGGCGGATTCGCGCTCATCCTTGGTCCTACCGGCAGAAACATTGGTGCGGGCATGTCTGGCGGGGAGGCAGTCGTGTGTGACCTTGATCCGCTGAACGTGAACTCCGCTGAGCTCGCAAGTGGTGCGCTCATGCTTGAACCGCTTGGCGACGAGACAAAGTCGCAGGTGCATGACCTGCTGCAGCGACACCTCGAACAAACCGGTTCAGAACGCGCACAGCAGTTGCTCACGGAAATCAGTGTGGATCCAGATCGGGCGTTTGCACGATTCACCCGTCTCATTCCACACAAATACGCGCGAGTGCTTGAGATTCGCGCGCGTGAGGTGCACGCCGGGAACGATCCCGATGGGGTGCAGGCATGGTCAAAGATTTTGGAGGCGAACAATGGGTGATCCGACAGGTTTTCTCAAGACTCGGGAACGTGAGCTCGCACCTAAACGCCCGGTAGCGCTGCGGCTTATGGACTGGCATGAGGTGGTTGATGAGGCCAATCCCACGATGGTCGCGAGACAAGCCTCTCGGTGCATGGATTGTGGTGTTGCGTTTTGCCACCAGGGGTGCCCGTTGGGCAATCTCATACCGGAGTGGAATGACCTCACTTTTCGTGGCAGGGATCGCGAAGCGCTCGATCGATTGCACGCAACGAACAATTTTCCAGAGTTCACGGGTCGCGCCTGCCCAGCACCCTGCGAATCTGCATGCGTGCTCGGCATTAACCAACCGGCCGTCACGATCAAGCAAATTGAGAACAGTATCATCGACCAGGGGTTCGCACACGGGTGGGTTGTGCCCTTACCGCCTGAACGGCTCACAGGTCACACCGTGGCTGTCGTGGGTTCTGGCCCGGCCGGACTTGCGGCGGCGCAACAACTTACGAGAGCAGGACACACGGTTGCTGTGTATGAGCGAGACGACGCCCCCGGCGGGCTTCTCCGGTTCGGCATCCCTGACTTTAAGCTCGAAAAGCAACTCATAGAGCGACGCATTGAGCAAATGAAGGCGGAAGGCACACGCTTTCGATGCGGGGTTGAAATCGGAACCGATATGACCTGGTACGAGTTGCGTCGAAGGTACGACGCAGTCGTGGTGGCGACCGGTGCGACAGTGCCGCGTGCGCTTGACCTTCCAGGTCGTGAACTCGATGGGATCCACTACGCAATGGAGTACCTCACCGCATCGAACCGGGCGCTGATTGCCGGGGAAACACCAAATCCAATTGATGCAGCCGGAAAGCACGTGGTCGTAATCGGTGGCGGAGACACAGGATCTGACTGCGTGGGAACCGCGCATCGCCAAGGCGCCGCTTCAGTGACGAGTCTCGCGATCGGGCAGATGCCCGGTACTACTCGCAGCGATGCCGAACCCTGGCCAGTACACCCCAAGCTATTTGAGGTGTCGAGTTCTCACGAAGAGGGCGGGGAGCGAACCTTCCTCGCGTCGACAGTCGAATATATGGCTGATGATCTTGGGCACGTGAGTGCACTGAAGGTTGCAGAAACGAGCATCACGACGTCCGGTCGGGCACCGCTTCCGGGCAGCGAACGGCTCCTCAAAGCTGACCTCGTATTCATTGCGATGGGGTTCACCGGCCCCGAGCCTGTGGCTGATCAACAGGCCCCACTCACACTGGGAGCGAACGGTGGTTTTGAACGCACGCAGGACTACGCGACAGACCTCGCGGGTGTATTTGTCGCGGGAGATGCGGGCCGTGGTCAGTCGCTCATTGTGTGGGCGATCGCCGAGGGTCGAGCTGTTGCGGCGTCTGTCGATGAATTTCTCACGGGCGCCACACACCTCCCTTCCCCAGTTCGAGCACATGACCGCGCCTTCGTATAACAAGTGGAGTACCGAAGAGTATCCTCGAAGGTGACGCATTTGCGTTGACTGATTCTTGCCTGGGGCACCGGCTCAAACTTGCGGAAGGAATACCGATGGCATCGCTAGCTGTATTCGGGGGAAGCGGCTTCGCCGGAGGACATATTGTCGAGGCGGCGGTAGTTCGAGGACTTGATGTACAAAGTGTCTCCCGGAGTGAGTCAGCAATGCAGGTCGCCGGTGCCAGTTATGTGACAGGATCGATCCTTGACTCGGCAGACCGAGCGCGGGCACTTTTAGGTGCCGATACGGCTATCGTAGCTATCCCACCGCGCGGCAACATGGTGGGTAAGGTCCGCTCGGCAGTCGCGTTGATTGCAAAGGAAGCCGAATCTTCTGGAGTGCGCCTCGGCGTCATAGGGGGCGCCGGATCGCTGCTCGTCTCAGAAGGTGGGCAAAAGCTATTCGAATCCAAAGGGTTTCCATCGGAAATCTTGGCTGAGTCGATAGAAATGGGAGAAGTGCTTGACGATCTTCGTGCCTGGGAAGGACCACTCGACTGGTTTTACGTGAGCCCAGCAGCAGAATTTGGGGCACACGCTGCTGGGGAGTACCGCGGGGAGTATCGTCTGGGCGGCGATGTACTCCTCAGCGATGACTCAGGCCGGTCTGCAATTAGTGGTGCCGATTTCGGTGTTGCCATCATCGATGAGGTTGAAGAAGCCTCACACCACCGCACCCGGTTCACGGTTGCTTACTGAGCCGTACTAGCCTGAAACCGTGAATGTAGCTCACCTCGAACGGCTCCGCGCTGACCTCATCGCAGCCCGCTTCAATTCGGCCGACATCGTTAGGTTATGGGGGAGCGCGGCTGAGCGCTCGCGCCAACGCGGCGTACTTGTGCCAGCATCTCATGCGCTTTTGACAACAGATGCAATGTCTGCACACACGGCTACGTCAGCGCTCGCAACCCTTGCGCGAGTATTTTTGCTCGGGGAAACGGTCAGTGAGACAGACCTCGAACTGGCACTCCCACAACTTGGTGCGGCAGCTGCATTCGAACTTGGGATCGTCACCACCAATGCAGCAGGCATGTACCGCGCTGCCCTCTCTCTGAACCCTGTCGTGCTTCCTGACCCCGCAGCACAGGAACCAGGCGAGACGATCGAGTGGTGGATCCTCTCGGACCTCGACGACCACCTCCGCGGAGGCGCTGCACACCCGCAGCATGTCATGGGCGTGGGCGGAGCCACGCGATCTTTGATTGCTCAGGCACCCTTTGGAGACGGACGTACGGCACCCGGCTCCCGCGCGCTCGACCTCGGAACAGGCTGTGGCATCGTCGCTATGGCAATTGCTCGGGCATTCCGAGACCATCCAGGCAAGATAGTGGCGACCGATATTTCCTCCCGCGCGCTCATGCTTGCTGAGGCAAATTTTGTGCTGAACGAGATGCGTGGTCGCATCGAACTTCGCCAAGGTGACCTCTTTGCCCCAGTTCATGGCGAGCAGTTCGATCTCATTGTCTCGAACCCTCCGTTCGTTATCACGCCGAGAACTGCAGACGAAGCAGCGGGTACACCCGAACGGTATGAGTACAGAGATGGTGGCATGACGGGCGATGAACTTGCGGCACGGGTCGTACGTCAGGCGCCAGTTTATCTAGCAGATCGTGGCATGCTCGTGTGTCTCGCCAACTGGGAAACGCCGTGGGGTGGGAACGGGCTTGCGCGTGTGGGCGAGTGGATCGATGACGCATCAACTGCGGCAGGGTGCGCCCTCGATGCTTGGGTCATCGAGCGTGACCAAGTTGATGTTGCGCAATACGCCGAAACCTGGGCGAGAGATGGTGGCGCACGCCCGGGCAGCTCAGATTTTTCCAGCCTTATGTCTGAGTGGTTGAAAGACTTCGCTGTGCGTAACGTGGTGGCTGTCGGGCTCGGATCAATTAGGGTGCAGAAGACCGATGCGCCCGAAGGCGTTATCCGTACAGAACAGGCGATGGGGATGTTCGCCGGGCGAGACCTCGGCAGCTCGTTGGAACGAGCATTTGCTGCCGGTGTTCGTGCTGAGCGAATGACCCAGGCAGAGATGCTGGATGGTTACTGGATTCGCGACCCACGTGTCACCGAAGAGCGCGAACACCGTCCGGGTGAAGAAGCGCCGACCTCGATACGACTTGTCACTGGCGCACCAATCGGTCGACGAATTGATGTCGATCCGCTCCTCTCCGCAGCGCTCGGGGCGTGCGATGGCGATCTCACGCTGGGCCAACTAGCGGATGCCCTCGCGACACTCCTTGAAGTGGACGCGGAGTCGACCAAGAACGCACTCACCGACGGGATGCGCGAACTTGCTTGGCTCGGCATGGTGGAGCCGGCACATCGCTAGAATAGGCAAGTGCTCATGAGAACGATTGACCTCAGGGGTCGCGACCTGTCCCGCGCCGAACTTCGTGCGCTCGTTCCGCGTGCGGCGATGAGTGCAAACGATGCGGTGGACCGAGTGCGCCCGCTCGTTGACGACGTTGCTACTCGAGGTGAGGCCGCCTTGCGGGAGCAAGCGCGCGACTTCGATGGTGTTGAAGGCCATATGCTTCGCGTGCCAGAGGACGCGATTGCCGCATCGTTAGCGAGTTGCCCTCCAGACGTTGATGCGGCACTTCGCGAACTCATTACGCGGCTAAGAATTGCTTCGCAGGCGCAGATTCCCTCAGATCGCGAAACTCGTCTCGACAGCGGTGCCGTGATCCGGCAGCGCTGGCAACCCGTGTCGCGCGTTGGGCTGTACGCGCCTGGCGGCAAGGCCGCATATCCTTCATCGGTAATTATGAACGCTGTCGCGGCGCAGATCGCTGGGGTCCCGGGGCTCTCACTTGCCTCTCCTGCACAACACGACAACAACGGTCTTCCGCACCCTGCAGTGCTCTGGGCCGCTGCTCTGTGCGGTGTCACCGAGGTATATGCCATAGGGGGAGCGGGAGCAATTGCTGCGTTCGCGCACGGGGTTCCAGAGATCGGACTCGAACCCGTGGATATGGTGACCGGCCCGGGGAACGTGTTCGTAGCCGCCGCGAAACGCGTAGTAAACGGAATTGTCGGGATTGACTCTGAAGCAGGCACCACCGAGATCCTCGTGATTGCCGACCGCGAGGCGACTCCGGCTTTCATCGCGGCCGATCTCATCAGCCAAGCCGAACACGACGAGGCCGCTGCATCGGTATTGGTCACCAACTCTCCGGAGCTCGCCGACTGCGTGCAACGTGAAATTGCCACCCGCGTCAAAGACACTCGCCACGCCGAACGTGCTCGCACAGCTCTCGGTGGCCCTCAATCAGCGATTATTCTCGTCGACGACATGCATACTGCATCACGCGTGAGTAATGCTTACGGACCGGAGCACCTTGAGATCCACACCCACGACACCGAGGAAACGCTTTCGGAAATCACCGATGCGGGGGCAATCTTTCTTGGCCCCACAACGCCCGTGAGCCTCGGCGATTATCTTGCGGGATCAAATCACGTGCTGCCGACCGGTGGCACGGCCAGATTTGCTTCGGGACTTGGCGCACACACGTTCCTTCGTGCGCAACAAATCATCCACTATGACCGCGCCTCACTTGCGACCGTTGCCGATCCGCTGATTGCACTTGCGCAAGCCGAGGGACTTCCGGCGCACGGCGAGGCAGTGCGCGCCCGATTTGAGAAAGAGGCAGAGAGTGCATTGCCCCTTCTGTAGACACCCAGACAGTCGCGTGATTGATTCTCGTACGGCCGATGACGGCCTGTCTATTCGGAGGCGTCGTCAATGTCCTGAGTGCGGCCGGCGATTCACCACTACCGAGACTGCCAGCCTCACGGTGATCAAGCGCTCAGGCGTTGTGGAGTCGTTTAGCCGCGAAAAGGTGAAGAGCGGGGTGCGAAAGGCTTGTCAGGGGCGCCCCGTGACTGAGGCAGATCTTGCGATACTTGCACAGCAGGTTGAAGAATCACTTCGTCAGAGTGGCATCGCCCAATTCGATACGAACGACATTGGTATCGCGATTCTGCCGCACCTACGCAAATTGGATGAAGTCGCATTTTTACGATTTGCGAGTGTGTATCAAGCCTTCGAGTCTCTCAGCGACTTTGAAGCAGCAATTAGCGAACTCCGTCATGCACAGGGGCATGACGAGCCCGCTCCCACCGCATCAGAAAACGAGGAGTAGGCGTGCGAATGTACCCGGCGCTTTTCCATGCCGTCTTTAAACAGATGGATCCCGAGCGTGCTCACCACCTCGCATTCACTGCGATTCAGGCGATGCCACTTCTTGGCGGATTCATTCGCACGCTTTGTGCACCGGACCCGTCGCTTCGAGTACACGCACTCGGGTTGGAATTTCCGAGCCCTTTTGGCCTGGCTGCTGGCTTTGATAAGAATGCTGAAGCAATTCAAGGGCTTGGGGCGCTGGGATTCGGGCACGTCGAAATAGGCACTGTGACAAAACATGCTCAGCCAGGAAATCCGAAACCACGGAGCTTTCGTCTTGTCGCAGACAAGGGTCTTGTGAACCGGATGGGATTCAATAATCAGGGTTCGGCGGCGGCGGTACCCCGGATTGAGCGCGCGCTCCTGCGGCGTCATCGACCAATCATTGGTGCGAACATTGGCAAGAGTCGCGTGACCGAAGTCGTGGACGCAACTGATGATTACGTGTGGAGTGCTGAACGGCTCGCACCGATTTCTGACTACCTCGCGGTTAATGTGAGTTCCCCAAATACCCCGGGTCTTCGCGGACTCCAGGAGCTAGAGCTACTTGAGCCGCTGCTCACCGCGGTGAAACACGCGTCAGGGGAGACCCCCATGTTGGTCAAGATTGCTCCTGATATGTCAGACGATCAGATCGACGGAATCGTTGGTCTCGCGGTGAAACTTGACCTGGACGGCATCATCGCGACAAACACGACGATTTCCCGCGACGGGCTTGTCGAATCTGCGGATCGCATCCATGAAATTGGAGCCGGTGGCGTATCAGGAGCACCGCTGAAGGCAAGGTCGCTTGAAGTATTGAAGCGCATTCGTTTGACCGCACCGAAATCAATGTGCGTCATCGCCGTGGGTGGGGTAACGACACCAGAAGATGTTCTGGTGCGACTTGAAGCAGGGGCGACGCTTGTTCAGGGCTACACCGCGTTTATTTACGAAGGACCGCTTTGGGCTCGCAGGATTAATCGAGGCCTGCACAAGGCAGGGTGGCGAGCCCAAAACTCAACCGCTTAGCTTGGGTACTGGCCGCGCTTTACCTGGGGCTTCGGCATGCGCAGCATGCGGAACTGCAATGCGCGCATTGCTCCATACCAGCGATACCCGGGCTGAACGTTATCTTCGCCAAACTTTGCAGCAAGCTTTCGCTTGAGCAAAAATGTGAGAAGCACTGCGTCGAGTATCGCAATGAGCAGAAACGCCCAGACGAAGAACACGCCGTACACCTGGATCCACCCCGGGAAGAGAGCGACAATCAAGAACAGCACCATGATGGGAATGAGAAGCTCGCCGGCGTTCCAACGGGCATCAACATAGTCGCGCACGAAGCGGCGCTGTGGCCCCTTGTCGCGTGCGGTGAGGAATCGTTCGTCTCCAGCCATCATGCCGGCGCGTGCGCGATCTCGAGCTTCATTCTGCGTCTGACGCTGCTGCTTGCGGAGAGATTTGTCGCGCGAACCAACTATTGGGCGAGCATTGGCTGCCTGTGCCTCGCGCCGTGATGGCGTCGGACGGCCTTTGCCTGATGCTCCAGAGGTTTCTTCCTCTGCGGATCCGGCCGTCTGGTCTGATTTAGCAGAGCTCATGATCGCCTGGGGTTTCCTCTCGTTACTGACCCATACTGGGTACCTTTGTAGATATCAAGCGTACCGCGTTCGTCAGGCGTAGACTTGAGCGTATCTGATTCAAAGATTTGTAGAACGAGGGGAAGCCATGAGTAACGACACAGCAGTTCGCGAGCACGGAGTGGATCTCAGCACCACAGCGCAAGACAAGGTACGCAGCCTGCTGAGTCAGGAAGGGCGTGACGACCTTCGGCTTCGCATCGCGGTGCAGCCCGGAGGCTGCTCTGGACTTATCTACCAGCTGTTTTTTGATGAGCGGCAACTCGAAAACGATGCTGTTGTAGATTACGAAGGTGTGCAGGTTGTCGTCGACCAAATGAGCGTGCCATATCTCGATGGTGCAACGATCGATTTCGAAGATACTATCCAAAAACAGGGTTTCACAATCGACAATCCCAACGCCGCCGGTAGCTGTGCTTGTGGAGACAGCTTTAGCTAGCACAAGTTTGTTTCTTGCGCATCGCCACGACACCCCGCCTGCGTTCGGGGAACGCCCAGCTTCGCGCTAAGCTAACAGGTAGTCATCAGTTTCGTCTGCCGTGAGTAGATGTAAACCGTCAGCATTCGAAAGGTATGTGGTGCGTTCCAATCGTGTAATGAAGTGGGTCGCGGCACCCGCTGCTATCGGCGCGGCACTCGCGCTCGCAGGCTGTACGCCTGCACAACAGCGCGGGTTCCTTCCCGAAGGGTCAACTCACGCCACGAACCACACAGAGGGCATTACCGCTCTCTGGGTGAACTCGTGGATCGTTTTGCTTGGCGTCGGCGTCATCACCTGGGGGCTCATTATCTGGGCCACGATCGCATATCGCCGCCGTAAGGGTCAGACCGGATTGCCGGTACAGATGCGGTACAACATGCCGATCGAGACATTCTTTACCGTCGTTCCAGTGATTCTTGTTCTCGGGTTCTTTGCCTTTACTGCTCAGGAGCAGGCAAAGATCGAAGCCCGCTACGACAATCCTGAGAATGTGGTCGAGGTCTATGGCAAGCGTTGGGCCTGGGACTTTAACTACCTGAGCGACGATGTCTACTTCTCGGGCAAGCAGGTCGAAACCGACGCAAACGGTTCGGCTAAGCCCGAAACTATGCCGGTGCTCTACCTGCCCGTAGATAAGACCACTGAGGTGAGGCTCGAGAGCCGCGATGTCATCCACTCATTCTGGGTCGTTGAATTCTTGTACAAGAAGGACATGATCCCTGGGCAGACGAACTACATGAGCTTCACTCCCACCGAGACCGGCACCTACATGGGTAAGTGCGCGGAACTCTGTGGGCAGGACCACTCGATGATGCTCTTTGAACTTCAGGTTGTAGAGCAAGATGAGTACGACGCATATGTTGAGTCGCTCCGAGAGGCTGGCAACACCGGTGCGCTCGGATCTGACAACAACCCGAACCAAGATCTCTTCTTCGGTGATAGTGCCAAGGCCGAGAACGAGTAACGAGGGATAGAGAAGATGAAGAAGGGTAACATCATCGTTTCGTGGATCACATCCACGGACCACAAAGTGATCGGATACATGTATCTGATCAGCTCCGTCGTATGGTTCATGATCGGTGGCCTCATGGCCCTCCTGATCCGTGCGCAGCTCTTTGCTCCTGGCCTCGAGGTCATTGCGAC
>JBQEBC010000030.1:13478-33247 GCA_052106035.1 Leucobacter sp. | reverse complement strand
GTCATGGGGTGCCGCGCAGGTTGCTTTCGGACAATGGACTGGCACTGAACCCTTCACGGCGTGGCTGGAACGGGCAGCTCGTTACCTATGTCACGTCCCTGGGCGTCGAAGCGATCACTGGCAAACCATATAAGCCGACCACGCAGGGCAAAAATGAGCGCTTCCATCAAACCTTGTTCCGATGGCTCGATAAACAACCTCTGTGTGACACGCTTGCAGAACTCCAAACGCAGCTGGATGAGTTCGACCGAATTTACAATATTGAGCGACCCCACCAAGGCCTCCCCGGACGGGTCACACCCGCGCAAGCGTACGCGGCAACCCCTATTGCGGAGCCGCCCAGACCTGTCATTCCCGAACCTGTAGTGACGCCTGGTGCAAGTGTCGCTCCTCGTGATCTCAGGACCCGACGGACCGCTCGCGCTGATCGAGGTGACGGAGAAATGACGCGTCTCGTCTCAACGATCGGGCTGGTGAGTGTCCAAGGAACGAACTACCATCTCGGCGCACAGTTCACTGGTCTCGAAGTAATCGCAGTTCGAAAGCAACAGAGCATCGCGTTCTTCATGACCGCCGGTGATCACCTTATTACCTACCCGGTTGCAGAGATCAGCGCACGATACCTCAGTAAGAAGTACGCCCTCGATGTCAGCCCAGATCTGCAGAGAGTGTCACCGATGTCCTGAGACATGAAGTGTCACCGCTGAACTGAGACATCACAATTCTGACCGACTATCTCCGTAGATTAGGCGCCCTGAAAGGTGTCAAACGGCTTGAGGGACTGGCTGTCACAGCTCGCAGTGACTCAGCAGCGTATATGAAGATGTACACGCCGTATCTTGCGATGCTGAAGATCGACGAGCTGCCGGTGAATCTTGCCGAGCTGGAGAACGCACTAATGTCCGCGAAAGGACATTACGAACTGCTCGGACAGAGCACTGATGGGGCGAAGCGGTGCATCTTGCGCTTCAATATTCAGGCATTCCGAAATAACTATGGCCTGGTTGATTTGGGTCGGATGCATCTTGTGTTCCACGGCATCAAGGTAGGTAGAGCTGCCGAGACAAGTTTGACGATGGAAGCTGAAATGGCTCCCAGCGCTGAACCCGCACCGTTGACAGGGCTGGATGTGATTGACGGGGTTTCAGCGGAGCCAGGTGCTCTCCTCGACGTGTATGACGTAATTCTTGCTGGAGTCGAGTATGGGTAGGACTACGAAGGTCACTATCTACTACGGTCCTCTTGCGTGGGGGTCCGACCCAGTGGCATCAATTGAGGCTCTTAAGAGGGATGCCAACGCCGTATTCGATGCAGCAGCCGGTACCTGCGCCCACTTCCAGTCATTAGTTCCTTCGACGCAAAGTCTCTGGATGGATACTCGCTTCTCAGCGAGAAAATAGTGGGGAGCGATGGGATCTCATTGAGTGAGCTCATCCTAAAGCTCGACAATAGTGACTGGGTGCGGGAAGGCTGGGACCATTTGGCGCACTCAGATGGACAATGTCCTTTTTGTCAGCAATCGGCACCTGTAACACTCCTCGCTGACCTCGCCGAAATGTACGACGAGGAATATTTATCGAAACAAGAGAAGATTGAGGCCTTCGCTGAAGCGTTTGACACCTGGGGCAAGAGTTTCGGAGAGCTGCTTGACAACTGCATTCCGGCCCTGTAGTCGGCGACCCCGAGCTGAAGCCGCTCTTCAGTGATGCGAGCGTAGGATCGTGGGGTTTCCGGTTTTGCTGGCAATGCTTCTAATTGCTGGCTGTTGGGTGTTTTCTGGAAGAGTCTCCGCTTCGAAGCAGCTGCCAGCCCTGTTCCAATTGTTTCGCATACGAGGAGAACACCCCGACCAAAGAAGTCCCGATGAGAATGTAAATCTCATCGGGATTTTGTCGTTTCAGAGAACGAATTCTCCTTGGCGACCTTCGTCGTGCTCAACACGGTGATCTATGTAGTGCTGGGGGTCATCAAGGTCTTCCCGAAAATTCGGGTGAAGCGACGCAACGGGGCAGAGTAGGCGCTCAGAGACCCGGAATATTCATCCCGAGGCCCCGGTGCAACTCCTGCAACATTTCGTGCATGTTCTCTGCGGGTGTTGGCATTCCAAGATAGAAGCCCTGCGCGAGTTCGGCACCGAGCTCCCGAGCAAGATCGACATGTGCAGCATCTTCGACACCCTCGATGAGAAGCTGCGCGCCCGTCGCGTGCGCAGCGGCGACCAGGGCACCTATACGTTCACGTGCGGGTTTGTCTGTGCGCAATTGCCAGAACAATTCGCGGTCGATCTTCACGACGTCGGGGCGTAGTTCACGAATTCGAGCACTATTGGCGCTGGCGGCACCAGCATCATCGATGAGTAGATCTCCACCAAGGAGTGAGATACGATCGCGGATCGCCTTGAGGTTCGCTGGCGTAGCTCCCTCGTAAAGTTCGAGGCCCCAGCGACGCTCGAGGCCCGCGAGAAGTGCTTCAAGATCGTCATGAAGCATGGTCGTGCCCGAAGCATTCATCGTGAGTAGGAGATTCTCGGGCAACTGCTTGGAAGTGCTGAGCGCGAGCCGAATGAGTTCGAGTTCGAGCTGTAACCGGCTGCCAACCCTTTCTGCCTCGGCGAGGTGAACAGGTGGCGCAACCCCGTCTTTAAATCTAGCGAGGGCTTCGACGCCCACGACGCTCCATGCCGTCAGATCGATGATCGGCTGGAACACTATCCGCATATCCACACAATCTGTATTTGTTGCGAGGAGGCGCCTGTCTGTATTGGGGCCACGGCTCATTGTATCGCTGTGGTCGAACTCTCTTCGCCAATAGCCGTATTCTATTGGTGGGGAAGGGGGCGTTCTATGCGCGCGCAGAAAAACGGGATACTAGGGGAAGTAGGGCCGCGGTGGTTGCCTGGCCGGTGGTTGAAACACTTCATTGTGCGTACGCCAATCTTCACAGTCGTTACAGCTGGCGTCGTGCTGCTGTTCGGGCTGCTGGGCGCACTAGAGCTCTTTGAAACCGACATCACTTCATTCGAGGTGTGGCTGTCAATCGGAATCCTTCTCGTCTGTCTGAGTATTGGCGTCATCGTGTTACTCGGTGTGGAGTTACCGTTTTGGCTCGGCTTTGGAATGATCGCCGCGCATGCGTTGGTCTCCGTGTACTACTTAGGTTTCTCAGACGAACGGCAGAACGCAATCGCCGCGCTGCAGGAGCTTCCGATCATGGCCATATATTTCTCCTGGTTTTTCGGTGCGCGCATCGCACGCGCTGGTGAATTCCTGATTCTGATTGCAGTAAGCGCAGCACTCATCTTGGGTCCATTCTGGGGAAACAATGGCCTGCTCGGGCCAGCGAACCTCATAGGTGCTGTGCTGTTCACGTGGCTTGGTCTTGAAGCATCCCTGTTCGTACGAAAGCGACTTCGGCACGAGTCACACACAGACGATCTCACTGGAGTGCTCAACCGGCGTGGCTTCCTTGCGGAGGCACGGAGAGAGCTCCACCGTGCCTCGAGGGAAGGGTGCACGGTGAGCATTGCATTGCTTGACCTCGACGAATTCAAATCGATTAATGATGGATCGGGCCATGCTGCGGGCGATGCAGTGCTTCGAACGCTCACCTCACAGTGGATGACGCTGTCTCGCCCTGCTGACATCGTTGGTCGTCTCGGCGGCGACGAGTTTGTCATCCTCCTCCCTGGCGCTGAACTGAATGACGCGATGGCTGTGATGCGTCGTCTTCGAGCGCCTGCAGCACATCCGTGGTCGTGGGGAGTGACGCAGATGAACTCGGGTGAAACACTTGAGTCGGCCCTCCAGCGGGCCGACCGGGCGATGTACGAACACAAACGCATCCAGTCAGAATCCCAGATTGCAGGCACGTAGCGAATATTCACCTTGTCTTGAACTGTTCGTACGCTGAGCATTGCCGTTGACTCCGGGAGCGGATCTCTGTCGATGTTCTACAATTGGCTCGTGGACTTTTCCCTTGATATCACCCCAGACCTCATCGCCGTTTTTGCCACGCTCTTTGTGCTTGAGATCGTGCTCGGCGTCGACAACGTCATCTTCATTTCGATCCTCGCTTCTAAGCTGCCGAAAGAGCAACAGGCAAAGGCACGCAATCTTGGCTTGACCCTCGCGATGGTGATTCGGGTGGTGCTCGTCTTCTTTGCAGGGTGGATCATCACGCTGCAAGACGAAGTTTTCTCGGTGTTCGGGTTGGGCTTCTCGTGGAAAGACATCATCCTGATAGCGGGCGGGCTCTTCCTCGTCTACAAAGCTGTGACCGAGATCCACCATAAACTTGAGGGAGTCGAGGAAGGCCAAGCCGCGAACCGCACCGCGACGGTCACGTTCGGTTCGGTTCTCGTGCAGATTTTGCTCCTCGATATCGTCTTCTCGCTCGACTCAGTCATCACCGCCGTCGGTATGACCTCGAACATGATCGTGATTATCACAGTCGTGGTGTTGTCCTTCGGCATCATGCTGTTCGCGGCGCGCTTCATCTTCGAGTTCGTGAACAAGCATCCAACTGTGAAAATGCTGGCGCTGTCGTTCCTGCTGCTCATCGGTGTGTTCCTGATTGCGGAAGGATTCGGCTACCACATTGACAAGGCCTTCATCTACGGGCCGATGGTCTTCGCGATCCTGGTGGAAGCACTGAACCTCATGGCCGCGGCTCGCAAGGCTAAACGTGAGTCATCGCAGCGCACACAGGTTCAGCTGAAGCAACGCTATTCTTCGCAAAACTAGGCGACGGCAGCGGATCGCAGCGCACGCGTGCGGCCCCCACCCGAAAGTGAGAGCCGCACGGTGACGCTGTCCGAATGACGCCGGTGAGGTTACATGGACTCAGCCTGATGACGTCGTCGGAGTAGCACCGTCGTTGCGCCTGCCAGCAGCAACACGGCTCCGAGCGCTGCGATTCCGATCGGCAATGCTGATCCGGTATTCGACAACACGTCGCCTAGCCCGGCTCCGGGCCCGGCTGCGGTAGCTGCGGCAGTGACCGTGACGCCGACCTCAATCGGTGCAAGACCAGCCGAGGTGACCACGAGACGGTGCGCGCCGGTTTGGAAATCCGCGGGGATTGACACGCTGAACGAGATGTTTCCGGCAGCGTCGGCTATTGGAATACCCGTCACGAACAGTGGATCACTGAATAGCGTCGCGCTGATTTGCTGCCCCTCTGTGAGCCCGGAGACCTCCACGTCGAGCGTGCCGCCCTGCTCGACCGTGCCCGACCCAACTGAAACCTCGGCCCAGTCGCCAAGCTTGTCGGGGTCAGTTTCGCCGCCGGTCGAAAGCATTGCTCGGCCAAATGGTGCCGGGTTGACGACGTCGTGCGCGTCGAAGTAGTCGACCGTTGCAATGAGGTCGACCTGGCCGGTGTCGGTGTGATTCGCGCCTGCCGCGAAGGTGACGAAGTTATCGCCGCCTCCTGACACAAACGAGTTCGTAACGACCGTGTAAGTGGTAGCTGCATCGACCGGCTCACCGAGGTGGGTCATTGAGAGGATCCGCTCACCGCGCGGCGCATCGTTGTCGTACACGTAACTGAAGCCCTCGGACACGCCAAGGTGGAGCTTTGGGCGCGACGAGCCATCGGGCTGCCACTGCTCCTCGAGCACGCTCTTCAGCTGTGCTCCCGTGAGCTCAACAGTGACCAACGTGTTTGCGAAGGGCTGCACGTTTGCGACATCGCGGAGCGTCATGGTGCCATCGGTGCCATACAGCAGGTCTGCACGCAGACCACCCGGGTTCATGATGCCAATCTGCGCGTGAGTGCCAGCGTAGTTCGCGTTCGACGTTGCCCAGAGGTAGAGGTCAGCGACGAGGTTGCCGAGCGACGACTCGACTCCGCGGTCAGAGCCTGCGGTACCCCCGCGCAGTATGTCGGCGCTGATCTTACCCACTTGCTCTGCTCCGATGACCTCAGCTGTCTTGCTTGCTTCGGTCACGATCGAAGCAATTGCGGGATCTGCGTCAAACAACGGCGCTTTGTCTGCGACCAGAGGCACGAGCGACTCGCTGACTGAGATGAGTTCTTTCGTCCCGGCGTTGACCGAGAAATCGAGCTTGCCGAGGGTCGTGCCGTACTGGTGCGCCTGGATTACCGGGCGAAGCCCTGCAGGGCCCTCAATTTTGCACGCGTATGACTGGTGGGTGTGAGCCGACACGATGGCGTCGATCTCGCCAGACGCATTTGTCACGAGGTCAGCAAAGTCGGTGCCCGTACCTGTGACCGCATCGCACGACGATTCAGCTGCTCCGTTGTGGGTCAACAGCACAATGACGTCCGTCTCGTCGGCGATATCTGCTGCGACGCGGTTCGCGGCATCCAGCTCTGAACCGAACTCAATGTCGCTTATGCCATCGGGTGAAACCATTGCGGCGGTGTCTTGGGTGACGGTGCCGATAAATCCGACCTTGACCCCGTCTATCTCCTCGATAAAGGATTCGCGCAGTGCAGGGGTTTCGGTGCCCTTGAGGTACACATTTGCTCCGAGCCCGTACTGGTCGCCGTCATAGCCGTCAGCGCCGAGCACGCGGTCAGTCAGGTCTGCGAAGCCCTGGTCGAACTCGTGGTTTCCGACTGCGCTGACGTCAAGACCTGCGACGCCGAGCGCGTCGAGTGTGGGCTGGTCATCTGCGATGAACGAGGTGAATGTCGAAGCGCCGATATTATCGCCTGCTGAAGCGAAGATGGTGTTCTGGTTCTCCGCCTCGAACTTGGCAACTGCGCCTGAGAGCACTGCGGCTCCCGCCTCGCCATTATCAAAGTTAGCTTCGACGCGACCGTGGAAATCGTTGATTGTGAGTACCTGAATCTCGGTGGTTGTCGGAGCGTTCGGATCCACGATCTCGAAGAGGGTGACCGTGCCGGAAACCTCGTTCGCGACAGCGAGAAGCGGCTCACCGGTAGTTGACTGAGACGCGGGGATAAAGGCAAGGCCTTCAGCCCCGAGGTCACCTGCTTTCGGGAGGTCTGCGACCGGGTCGGCAGAATCTTCCATCGAGATGGAGAAGTCTCGGTTGTTGATGTAATTCACAAACGTGGAGTTTGCTGGATCAGTGATATCGAACACTGCCACCCCGCCGACACGCTCAAAGCCAATGAACGCATAGGTGCGATCCCCAACCTCGCCGATGGCGAGGTTCTCGGGCTCCGGGCCCTTGTCATCGCTGCGGCCTTCGAAGTTCGACTCCGAGTGACTTGAATTGAAGAATTCTGGTGCTGCTTCGGCCACTATGCGCTCGAACTGATCTCCGGAATCGAAGACCTGTGTACCGTCGGTTGACCAGATTGAGAACGAGCGAGCACCGAACGAGTAGAGCTCGTCATAGCACCCGGATGCCTCGTTGAAGCCGTTTTCGATCGACACGTTCAGGCGACCGAGGTCGGCGTCGCTGGTAAGTGCTGAGAAGTTCTCGCAGACTCCGCCGTAACCGTCAGCCGCAAGGTTTTTCACTCGAACCGACTCAGCGTAATCACCCCACTCGCGAGCATCTCCCTCGTTCGCGGTGACGAGGTACGTCTGACCGCCCGCAGAATACGCATTCATGCCATCTGGCATGTACATGCCCTTGAGGCCTTCAACCGTGGCGATGTCGATCATGCCGTCTTTGTCACTCGTGTCGAGACCGTTACCTGCGACACCGTGATCCTTGAAACCGAGCGGCCAGATCGCGGTCACCTCAGCCGCGGCGAGGTCGACTACCGCGACGGCGTTTGCTTCTTGCAGGGCGGCGTAGGCCGTCGTGCCGTCGATCGCAATGTACTCGGGTTCGAGGTTTCGGCTGACCGGAAGATCATCTCCGTGCGGGGCGGGGCCGAATACGCGTACATCTTCGTGAAGTGTCTTCGTACCGCCCGGCTCAAACGCGTGGAAGTCAGCGGTGCGCACAGCGTCCTGTGACGGAACGGCAATTGCCGAGGGCAGGGTCACGATGCTCACCGAACCTTCTGGATCAACGGTGAAATCCTCAGAAGGCTCACCCTCGTTCGCTGAGACCGCGTAAGCGCCATCGGCAGAGATTGACACCATGTCAGGAAGCGCGCCGACGGTGACTGCGCCGAGCATGGCCGCTTCCGCGCTTCCGGCGGTTGCGTCGAAGAACACCAACTGGCCCGCGTCAGTTTTGACGGGGGCTTCGACTGCGATGACGCCGAGGCCATCCGCGCGAATTGCCACGGAGTTCGCCACTCCAACGGAAGCAATTGAATACAGCTTGACGATGTTCTTTGGATCGGAATAATCGAGGACGTCGACGGTGCCCGCCTGCGCATTTACGACGAAGAGCCGGTCTCCGTGCGCTTGCACGATCTCGGCAGCCGACTCATCGAAGATGCCGGTTTCGTAGCTTCCAATCGGTGCAAGCGAGATCGCTGGAGCTTCTGCGCTGTATGAGATCGGGGCATCGACAATCGCTGCTTGCGCGGCAACTGGAGCGAGAACGATCGCGCAGGATAGGGCTGCGGCCGTTGCGACCCAGGGCGCGCGGCGTGTGCGGGAAGAACGCATCATTTCCTTTGGCTAGATACGGAGATGCCAGTGAATGGCAGGAGGCAGCCCGACTCAGGCCGTCTCCCTATTTCTATCCGCGCAAGATGACGTGAATGTAACGAGCAAGCAAACATCGCGTTCGCTGCGATCCGATATGGACCGCAGCGACTTCACGCTGAGATGGGATCGCTGAGCGCTACGAGAAGCGCCAATACGGCGAGTACGAGGGCGACCGGTGTCATGGTGAAACGTTCTGCTTTCGACCGTGAGATCGCATTCATCAGCACCCCAAGTACGAGATACACGAATACCACCCACATGCCGACGTAGGCGAGCGCACTCGGCAGTACGTGAACGAGGCTCACGCGGGTGAGCGCGATCATCGCAATCAGTGCGTATATGAGGATGGCCACTCCAGAAGCAATCCGGAATCTCGAGGGGAGTTTGCCTGTGTGCTGTCCTCCCCAAGCAAATCGCCCCCACGGTGCACCGCATACAAGCGCAAGCTGGAAGAGCGCCAGCAGGCCGATCAATAGGACGAACGTGAGTACTGCGATCATGAGGGAACCCTATCGCGCTTCGACCGCGACTGGGTTGCCGGCGAAACGCAGCTGTACGGTGTCCTCAAATGAGAACTGCTCGCTGCTCGCGTGCTGCACAGTGAGTAGCTCACCGCCCCCTAACCGCACGACGGTGCGACGCTGTGACCCGAGAAATCCGCTCGAGACGACGATCGCTTCAGGGCCGGCAACCGTGTGCGGTGCGTGCTCTGAGGTTGAACCGTGGCGGACTAACGACAGGTGTTCGGGCCTTATGAACGCGGTAATTTCGGCACCCTCGGCAACACCAGAAGTGTCGACCACGGGCAGGCGCATCCCAAGTAGCTCGGCTCCGCCGTCACGGAGCTCACCGTTTACCCGATTTGACTCACCGATGAACCCGGCGACGAACGAGTTTGCAGGGCTCTGGTACAGCTCCTCAGGTGTGCCGAGTTGCTCGATAACGCCCGCTCTCATCACGGCAACGCGATCTGCAATTGCAAGTGCCTCTTCTTGGTCGTGCGTCACGAAGATAGTGGTAATGCCCAGCTCAGTTTGAATGGCCTTAATCTCGTCGCGCAAGCGAACGCGTACCTTTGCGTCGAGCGCAGACAGTGGTTCATCGAGCAGTAGCGCGCGTGGCCGGATCACGAGCGCACGCGCGAGTGCCACACGTTGTTGTTGACCACCTGAAAGTGTGTGTGCGTATCGCTCACCGAGATCTCCGAGCCCGACGAGCTCGAGTGCCTGCAGCGCGCGCGACGTGCGCTCGGCGCGCGACACCTTACGCATCTGCAGACCAAATTCGACGTTTTGCCGCACAGTCATGTGGGGGAAGAGGGAATACTGCTGGAACACGACCCCCATATCCCGCTTGTTCGCAGGCGTTGTGGCGATGTCGTTCCCATCGACTGTGAGCTGACCATCGGAAATGTGCTCGAGCCCCGCGAGACACCGGAGCATTGTGGTTTTACCGCAACCCGATGGGCCGAGAAGCGCAACGAACTCTCCCGGGGCTACATTGAGATCGATACCGCGCAATACCGTGTTCGATCCGAATGCTTTGGTCACTCGGTCAAACGTGATGCGAGTTCCTGGCATTGCCAATTGTGCCGTGGTGTCAGCCATTCGAGCTGACCTCCTTCTTCCGATTCTTCTTACTTCCCGGTCGGTTCTTCGCGTCGAATGATGCGAAGAACACGAGCAGGGTGAACACAATGATGAGTGAGAGTAGCGAGGTGATGACCGCGGCATACGGGTCGCTCTTTGATACCTCGACAAGCGCGACCTGCATGGTTACACGGTTGAGCAGCGACGACACCGTGAACTCTCCAAGCACGACCGCCGCGGTAATGAGCGTCGCACTCGTGAGTCCCGCTCGAAGCCCCGGCGCGATAATGCGTGCGAGAACCGTGAACCAACTGGCGCCGAGTGTTCGGGCGGCTTCCGCTAGCGTTGGCGCGTTCATTCCTTGGAGGTTTGCGGCTATTGCGCGATATGCAAAGGGCAGCACGAGCACACCGTATGCGAGCGCGAGCGTCCAAATTCCACCACCGGTGAGTGGCACGAGCACTCGGTACAACGGGGCGAACCCAACGACCAACACGATGGCTGGTATCGCGATAGGCAAGATTGTGAGGAGCTCGAAGACCCGACTGAGCGCCGGAAACTGCAAATGCACGAGCACGATTGTTGGGAGGAATAACACCCAGACGATGCCGATGGTGAGCGCAGCCAACAGCAACGAGTTCATTATGCCAGTGCCGAGATTGCGGTACGTGCGAGCGTTCTCCGGATTGAACAGACTCACCCAATGATCGATCCCGATTCCGCCACCTTGCAACCGAAACGTGAACCACAGCATCGAGAAGATCGGGATCAGGAACAATCCGATCACGACTATAAAAATGGTTCTCCGCGCCCAAGTCGGCGGAAGGCCACGGGTGCCGAACATTACCCGGTTTGCGCGTCGCTCACTCAATGCTGCCACCTTGATGCGCGACGCTGCAATGCCGAATACCCGAGCATGACAACCAGCATGACCACAAGCATTCCCAGCGCAAGTGCCCCCGCAGCGTTTGCTCGGCTCGCACCGGTTTCAGCGATGAGGGCCGAACGAATTTGCAACGGAACGATTTGTGCGCCCTGACTGATGAGCGCTGCTGCGGTCGCGTACGACGAGAACGAGTTTGCGAAGAGCAACAGCAGGGATCCAAGGAAAGAGGGAGCGAGGATTGGTCCCGCGATCTTCGCCCAGTAGGTAAACGAACCGCCACCGAGCGTCGCGGTCGCTTCAGCCCACTCGCGCCGGAGTCCCTGCACCGCAGGGAAAAAGACAATCACCATGAGGGGAATCTGGAAGTACAGATAGGGGAGGATGAGGCCAGGGAGCTGGTAGAGCCATACCCCATTCTCAAAAAGATCGACCCCGAGCCGATCACGAAGTATGACGGTAATGATTCCTTGGATACCGATCGTCGCGATGAACGCGAAGGCGAGCATGACGCCTCCGAACTGCGCGAGTACGCTCGAAGCTGCGTTGATGGCGCGGCTGAGGAAGCCGCTGGATGTCGCCCCGAGCATCGCATAACACAGCAGTGCTCCGACGATGGCACCGATCGTTGCGGTGAGAGCGCTCACCCAGATCGACGCCCAGAAAGAACTCATGATGTTTGGTTCAGCTAGGACTGCGAAGTTTTGGAGTGTGAACCCGCCATCGTTGTCAAAGAACCCAGTACCGACTGCGAGTACAGCGGGTAATGCAAGAAATGCGAGCACATACAGGGCAAATGGGGTGAGGCCCAACCACTTCATCGCGTGTTCCTTCCTACACAGCGTTTCGGGGCCAGACACGTGTCTGACCCCGAAATTTCACCTCTGTGTTAGCTGATAACGTTCGGCCACGCACTGGCGAGAAGTGCGTTTGCGGCCTCTGTCTGAGCTTCATCTGCTCCGGTGAGTTCTGCGGGCAGACCGCCTGCAGCCTGTAACGCAGCGGCATCGACGGTGCCGGCGGCCTCCATTGCGACGAGACGTACCGGGAAGGCACCGCTCTCGAGATAGAGGTTCTGTGCAGTGTCGCCGAAGATCCACTCTTGCCACAGGCGAGCTGCTGCTGGGTGAGGCGCGTCAAGGCTAATCGCCTGGTTGTAGTAGGCGCCGTAGGCTGTGCCCGGGAGCACGAGGTTCTCCCAAGTAGGCACATTCTGCTTCTCGGCGATGTTGTTGTATGACCAGTCAAAGACCACCGGAGTTTCGCCCGAAGCGATAGTCGCTGGAGTGGGGTCGACGGTGAGGAAGTTACCGGCATCATTCAGCTCAGCGAAGAAATCGATGCCGGGCTGGAAATCGTCGAGGGAGCCACCGCTCTGGATCGTGGCAAGACCCACGCCTGCGAACGCAGCGCCAGCCTGGGTTGGATCGCCGTTCAGCGCGACCGAGCCCTTGTAATCTGCGCCAAGCAGGTCATCCAGCGTTTCGGGCGCTTCGACCAGGTCGGTGTTATAGCCCACCGACATGAGGCCGGTGTAATCATTCACCCACAGGCCGGAGGCCTCCTTGTTCTCAGCGGGGATGTCCTCCCAAGTCTGTACCTGGTACGGGGCAAAGTAGTCGAGGCTCTCGAGAGCGACAGCGGTGCCGAGATCAAACACGTCAGGTGCGGTGTCTTGTCCCTTGAGATTGTCAGCAGCTTGAATCTCTTCGGCACTCGACACATCAGGCGAAGCTGAGTTCACCTCGATGCCGTACTCCTCCTCGAAAGCAGCGATAATCTTGCCGTAGTTTGCCCAGTTTTCAGGGAGAGCGATGACGTTCAGCTCCCCTTCAGCCTGTGCCGCCTCGACAAGCGCATCAAAGCCGCCGAAGCTTTCTGCGCTGGTGGCCGTTGCCGCATCAGAGTCTGCTGCTGCGGAAGTGCCTGTGCTGCAGGCCGTGAGCCCAAGTAGTGCAAGTGTTGCGATAACTCCAGTGGTGGCCAGATTGCGACGAATCACAGTGTTCCTCTCGTTTCGCCCCGCATGCGGGTGCGCATGCTCTAAGTGCGGGCACCTGGCTGAGCTTAAAGAAACCGCGCAAACGGATACCTATCCAAGGGTGTCCGAATGGTGTCGTCAGGATGAATGACCAGATTGTTATAACGGTCACAGTGAGTGCGTGTTGAAGCTTCCGGGATCGAGTGACGCGCTGCACTATGTGAATCTATGCGAAGAATATGAAGCTGAGAACCGCGAGCACGGTAATGATGATCCCATTGGCAAGCAGCACCGGGGTAAAGATTCTGGCAACGGTCACTTCCTCATCATGTGCCGGCGAAATGAGGTTTGCCGTGTGCCGCGCGAGTTCGACACGCGCGGGTGAGCACATCACCGCAGCGCCAGAGGCAGCGGTCTGCACCGCGACTGCTTGCATCGGGTCAGCCCCGATGCCAGCGGCAGCGGCATTCAACGGCTCGCTAAACATTGCTGCCGCCGCGGTATTTGAACTCGTTACGAACCCTGCAACAAAGCCGCTCACTGGCACCAGCACTGCGAAGGCCCCGCCTAAGAGTGCGATCCCTTCTGCGAGTGTTGATCCCATGCCGTTCAGACTGAGAAGTATGCCGAATAGCACGAACAGCAGAGTGACGCTGAATGCCGACCCCCATGCGCGCGTGCTCGTTGCAAGCGATCGTAGACAAGCTCGTATTTGTATTCTCATGAGCGCTGGCGCGATCAGCACTGCAAGGGTGAGCCAGGCCGCTGGGTTAGTGAGAACCTCTGTAATCGGCGATGAACCGATGATTATAGAAAGGCCTGTGCTCACAGTCAACCCGAGCAGCACGAGTGCGTACGGAATCAAGCCGCGCCACACCAGCTGTGATGGGCGGTGAGACCCGTCTCGCTCTGACCTGGCACAAAGGATGAATACGGTAGATGCGGCTAGCGAGGCGACGACGCCGGCGAGCGATGGAGCAATGAAGTAGTTCGTAGCGACCAGGGCGAGCGCCATGCAGGTAGCCGCGGCAAGTGCCTCGAACCAGAGCTTCCCCTTGGGCCCTGATCCACCCATAACAAGTAAAATTGCGATTGCCAAGATGATGATAATTGGGGCGTTGTATAACGCGGTGACCGTACCGACCGACTTCAGGCTGTGACCCGTGAGTTCAGCTACCACGATGAGCGAGGGGGAGAACGAGCCCCAGGGGCAAAGCATGAAGCCGAGCAAACCGATCTGAATCGCTTTCAATTTTGAAAGCCCAGCACCGAGCAACATTGGAATGCCAATGATGACGCCTAAGCCCCAGCCCACGAGCGATTCAATGAGCGGCACCATTGCGATCCCGTAAAACAGCACGGCTCGCTCGGGGTTTGCTACGAGACGGTTCAACCAACCATTGATCGCCGCTTGAGCTCCCGAGACGAGTTGGAAATTCGCGATCGCGATGCCGGAGAACATGATGAGTGCGAGCGTGATTGACAGCTCGATAGTGGATGGCAGCGCGCTCACTACGAGTGACGGCTGCAACGGAAACTGAACGCTCAACACAAAGACCGATGCAATTGCGACGGCCACGACAATCAACGATGGAACACGTAAAACGAGCAACACGATAACCAGGAGTATCGGCAACGATGCGAGAAAATACTCCAAGTTCATTCACTCCATCAAGTTCAAGTAGTGCCACTGAGGAGTCTACAAGGCACGAAGCCTGGCCGTGTTCCCGGGCCCGCTATGTAGAGAGGAAGACCCTGACATCAGTTATTTCGGCCGCGCTCACCCCGTGACCGAGACCGGGATAAATATGTTCGGACAGGGTCGAATGGATGGGAAGCCAGTCACTCGTGCGCGCGATCGCAGCTGCAGCGATAACTTGATCGTCGGCGCCACGACCCCAGAAGACACGGGGCTGAGAAGCAGCGAGAATTTCATCGGCGGGTTGTTCGCCACCGAGAATGAACCCGCCAAGTATGACCGGTAAATCTATTCGGTCTGGCCGGGTGCGCAGTAACTGACTTGCCATGAGCCCGCCCTGGGAGAACCCGATTGGCACGATACGCGTTTCGGGAGAGAGGTGAGCGTCGATCCATGACCAAATGGCATCGGTCGCCGCGGCAATTGGTGCTGGATCAGGTACTCCGGGCGTGGTGATCTCAAACCATGCGGCGCCGCCACCGGCAAGATCGATGGGTGCTCGAAGTGAAGCCCACGGCATGGGGAGATTGAGTGCTGGAATAAGTCCAGTCAAATCATTTTCGTGTGAACCATACCCGTGCAACAGCAGCAATACCGACGGTGCATCGTGAGAGAAATCATCGGAGGAGACATGGAGCAAATTTCTCATTCGAGTGTGCCCTTCTTCGTGGGGGAGGACGCCCAGTGCTGGGCCCGGACTTCACGATACAGGGATGAGGCCCCTGCGTGCAGTGTGATACTTTTCTTCTCCACAGCAAGGAGTCTGAACAATGAATCTCAACCCGAATCATGATCTCACTTTGCAGCGAGTGATCCATGCGCCTAGCGATACTGTGTGGCGGTCTTGGACAGACCCACAGCTGCTCGCGAAGTGGTGGACTCCGGCACCCACCGTCTCACGTGTCGACCGGCTTGACGTGCGCCCGGGCGGTGCATTTGGGACGCAGATGAGCGAGGACGGGGTGAACTTTTTCCGCACACGGATGACATATTTCTCGTCGTAGAAGAAGGTCGTCGTCTGGTCTTCACAAACGCGATTGATAGCGAGTGGCGGCCGGCACCACCCGCGCCTGTTGCGATCACTGCTGAGATCGTGTTTGGTGACCATCCGGAAGGTACTGAGTACCGTGTCATCGTTCGGCACGGTGACGCTGACGCTGACGCACGCGCATTGCATGAAGAACTTGGGTTCATGGAAGGCTGGGGAGCTGTGTCTGGTGCGCTGGTTTCTGTCGCGGAAGCTCAAGCTGCGTCTTCTTAATCAGAGCGGATACGTCACTTCGCCGTCGTTGTCGCCGGTGGCGTGCGCGCCCTTTGTGAGTGACGCCTCAGTAATGCGCCCGTCGGGCATAAGGTGCGCAACGGGAATATCGCGAGCCAGGAGGTGGTCGGCAATGATGCGGCGATGGCACCGCCACCAGACTGCCTCCGCACACATGATGACGGGAAGCTCTGGCGGTTCTGCCAGCTCGATGAGGTGCGCGAGCCCTGCGGCGAATTCGTCGCCCAGTGCGTAATCGGCATAGCGCTGAAAGCTCTTGTTCTCCCAGAAGCCATTGACTTCGGGCGGAACCGTGCGCGTCTTCGAACGCAGCCCGCCAAGTCGTTGTTCACGGAGATATTTGATACCTGCGCCTTGAAGGCTCACTGCCAAGTCTTCCTCATTGAATTGAGGGTTGCGGCGCGAGCCGGGCAGCGTGCGCACGTCGACGAGGCAGGTGGTGCCAGCACCATGGAGGAGATCAATGAACTCATCGATGGGGTGGGTCGAGTGGCCGACCGTGAGCACGCGGGCGAGTGAGTTCATTTCCTCTCCTCTCGCTCACGTACCCCGAGTGTCTCATAGGGCGATGCGCGTGCTCAAGCTGTTGCTGGGGAACGTACCCGGCTCGCGCGTGCGTTCCACCTGCCATCTCGGAGATCGATTTCAATTGGGTAAGAGAAACATTCGGAGACGAGCTCGGTCGTCAGTACATCACCGACTGTGCCAGCAGCGTGTACGCGTCCATCCTTGATAAGCATTGCGTGAGTAGTGGTCTCGGGAAGTTCCTCGAGATGATGCGTGACTAAGAGTGTGGCGAGGTCGGGTTGGGCTGCGTGCAACTCATCAACCGTCGTGAGAAATTGCTCGCGTGCGGCGACGTCGAGACCGGTTGAGGGCTCGTCCAATAGCAGCAACGGTGGATCAGTGAGCAGCGCACGTGCGATGAGCGTGCGGCCGCGTTCACCCTGCGACATGGTTTCCCAGTTGCGGTGCTGCAGCTCGTGCATGTCGAGCATATCGACGAGGTGTTCAATGCGCGCGTCAATGTCGACGTCTGATTCCCAGCGCATCATGAGCTCGGTAGTACCGGTTGCGCCAGTCAGCATGACTTGGCGCCCTGTGAGCGCGGAACGGAGCGGGTGGCGTGGATTGACGTGACCAATCTTCTGTCGGAGAAATCGGATGTCAACCCGGCCGAGTTTGTGACCGAGTACATATACGCTGCCACCGGAGGGATGATTCACCGCTCCACACATACTCATGATCGTGCTCTTGCCCGCCCCATTCGGGCCGATGAGCGCCCAGTGTTCGCCGGGGCGAATGGTGAGGTTGATGTCGGTGAGGATGTGACGGTGGTTCCGCACAAAATCCACGTGTTCGAGTTTCAGGATCTCGGTGTCCAGAATCTCAGAATTCATCGGCTTAGCCATGCGTGCTCTCCATTGTGCGGGTGCGGTGGTTCTACCAGACTAATGCTATCGAACTCGGGGTAAGCAGAACGTCCCGGGTCGGCAGGTGCCGATCCGGGACGTTCTGCTCTCGTGGAGAAGAGCAGACTGCTTACATTTCGATGAGCTCGTCTGCTGACGGGGCCTCGATCGAGACCTCTTCGCCCCACTTGGTGTAAGTCATTTCAGTCTGGGTGCCGCCCATATCCGAGATCATAAGACGTGGGAGATCGTCGGCGCCAATGTTCATGACGTAGTTCACGGTCTCGGGCATCTCGACGCCCTCGGTAGGAACGTTCTGACCTTCGAGCAAGGTGGCGGTGTCGAGAGTCAGCGTGTATTCATAGGTGTCTACGCCGTCGATCTCAACAGTCTCGTCTGAAACCTGGAAATCCTGTACTGCACTTGCGAACAGTTCCATCTGCTCCTGCGGGTTGCTCTGGCTGAGCATCGAGGCGTACTGGGCAGCCTCCGGAGAGTTGAGATCAGTAGCAATGAACTTGTTCTGGGTCATCTCGCCCATGTTCATGTACATCACCGAGTCGACGAGGCGAATTTCCATTGCGCTCGGTGCAGTCATGGTCATGTTCATCTTCATCTGTGATGGATCTTCTGCGAGCTGCAGGTCGGAACTCATGGTCTGAGCCTGTTCACCCAGCGTCATTGACATTTCGCTGTGCACGGTGCCTGCTTCAAGCTGAGCCTTCGAGATGCGCTCGGCAAAGTTCTCAACGGTGAGCTGGTCTCCTGAGGCTGGTGCTTCAGCCTGCTCGGAGGAAGAAGAGGATGTCGGTGCGGTGGAGTCTCCGCCGCACGCGGTAAGTCCGAAGACTGCTGCTGCTGAAATAGACGTGATGGCCAGGGTGCGTTTCCAGTAAGTATTCATCAGTTGTAAGTCTACAAGGACGCATCTAGATGGTATTTCAGCGAGGATTCAGTCTCGTGAAGTAATAAGGTTTCCTTGCCTACTCCATCGTGAGCACAATCTTTCCAGTATTTCGGTTCGTCGCACCGAGCGCGTGCGCTGCTGCCGCCTCTGCAAGTGGGAACGTTCTCGCAATTGTCGCGCGCAGTTTGCCTGAGTCGACGAGATCAGCGATAGAGCGCATATTTGCCTCCGACGCGTCAACGAGCATGCGCAGCGCACGTACGCCCAGGCGTGCAGCCTCGTCATAAAACTCTTGCGGCCCAGTGGGGCGGATAGAAACGACGATACCGCCTTGGCGCAAGATTCCAAGCGAGCGCATTGAAACATCGTCGCCAATCGTGTCGAGCACCACATCGACATTATCGACAGCCTGCGCGAAATCAGTGGACCGATAATCGATGCATTCATCAGCGCCGATGCTTCTCAGGAAGTCGTGCTTCGGCTCACTCGCGGTACCTATTACATAAGCACCGCGGGCTTTTGCGATCTGCACGGCGAGGTGGCCAACCCCACCAGCAGCGGCATGGACCAGGACACGCTGCCCCGGTTGCACATCAGCGTACTCAACGAGTGCTTGCCATGCGGTGAGGGCGGCAAGCGGTAATGCGCCGGCCTGCACATGATCCACCGATTCTGGCTTACGTGCGAAGAACCGGGCCGGCGCGCTCACATACTCTGCGTGGGCGCCGTGGCTAAACGGATACGACAGCATGCCGAATACTTCGTCACCCGGCTGGAATCGAGCCACCCCGATACCGACGGACTCTACGGTCCCTGAAAGATCCCACCCGAGCACAAACGGAGGTTCGCCCAGGAACCCACCGGTTTCGCGATGCTTCCAGTCAGTCGGGTTGACGCTCGCGGCGTGCACGCGCACCAGCACCTCATTCGGGCGGGGACGTGGCCGTTCCTGGGTGATGAGTTTGAGTACCTCAACACTGCCAAGTTCGTTCTGGCTGATTGCGCGCATGCTCGTTTCAGTATCCATACGAACCAGTATTGCCTATGCTGTTCGAAACCTGCGCTCAACGCGTAGAGGTGGGCTGAGGCGGAGAAATTACGATGCCGTGGGCGAGAGCTTGTTTCGCCCACGCAGGTGTGCACGAAACAAGTCGGAGGCAATAGCCCCTGCTTTTGTGCCGATACACAGGCTGACGAAGGTGGCGAGCGCAGCAAAGAGCGCATTGCCCTCGAGCGACATGAGTGCCACGAGCCCCACTGTTCCCGGGACGAGTAAGAGAAACGCAGGTTGAAAGAAGATTACAGCCGGCGCGATGCCCGTGGTGCGTTCGACCTGACGGGCGGCGATGAACAAGATGCCCGCCGCGACACCTGTTCCCGCGATATCACCGATGAGGTTTCCGAGCCCGACAAGTAGTGCGTAGGTGATGACCATCATGAAGACGGTGACCGCGATGAG
>JBQEBC010000030.1:8825-13378 GCA_052106035.1 Leucobacter sp. | reverse complement strand
GCCCGACAAGTAGTGCGTAGGTGATGACCATCATGAAGACGGTGACCGCGATGAGGAGGCGATCCGCGCCAAACGCGACGCCGATTCCGACACCGAGCGCCACGACCCCCACCCATGCAAACCAGGTGGCAGGGAGTTCATACCAGCCCGTGCCCAGTGAGGTGAGTGCGATGGTTTCGCCAATGCGTGAAGCCGAGGCGCCGTTGATCTGCAAGCCTGTGATGGCCACTCCGGCCGCAATTCCTGATGCCATAAAGCCGAGGATAATTGTGCCGTAAATGAGTCGTGACGTGCCAGTCACCGTGTCTACTGACGTGAGCTCAAGGAGCGAGTTTGTGATGAGCGCGCCTGGAACGAGCAGCGCGATAGGCGCGCACACAGCAAAGAGGGGCACTTGGCCCACGTCGAGCCAGAAGGTGGCCGCACCGACGAGCAACGTCGAAGTGAACGCGGCAAGAAATGGCAAGATCGCGACTGACCCGGGGATCCTGCGCACCCACGTCGTCACCAGTCCGACAAACACTCCGACGATGAGGGAGAGGAGGATCGCCCACCACGGACAACGGAAGAGTGTCGCAAGTCCTGCCGCGGTGAGCGCGTTGCCCACGACCCAGCGCAGATCCGGGCGCCTCGGCCGTTGCGCGCGAATTGCATCTATATGCGATGCAGCTTCTTGTAACTCGATCTCCTGTGCTGCGAGGAGGGTCATGAGTCGGTGTGCCTGCGCCGATTGCGCGAGCGAGAGGTCTTCTTTGGGGGACTCTACGATCGATGCGTCGGCAGTCGCCACATCTCCAACAAACACGTTCGCGGGCAGAACTGAAATGCTGATCTCATCGCGCAGCGAAACCGGCAGGCTGTCGACCAGGGTGACGCGAGTGTCAGTGACAGACATGCCCGCATCAAGGAGTAGGGCGCCGAGTTCTCCGACAGCGCGCTTATCTATTTTCTCCACCACGTGTATGTTGCTTGGCGGCCCTAGCCGCCAAGCTCTCCCGTCAGTCGGGTATGGAACGCTGTTGTGTGCTCATTCATTCCGAGCAGCTCGACCTTCTTCTCTAGCTGGTCGTACTTCGTCACGATCGCATCAAGCGCAGCAACCGAGGATGCATCCCAAATATGGGAGTGCCGCATATCGATGATGACGACTGCAGGGTCACGCGTGTATTCGAAGAGCGTGGTGAGGTCGTTACTTGACGCGAAAAACAGCTCACCAGTTACCGTGTAGTGAGCAATTTCCTGCCCGTCTCGGGTATCGATCTTACGATCGACGGTCACGAAGTGTGCGACGCGACGCACGAACATGACCGAGGCAATGAACACCCCCGTAACGACACCGATTGCGAGATTATTCGTCGCCACAACGACCGCGACGGTCGCAAGCATGACAAACGTTTCACTCTTGGGCATGCGCTTCAATGTTGACGGAGTGATCGAATGCCAGTCGAAAGTGCCGACCGAGACCATGATCATCACCGCGACAAGGGCGGCCATTGGGATGATCGCCACCACATCGCCGAGCACCAGAATGAGGATGAGGAGGAAGAGGCCGGCGAGAAAGGTCGAGATGCGAGTGCGAGCGCCAGACACCTTCACGTTGATCATGGTCTGGCCAATCATTGCGCAGCCGCCCATGCCGCCAAAGAACCCCGAGACGATGTTGGCAACACCCTGTCCCCAAGACTCTCGCGTTTTATTGGAGTGGGTGTCTGTCACCTCATCAACGAGCTTCGCCGTCATGAGTGATTCCATGAGCCCAACGAAGGCCATGGCGAGTGAGTACGGGGCGATGATCGTGAGGGTCTCCCACGTGAGTGGCACGTTTGGGATGAATAGTTCAGGCAGGCTTCGAGGAAGCTCACCCTGATCGCCCACGGTCGGCACGCTCACTGCAAACACAACGACCGCGGCGGTCACAATGACGATTGAGATGAGTGGTGCTGGAACAACCTTCGTGATTTTTGGCAAGAGAACCAGGATGAGCAAGCCTACGACGACAAGTGGGTAGACCAGCCAAGGGACGCCCACGAGATGTGGCAGCTGAGCGATAAAGACGAGGATCGCAAGGGAGTTTACGAACCCCACCATGACACTGCGCGGAATGAATCGCATGAGTTTTGCGACCCCGCAGACCGCAAGCACGATTTGGAGTACGCCAGCGAGTAATACCGTCGCAATAAAGTAGTCCATCCCGTATGTGCGGGCGACGGGCGCGATGACGAGCGCAACTGCGCCGGTCGCGGCCGAAATCATGGCGGGTCGACCCCCGACGAATGCAATCGTCACGGCCATGATGAAGGACGAAAACAGACCAACCTTCGGGTCTACCCCAGCGATGATCGAAAAGGAGATCGCCTCGGGGATGAGAGCGAGCGCGACTACAAGCCCCGCAAGCACCTCTCGAGTGAGGATTCGCGGGGTTTTGAGCGCGGTCAGCACCGAGGGCTCAGGCCGATATCGCTTGCGGCCGTCGGTAGATATGGTCACTGTATTCATGCAGAGACCAACTTACCCGAGAAGTGGGTGGTTAGCTGCTGGTGAGTACTGGTTCTCCGGCTGGATCCGCCGCGCAATCGGCCTCTCGCTCGCGTATGTCATCGTGCGGGTCCGCGGCACATGAATCTGTGGGAGTTATCGGATCTGCCGTGCACGCGTTCGCAGGCTCGCCGCCTGCGAACGTTCCGCGCGGGTCAAGGCTCGTGAGTACTGCATACGCGATCCCAGAGAGTTGGGCGGTTCCGTCACCAGGCAGTTGTTCAAGGCCGTCGAGCACGAGCTCGCGAACAGCGGACGCATACAGCTCCTGCGAGAGTCTGTGCGCTTCGGCGCCGCGTTCGGTGAGGACGAGGTTCGTCGCACGCGCGTCTTCCGCGCAAGCAGATCTCTCGGTGAGTCCGCGGCGCTCGAGCGAGTTTGCGACGCGGGAGATCCGGGGGAGAGAAGCGTTGGCCTTCGACGCAACCTCGCTCATGCGCATGCGTTGGTCCGTCGACTCCGCGAGTGACTCGAGCAGGGTGTACTCAAACGCCGTGATGCCTGCGGGGCGCAACCGTTTGTCGAGCGCCGTTGGCAAGAGTTCAAGAAGCGCTTGCAGCCGAGCGATGGCGACGCGTTCTGGGTGGGCGAGTGAAGCTGACATGTGGCCAGTATACCAATTAGTTGCCACTGCAACTAATGATCGTGTAGTGTGTTTGTTGTACCCACAAGTAATTCTTCATGGGGAGTTTGAAACACGACTCATCTCATGCAAGCTCAGGAGAAGGACGTAGCAATGGATCAGCAGGCGACCCCCAACGAGTCTGTGCTTACCGCAGGGCTCGAGATGGACGCAGTGAGTCTGCGTGTGGCAGATCTCGATCTCATGAGTGACTACTACGAGAAGTCGCTCGCACTCACCCCGATCGAAGAGCGCAGCCGGGGGCGCGAGGTGCATCGCGTGCTCGGTCGTGGCGCCACACCTTTCGTGCGGCTCATACACACTCCAGACCTTCCGGCTGGAAGCCAGCGAGATGCAGGGCTGTTTCACACAGCCTTCTTGTTCGATGACGCGGCGAGCCTGTCTGCGACAGTGCTTCGCTCGGCACAGGACCCGCGCGCGCAGTTCGTCGGTTCAAGCGACCACCTAGTGAGTGAGGCGTTTTACTTCACCGATCCGGAGGGGAACGGCATCGAACTCTATGTCGACCGCCCCCGAGATCAGTGGCAGTACGCGGACGGCGATCTTCGCATGGACACGGTCTTCCTTGATCCGAACGCGTATCTCCAGAAACACCTGGACGAAGACATTCTCGCGAATGTCGAGCGGCAGTCGGGCAAAGTCGGGCACGTTCACCTCCAGGTAGGTGACTTGCAAGTCGCTCGTAACTTCTACGTGAATGCACTCGGTCTCGACCCCACGGTAGAGAACTACCCAGGTGCACTCTTTGCTGCTGCGGGCGGCTACCATCACCACGTTGCGATGAACACCTGGAACAGTCGCGGTGCAGGCCCACGTGGTTCGCAGCTTGGTCTCGGGGACCTCTCGATCACCCTCCCGACTCGTGCTGACCTCGACGAGCTCTCCGATAGGTATCGGGCTCAGCAGCTCGATTTCCATGACACGGGAAACTCGATCATCACGCAGGATCCGTGGGGCACGCAGGTGACGGTTGCTCTGCCTGGGCGCGACGCGGCTGAGTTACTCGAGAGCTGAGTTGCTCTTAGCCGAGTAGCCGCTCCCTGATCCCAAATTTATGTGGGTCTGCGTACTCCCAAGCAGCTTTCCAGTCGGCCGGAGGTTCGGCGAGCAATTCCCCATGACCAAGCCAGTTGTAGAGTTTGGCGTACGAGGTGTTGCTGCGGCGACGGCGCCGAGTGCCGCGGTCCCGGCAATGAGGCCAATTGCCCCACGATTTACGCGTGCTCTTCTGCGTTTCACGACGCCCCCTAACGGTGGTCTACGCTGACTTTCCCATCATACGCACACGCCCAGACGCCGCATTCAGTTTGAGATATTGCCGCACTCCGTTCGCGGCGGATCGCCCCGCGCGGTTCGCCCCGATCGTGCTCGCTGA
>JBQEBC010000030.1:0-8725 GCA_052106035.1 Leucobacter sp. | reverse complement strand
GCACTCCGTTCGCGGCGGATCGCCCCGCGCGGTTCGCCCCGATCGTGCTCGCTGACGGGCCGTATCCGACGAGTTGAACGCGTGAATCAGCGACGGCGCCGGTGCCGCGTCCGTGTCGATCCAGTTGAATACCGCCGTGTGGGCTGCGAAGTTGCAGTGGGGTGAGATGCCCAATTGCCGGCCGAAAGCCTGTCGCCCACAAGATCACGTCGACCTGTTCGAACGATCCGTCGGCCCAGCGCACACCGTGTTCTTCGATCTGTTCGAACATGGGCAGGCGCCCGGCATAGGCTCCGAGTCGTTCAGCTTCACGTTCCTGTTCTCGCAGCATGAGGCCAGTGACGCTCACGACGCTCTCTGGCGCAAGGCCTGCGGCGACGCGCTGCTCAACAAGTGCCACGGCGGCGATGCCTGCTTCAGGTGTGAAGTCATCACTGCGCCACACGGGTTCTCTGCGCGTGACCCACACGGTGTCGGTGAGCGGGGCGAGGGCGCCGAGAAACTGAACCGCCGACGCGCCTCCGCCGACGACGAGCGTGCGCTTCCCCACAAAGTGTTCTGGGCCGGGGTAGCCAACGGTGTGTAGCTGTTCACCGCGAAAGTGCTCGCTGCCGGGGTAGTGCGGAATGAATGGCTGAGTCCAGGTGCCCGTTGCGTTCACAAGTGTGCGGGCGCGCCAACGGAGATTACCCGCGTGTGCGAGAAGAAGTTCTCCGTCGTTCTCAACGCGATCAACCTGAACCGGGCGAACAATTGGGAGTGCATGCTTCTGTTCGTATGTTCCAAAAGATGCGGGCACTGCTTGATTTGCTCGTTGGGCGTTACGCGGGGGCGGCGTGGATCCGGGAAGTTCGGCAACTCCGTGCACATCGCCCATGGTGAGCGCATCCCAACGATGCTGCCATGCACCGCCCGGTTTTCCGTTGCTATCGAGCACGAGATGCGAGATTCCAAGTCGCGAGAGGTGATACGACGCCGATAGCCCAGCTTGGCCCGCACCGATAACCAGACTGCCGTAAACATTGCCCATATATATGCAAACGCATGTAGCTCCCGGTGTATTCCGGGAGTTACGAAGCGACTGACGAGCGGTTACTCGGTGCGCTTGCGGACGGGGTGCTCACTCAGTATTGAGATGCGGTTAAACGCGTTTATCGCAACCGCGACCCACTCTGCCGCGACAAACGTGTCCTCTCCGAGTACGGCCTGCGCGCCAGCGAGGTCGGCCTTGGCCTCCTCGGTGAGCGGCAATATTGCGGATGCCTCTGCGATTGCGAGCACCGCCTGCTCCCGGTCGTCGTAGAGGTCTGTCTCCCTCCACGCAGCGAGCATGTCAAGCTTTTGCTGAGGCACGCCTGCATCGCGGGCTTCGCCGGTGTGAAGATTCAAACAAAAGGCACACGCATTGATCTGCGAGGTACGCACCTTAATCAATTCGCTCTCGGTGGAAGTGAGCCCTCGATCCAATGCGCTCTTGCCAATCGCAATCGAAAAAGCTCCTGCCGCCTTCCAGGCCTCGGGTGCAACTTTGTCAAGAAAAGGGCGCATGGTGTTCCTCTCGCCGGTTCGGGACGTCACGGGTGAATCGTCGCACTTGCAGTCAATCAGTACAGCGCTGCAAACGATAGCCTCGCGCATCGTCGCCTCGGGTCATAAGGTGGAGTTTGTAGCTCGTGGCACTATGTCGAAGCAAGCGCCACGTTCGAATACGAAACTGATCGGAGCAGCACATGCGCGCGGTTATTTTGCACGCCCCAGGTGACGTCAGAGTGGAGGAGGTGCCAGATCCCACGCTGATCGAGGACACCGACGCGATTATTCGTCTGACCGCTGCGTGCGTGTGCGGGTCTGATCTGTGGCCGTACCGAGGCATCGACCCGTCGAAAGGCCCTCGCCAGATGGGACACGAGTACGTCGGGATCATCGAACAAGTCGGCTCCGCAGTGCACGAACTGACCGTGGGAGACTACGTCGTCGGTTCATTTTTCGCATCGGATAATACCTGTGAACTCTGCCGCGCTGGGTACCAGTCGCACTGCGTTCACCGAATTGGGATGGGTTCAATCGGGACACAGTCTGAACTGGCTCGCATACCGCTCGCTGACGGCACGCTCGTGAAGGTGCAGGGGGAGCCAACGCTCGAGCAGACGAAGAGCTTGCTCGCCGCGTCCGACGTGCTCGGCACAGGTTGGTTCGCTGCCGATGCTGCGCAGGCAGGCCCAGGAAAGACTGTCGCGGTCGTGGGAGACGGCGCGGTGGGTTTGCTCGGAGTATTGGCGGCCAGGCAGCTTGGCGCCGAACGCATCATCGCGATGTCGCGTCACGCCGACCGGCAAGCACTCGCCGCTCAATTCGGTGCCACTGACATTGTTGAGGAGCGCGGCGAAGACGGTGCCGCGGCCATCAAGGAACTCACAGGCGGGTTTGGCGCACACTCAACGGTTGAAGCCGTGGGTACGCAAGAATCGATGCTGCAGGCAATCTCATCAACGCGGGCTGGTGGCCACGTCGGCTTCGTTGGAGTTTCACACGGAGTGGAACTTGAGGGCCAGTTGCTCTTTAGGTCTGGCGTGCATCTGCATGGCGGCCCTGCCCCTGTGCGCCGTTATCTTCCCGACCACGTTGAACGCATCATGAGTGGAAAGATTCACCCCGGCGAAGTGTTTGATGTTTCGATGCCATTCGGTGATGCTGCGGAGGGTTATCGTGCGATGGATGAGCGGAGGGCGATCAAGGTCATGCTTACCTTCTAGCATTGCCTCGCCCCTACCTCGATACACTTACAGCACACTTCGACGCGAGTAAGAGTGCAAAGGAGCACCCATGAGTGGATCAGAAAGCGCACGCATCGGCCTTGGCATGATGCGTATTGCAACTCTCGATGACGCCCACATTCGTGAACTGTATGACGGAGCACGAAACGCTGGTGTGAGCCTCTTCGACCACGCAGATATTTATGGTGGCGGAGAGCACGGGTGCGAAAAGCGTTTCGGTGAGGTGCTCGGTCTCACAGCAAGTGAGCGTGAAGAGATCGTGCTGCAAACAAAATGCGGCATCACGCCTGGGGTGCCGGGGTTTGACTTCTCAGCCGAACACATCGTGCGCCGGGTTGAAGGGTCGCTTGCGGCCCTGAGAACTGAGTATCTCGATATCTTGCTCTTGCACCGCCCCGACACCCTCGTTGAACCTGACGAGGTCGCACGGGCATTCGACGAACTCGAATCTTCCGGAAAAGTTCGCGCATTCGGAGTATCGAATCACACGCCACAACAAATAGAGCTACTGAAGATCAGCGTGACGCAACCGATCGTTGCGAATCAGGTGCAGTTCGGGCTCGGCCATGCTTCGCTTGTCGCGCATGGCATTGCGGTCAACATGGAAGGCGTTCCGCAATCGGCCGACCGCGATGGTGGTCTGCTGGAGTATTCGAGAATTCATGGAATTACTCTGCAGGCATGGTCCCCATTTCAGCGTGGGTTCTTCAACGGACATATCTTTAATCATTCGGAGCTCGCCAAATTGCAACGGGTACTCGAACGTCTCGCGGGGGAATACCAGACCACTCCAACGGCAATTGCCACCGCATGGATCACGCGTCACCCTGCGCAGATGCAAGTGATTCTGGGCACCACACGTGCAGGAAGGGTCTGTGAAGCGGTTGAAGGCGCCAATCTCACGCTCTCGCGTGGTGAGTGGTACGAGCTTTTTGAAGCCGCAGGCTATCAAATCCCGTAGCAATTCTCTGGGACTACAGCGCGATAAACTAACACTTTCGATTGCATGAGCGCGCTCGCGCAATCAATCGAAAATGAGCGAGAGGCGCGGCATGACCACGGAACGCGAAGTACTGACCTGGGACGGCTTTGGAGACGCAACGCGCGAACTCTCACGCCAGATTGTCGCTGATGCGTTTGCGCCTGAAGTCGTCGTCGCAATTGCTCGCGGGGGGCTTCTCCCCGGAGGGGCAATCGCTTACGGGCTAGGCGCAAAGAATTGCGGGGCGTTGAACGTTGAGTTTTACACCGGCATTGGTACCGTGCTTGACGCTCCGGAGATCCTCCCGCCGAATCTCGATCTCAGCTATCTCACTGGGCGACGTGTGCTCGTGGTCGATGACGTGGCAGACAGTGGACGCACGCTGAAGCTTGCCGTCGAACTCCTCGAGGCTGAGGGGGCAGAAGTGCGGTCGGTCACGATCTACACCAAGCCAACGACGGTCATTCAACCCGATTATGCCTGGAAAGCAACCGACCTGTGGATCGACTTCCCGTGGTCGGCAAGCGGATCTGTAATTGAAGAAGACGCGGGCAAGACGGAGCGCAGCGCGTAACGTTTCTCGTACGAAAAAAGCGATGCTGTCTTTTACCGGGTTGCAGGCGTATGTTGAGGATATGAACGATAAGAAACGCCCCTCCGAGACCGGGATTCGCGTTCATCTTCCGGAGGGGGAACGGAACGCTTTCGCAATAGATGTGTTGGTAGACAACCTTCTACACGGCGATATGCAGGGAGTACTGCATACTCTTCATGAACCACATGGCGAGAGCGACCTGCATAAAGATCCGCCCATCGTCAAGGCACCTAAACCCGCTGTGTGAGTCCCTCTCGGGCACCGCGTACTGAACGCGTCACCTAGATCATGGCTGCGCATTCACGATATGTTGGAGCAGCCTGGTACAGCTGACGAGAGGGACTGAACGTGCACGCCTTGATCCGAGCCGATCGACCTCCCCGCGTACCTTGGAATGTTGTCGTCCTGTTTGTCGTGATTGCGGGTGGGCTTGCCTGGCTCGTCACACTTCCGCTGTGGCGTATCGATCCTTCTGATTCGGCGAGCCAGAACGTCGGCACACAACTTCTCGCACAGGGCATAGCCATCGCCGTGATGTTCACTCCCGCAGTGGCGATGCTCGTAGTGGTATTTGTGTGCAAGTCACCGCGAGAACACCGAGCACGTTATCTCGGGCTTTGGCCGCTTCGGCCAGCAGCACGGGTGGTGTGGTTCATCGTCGGAGCGATGTTTGCCCCGATTGTGCTCGTAGCAATGAGCCTCGCAGTGGCGATTGCGTTCGGCTGGCTCACACCAGATTTTGTGCACTTCTCAGGGTTTGCAGAGGCGCTCGGCGGTGCGCAGATAGGCATGAGCGTACAGACGCTTGTCGTGATTCAGGTCGCGCTCATTCCATTCGGTGCAATTCTCAATATGATTCCTGCATTCGGAGAAGAGATCGGGTGGCGCGGCTGGCTACTTCCGACACTCCGCCCACTTGGGATATGGCCCGCCTTGATTTTGAGCGGAGCGATCTGGGGTCTGTGGCACAGCCCGCTCATCTTGCTCGGCCACAATTTTGGTCTGTTTGATTGGCGCGGTGTTGCGTTGATGACCGTAGGCTGTATCGCTTGGGGAATCCTGTTGGGCTGGTCGCGCCTGCGCAGCGCATCGGTGTGGCCCGCTGTCCTCGCTCACGGATCGCTCAACGCGGCAGCCGGCGCGTTCGCGCTTGTGGCCGCAGCTGGCACCTCTTTGCCGCTTGCGTTCGTGAATCCGCTTGGCGTTGCCGGATGGATAGCCGTCGCCCTGGCTATCGTCGCACTGCTCGTCGCTGGCCAGTTCAGTAAAGAACCAGAACTCGCACCGAAAGCATCAAAGCCTGCGTCCGCTCACCCAGACGGCCTCACCCACTCAGTTTAGACGCGAGGCGTGGTCTCCGCGGGGAACCAGGAAGGCATCAGGTGACACAGGTTTTCGAAGAGGCGTTCTCGTCCGACATCACCCTCGAGAATCCACACCCAGATAGCACCTATTGTGCCTGATGCGATCGACGCCGCTGCGACATCTATATCGATGTCTGGAATCGCCGGCTTCTGCTTCCGGCGTTTGGTGAGGTATTCCTCTGCTACAGCGGTGAGCTTCCGCGAAATCATCAGCGGAACCATCCCGATGATGCGATCATTAAATGCGATGGTGTACAAATCGGGACGAGCTTCGAGATGGTCCAACAGAATCTGCACGTAAAAGGCATATGCGTCGACATCGCTTGGTCGCTCCCCAGCAGCCTCTCTCGCCAACGAAATTTCTGCGTCGAGTGCGTCAGTGAGTGCATCACCTGGGCACTCATAATGCTTATAAAACGTGACGCGATTAATCTTCGCGTGCGCAGCGAGCTCAGAAACCGAAATTTCACCAATTGGCTTCTGCGATGCTAATTCGATTACGGCAGTGCGCAGTGCTGCGCGGGTCCGTAAAATACGTGCGTCGGTCATAGCTGAATCATATCCCTGTTCGATGACGCCATTTGCCAGCCAGCGTGTCGAAACCCTACGTTTACTTGTGAGGCGTAGCGTGTGCAGTACTGGGCAATCCGCCCGGTTGAGGAGGCCAAAGCCACCCTCGGAAAGCTGCGGCCGACTCGTTTCGCCGGAATCATCCGGCAGAGCGAAGGAGCCACCGTGGCCGATACCCGAGTACCCATCCAGCAGTTTGCGGCAGATGAGTTCAAGCCGGTTTCTCAGGTGGAGCGCACGTACGTGCTCGACACCTCGGTATTGCTCAGCGATCCGTCCGCTATCTTCCGCTTTGCGGAGCACAGCATCGTGCTTCCTATCGTGGTGGTAACTGAGCTGGAGAAGAAGAGGCATGATCCCGAAATCGGGTACTTTGCCAGACGAGCCCTTCGGCGGCTTGACGAGTTGCGTGAGCGGCATCTTCGACTGGATTTCCCTGTGCCAGTGGGGGACGCCGGAGGCACTCTGCGAGTCGAGCTGAACCACTCGAACCAGGACGTCTTGCCGAGTGGCATGCGCTTGAGCGACAATGACACGCGAATTCTTTCAGTCGCTCAGAACCTCGCAAACGAGGGACTCGCCGTGACGGTCGTATCGAAAGACCTCCCGATGCGCGTGAAGGCAGCGGCTCTGGGGCTTGGTGCAGAAGAGTACCGCAACGATCAAAGCGGCGACGACAGCTATTCGGGAACTGCGGAGGTCGATCTTGACGACGACCAGATAAATGATCTGTACGAAGCGGAGCGACTCGAAGGAGTCGAAGAGGTACGCGAACTCACCTCGGGTACGGGACTCATTATTAACTCGCCTCGCGGTTCGGCGCTTGCTCGGGTCGATGGTGAGACCTCCCTTCGGCTCGTGCGCGGTGATCGCGAAGTCTTCGGGGTTCATGGACGAAGCGCAGAGCAGCGACTCGCGATCGACCTGTTGCTGGACCCGACGGTAGGTATTGTGTCGCTCGGTGGGCGTGCGGGAACCGGTAAGTCAGCGCTCGCGCTCGCTGCCGGGCTTGAAGCTGTGCTCGAACGTCAACAGCACCGCAAGGTAATGGTGTTTAGGCCGCTGTACGCCGTGGGTGGGCAGGAGCTCGGGTACCTCCCTGGCGACCAGCAAGAAAAGATGAACCCGTGGGGCCAAGCAGTGTTCGACACACTCGGATCAATCGTGTCGCAGAACGTGCTCGACGAGGTGGTGGCCCGTGATCTTGTTGAGGTGCTTCCACTCACACATATTCGGGGCCGCTCACTGCACGACGCGTTTGTGATCGTCGATGAAGCTCAATCGCTTGAACGCAACGTACTCCTCACAATGTTGAGCCGCATTGGCCAGAACTCCAGAGTGGTGCTCACCCACGATGTCGCACAGCGGGATAACCTGCGGGTCGGAAGGCATGACGGAGTTGCGGCGGTCATTGAGAAGCTCAAGGGCCACCCGCTTTTCGGTCACGTCACACTCACGCGAAGTGAACGCAGCGATATCGCGGCCCTCGTGACCGACCTGCTCGAAGAATAGAGGCGGGGCGGAATCAAGCGGAATCAGTGACTGTGCGCTGACCTCAGCGGCGCCCGGCACTCTAGGCTGGAGATATGGCATCTGATCGTATCTCCAGCCTTCTTCCGTCTGACCTGCTCGAGCGCCTGCGCGCCAGAGCGCCAGAATATGACGCAGAGAATCGCTTTTTCTCTGAAGACCTCGCCGACCTCCAAGCGAGTGGGTATCTCGCTGCGGTGGTTCCCGAATCGATGGGTGGATCGGGGCTGAGTCTCGAAGAGCTCATTGTTGCTCAGCGCATCCTTGCGAAGCATGCCCCAGCGACCGCACTCGGAGTGAATATGCACCTGGTGTGGGTGCAGGTCGCGAGGTTCTTGTATGACCGGGGAATGGGTGGGGATTCTGACGGGTCGCTCGATTGGGTACTGCGTGATGCGCTCGCGGGAGAGATCTTTGCGTTCGGTATCTCGGAGGCGGGGAACGAAGCAGTGCTCATGGATGCGTTCTCGACTGCATCGCCTGACAGCGACGGATATCTCGTATCTGGCGCGAAGGTATTCACGACGCTATCGCCCGTGTGGACGCGGCTCGGGGTGCACGCCCGCTGTGAACCCGACGGCGAGGAGCCCTATTTAGTATTCGGGTTCGTGCGGAGGGACGCCTTTGAGGGCGGTGTGCCACGTACCGCTGCGCAGGCCTCACTCGGGCTGAGCGAAGGCACGATTACGCAACCGGGGGTCTGGAACACGCTTGGCATGCGTGCCACGCAGAGCTGGGCAACCAAGCTTGATGGTGTGCGGATAACAACGGCTGACGTGGCTGCCCGCGTTGAGCCGTTGGTGGGGAGGCACCCGCTGATCCTCGGTATTTTCTCCGCATTCTCGCTGCTCACTGCGGCCGTGTATGCGGGAGTGGCGGATCGCGCGCTTGAGCTCGCTGACGAGGCCGT